>JAHECC010000276.1 GCA_024641965.1 Rubrivivax sp.
TTGAAGGTGCGTGAACTGCCGTCCTGCAGGCCGATCTGCATCTGCCCCGACAGGATGAATACCCACTGCGGCGTGGTGGTGCAATGGAATTCGCTGCGAAAGCCTACCGGGCTTTGGCGCAGTTGGTAGCCGCCCGAATCGAACAGCGCCGACAGCCGTGCCATCGGCGTGCCCTGATCCAGTGCGATGCTCAGCTCGCGAAAGCGGGCGCGGCCGTCGCTGTCGGTGAACAGCTCGATCTTGCAGAAATCCGTCATGAGCGTCTGGCTCCTTGGTTCAGGATGGCGGCGACGATGGTTTCGGTATCGTCGGTCACGTCGAAATCCAGTGCGCGCTCGTCTGCTGCCGGCAGCTGCAGGATGCCGAGTTGGCTGTCGAGCAGCGCTGGCGGCATATAGTGATCACGGCGCGCAGCCATGCGCGCGGCCAGGAGCTCGCGGCTGCCACGCAGGTACACCAGCACCAGGTCTGGCGCGCCGGCACGCAGGATGTCGCGATAGCCGCGCTTCAGCGCCGAGCAACCCAGCACCAGGCCCGCGCCGGCATCGGCGGATTGCTTCAGGCGATCGCGCAGGCTTTCGAGCCAGCCCTGGCGGTCGGCATCGGTCAAGGGGATGCCGGCGGCCATGCGTGCGACGTTCTCCGGCGGGTGGAACTCGTCACCCTCGACATAGGGCACCTGCCGCGCCGATGCCAGCTTGTGGCCGATGGTGCTCTTGCCGCAGCCGCACACGCCCATCAGCACATGGATCGCGGCGCGGTCCGGAGACATCGCCTTGCTCCTCAGCGTCCGGTCCAGCGCGGTGGACGTTTTCCCAGGAACGCGTCGACGCCTTCGCGGCTGTCGGCCGAAGCGCGCACCCTGGCGGCGGCTTCGGTGCTGAGTTTCCAGGCCAGCGCATCCGACGTTTCGATCGAATGGTTGATGACATGCAGGCTCTCGCGCACCGCGACCGGGCTGTTGGCGCAGATGCGTTCGGCCATTTCCAGCGCGAGCTCCAGGGCCGCGCCGTCGTCGCAAAGGCGGTTGACCAAGCCCAGCGCGTGGGCGCGCTCGGCGTCGATGGGATCGCCGGTGAGCGCCATCTCGCGCGCCAGGTTCAGCGGCAACGCGCGCGCGCCGCGAAACACGCCGCCATACAGCGCGAGCAGGCCGCGCTTGACCTCGGGCAGTGCAAAGCGGGCGCGGCGCGACGCCACCACCAGGTCGCAGGCCAGCACCATCTCGAAACCGCCGCCATAGGCCAGGCCATCCACCGCGGCGATCAGCGGTTTGCGCCGCTCGCGGCGGACCACGCCATAGGGCCCGCCACGCTCGGTGCTGTTGCGAGCGTGGTCGGCCAGATCGCTGCCGGCGGAAAACGCACGACCGTTGCCGGTGAGCACGCCGCACCACCATTGATCTTCGTCCTCGAGGCGGTTCATTGCCGCGTCCAGGCCCAGCGTCATCGCATGGTCCATCGCATTGCGTTTTTCATCGCGGTCGAGGCGGATGACCAGCACGCGGCCGTGCGCTTCAGTCAGAACCGCCACGGCTAGAACCCCGGCGGCGGCGTGTAGCCGCCGATCAGGCGTGCCATCTGGCCGGCCAGCCAGATGGTGCTGCGGTCGCCCATCTCGGGCCCGACGATCTGCATGCCCACCGGCAGGCCGTCGCCGGTGTGGCCCACCGGCGCCACGGTGGACGGCAGGAAGGCCGCGGTGGCCAGCCCGGCCCAGAACAACTGCGCAAAGTACGGCACCGAACGTCCGTTGACGCGCATCGTGCGCGCCGGCGCGGGTTCGCTGTGGTCGTGCGGAAATGGCGGCGTGGCGGTGATCGGCATCAGCATCAGGTCGTGCCGGCCGAAGAAGTCGTGCCAGGCCCAGCGCAGCAACTCGCGCTGCTGGTGGGCATCGAAGACCTCCTTGAAGCTGGCGGTGGATGCGCGCAGGGTCATCGCATGGTCGCTGTGGTCGTCGTCAACCAGCCGGTTGCGTGCTTCGACCAAATGCGCGTAGTCCGGCCGACGCGCCGCCATGTTGGCCTGCAGCAAGGTGCCGTACACCGCCTGCGCGTGGGCCGGGTCGAAGGCTGGGCGTGCCTTGAAGTCGAGCTTGACACCAGCCTTGCCGAGCGCACGTGCCGCGGCCTCGATGCGCGCTTTCACCGCGTCGTCCACCGGCGCGATGGCTTCGTCCAGCCACACCGCCACGCGCAGCCCGCGCAACGCCTTCGGCGGCGCGGGCAACCGATAGGCCACGCCGCGCGCCGTCAGTTCGTCCGGCCCGGCGGTGAGCTTCAGCGCCAACGCCAGATCGGCTGCGCTGCGCGCCAGCGGACCCACCACCGACAGGTCGAGTTCCGCGCTGGGCAGGTCCAGCATCGTGTGGCCGCGCTTGGGAACGATGCACCAGGTCGGCTTGTGACCGTAGACACCGTTGTAGGCGGCGGGGTTGCGGATGCTGCCGCCGATATCGCTGCCGAACTCGAGTGCACTCAAGCCGGCAGCCACCGCCACCGCGCTGCCGCCCGATGAACCGCCGGCGCCACGCGTGGTGTCCCAGGGGTTGTGGGTGGTGCCATAGACCGCGTTGTAGGACTGGAAGTCCGCCAGGTTGATCGGAACGTTGCTCTTCGCGAAGACCACCGCGCCCGCGGCCTTCAGCCGCTGCACCACCAGCGCGTCCTGCGTGGCGGCGTGGCCCTTGCGGTGCGGGTGACCGAAGGTGGTGGGGTGACCTTCGAGATTGAAGGATTCCTTCACGCTCATCGGCAGGCCGTGCAACGTCCCGAGCGATCGACCCTTGGCGAACGCACGGTCGGCGGCGCGGGCTTCGCGCAGCGCCGCGGCGCGGTTGTCGACGACCAGCGCGTTCAGTGTCGGGTTGAAACGATCGACACGCTCCAGGTAGGCTTTCAGCAATTCCACGCTCGACACCTTGCCGGCGCGCAGCGCTGCCGCCAGTGCGGTGGCAGAGCCGAAGGGGAAGGCCTTCAGATCGATCGACCCATTCATCGCGTGGCCTGCGGGTCGAGCGGGAAGATCGGCCGACGCACGTTCTTGAAATCGTGCTGGCCATAGTCCGAGGTGCACACACCCACGCCGGCGCATTCGACCACCGCCTTGGCCAGGTGGGCCATGCCGGCGCGCCAGTGGATGCGGCTTTTCAGCATCACGTAGCGCTTTTGCATCGGGTCGATGCCGACCGACAGCAAGGTGTTCACGTCGAAGGGTTCGACATGGCGCGAGAAGAGCACGATCTCGACGCGGCCAGTGTCGATCACCGCGGCGCGGCCCATGTCCTGCATGGTGCCCGCGGCCATCGGCCCCTTGGCGCGATACTTGCCGTCGAACAAGGTCTTGACCTTGCCGGTGACCATGATCGGCTCGCTCGGCTCGGGGCACATCGGCATCTTCATCTGGCCGCCGATCGACAGTGTCACCTGGGTGCCTACGCCCGCCGCCGCCGCCTGCATCACGGCGGCCGGGTCGAAGATGCCGAAAGCGGCCACGTCGTCGAGTTCCTGCCGAAGGATCTCGGCGAGCACGCGCGTGGTGTCCATCGGCCCGCCCGAGGCGGCGTTGTCATAGTGGTCGAGCAGGAAGACAGGAAAGTCAGTCATGGCCTTCGCGCGCGCCACCGATTGCGCCAGCGGCTCGAGTTGGTAGACGAAGGCCTCGCGTGCATCCCACGCGGCTTGCAGCAACTCGTCGCGCCAGCGTTCGGCCAGCGCCAGGTCGTTGTCGGTGGTGATGACCACGCTCAGGCCGGCGTTGCGGATGTCGGCATGCGGAAAGCCGACGAACAGGCTGGCGCACAGCGCGCCTTCTTGCTCCATCGCCCGGGCGCGTGCCTGCAGCGACCTGTTGGGTTCGTCGGCCGTGCCCTGGCGCATCACGTGCGGCAGCATCGGCACATTGCCCCAGGCGGTGGTCGGCCTGACTTCGCCCTTGAGCATGCGGATCAGCGCATTGCCGGCGCGCAGGCCGGTGGCATGCATGTCGACGTGCGGATAGGTCTGGTAGCCGGCAACGACATTCGCCATTTCGACCATCGCCGGGTAGACGTTGGCATGCATGTCGTAGGACACGGCGATCGGCGTGCTCGGGTCGATGGCACGGATGCGCGACAGCAGCGTGCCTTCGCCATCCTCATGGGTCTTCGTGACCATCGCGCCGTGCAGGTCGAGCAAGATGCCGTCCCAGCCGCCCGTGCGCACCGCACCAAGAATGGCGTCGCACATGGCCGCATAGGCGTCGTTCTCGACCGGGCCGCTGGGCCACGCGTCGGCGGCGATCGCCAGGTCGAATTCAGCGCCCTCGCGCTCGGCGATCTGGATGTACGCGCCAGTGACGGTGCCGGTGCCGCGGTAGGCGGCAATGGCCGCTGCGCCGCCATCCGGTGTGCCATTTCCCGCGCGCGAGAAGCGTGGC
>JAHECC010000277.1 GCA_024641965.1 Rubrivivax sp.
CTCATCGGCGCCTGCGATTCGGCCGAGACCAGCAGGATCGTCGCCGACAGCTCCACCGCCGCGGTGATGAAGCTGGTGACGAAGCCGGCCAGGATGCCGCCGGCCATCAGCGGCACGACGATGCGGCGGATGCTGCGCATCTTGGTCGCGCCCACGCTCTCTGCGGCTTCTTCGAGCGACACGTGCACCTGCTGCAGCGCGGCCACACACGAGCGCAGCGCATAGGGCAGGCGGCGCACCGCATAGGCCAGCATGATCATCACCCAGGTGCTGGTGAGCAGCATCTCTGTGCCCGGCACCAGCAGGCCCTTGTACAGGCGCAGGAAGCCGATCGCCAGCACGATGCCCGGCACCGCCAGCGACGCGGTGGCGATCCAGTCCAGCCATTGCCGCGCCGGCAGCGTGGTGCGCAGGATCAGGTAGGCGATGGTCACGCCCAGCAGCACGTCGATACCTGCCGCCAGGCCGCAGTACAGCAGCGTGTTCCTGATCATGCCGCTGGAGTCCTGGAACACCGTGGCGTAGTGCGCCAGCGTGTAGGCATCGGGCAGCGGCGCGAAGCTCCACACCTGGGCGAAGGACAGCAGCAGCACGCCGATGTGCGGCGACAGCGTGATCAGCAGCACCAGCCCGATCCAGGCATAGGCCATGAACGATCCGATCGGTGACAGCCGGCGCCGCTGCAGGCTGGTGCCGCCTTTCTGGAGGGTCGAGTAGTCCTTGCCTTTCAGCGCGCGCGCCGACAGCGCCATCGCCGCGATCGAGAAGGCGATCATGATCACGCTGATGACATAGCCCAGCGGGTCTTCCAGCCCGACCTGCGTGATGCGCAGGTAGGCTTGCGGCGCGAGCAGGTTGGTCTGGCCCAGCACCAGCGGCGTGCCCAGGTCGTCGAAGACCTTGACGAAAACGAGTGAAGCCCCGGCGACGAAGCCGGGCAGCCCCAAGGGGAAGATCACGCGCCAGAACAGCCGCCAGCCGCGGCAGCCCAGGTTCATCGCCGCTTCTTCCATCGCGCCGTCGATGTTGCGCAAAGCCACCGTCAGGTTCATCAGGATGAACGGGAAGTAGTGGATGGACTCGACGAAGATGACGCCGTTCAAGCCTTCCATCACCGGCACGGTGAAGCCGAACCAATCGTTCAGCAGCAGGTTGAGCGACCCCGAGCGGCCGAAGATCAGCTGCAGCGCCACCGCGCCGACGAAGGGCGGCATGATCAGCGGCAGCACGCCCAGCGTGTGGATCAGGATCGCGCCGCGGAACTCGAAGCGCACGGTGAAGTAAGCCAGCGGCACCGCAATGAGTGCCGCGAACAGCGCCGACATCACGGCCACGTACAGGCTGTTGAAAAAGGCCTCGCGCATCAGGCCCTGGCCGAAGAAGGCGCCGAAGTGGCCGAAGGTCAGGCTGCCGTCG
Source organism: Rubrivivax sp. (assembly GCA_024641965.1). Lineage (GTDB taxonomy): Bacteria > Pseudomonadota > Gammaproteobacteria > Burkholderiales > Burkholderiaceae_C > Rubrivivax. The sequence continues at coordinate 1,417 of JAHECC010000277.1, forward strand.
GCTTCGACGAAGGCGGTGTAGAAGACACGCGCCACCGGCAGCACCAGGAACAGCAGCAGGAAGCCCAGCACCAGGGCGCCGGCCAGCCACACGCCGGGGCGGGTCCGCGCGCCCGGGGCCGCGGCGCTCATCGACAGCATGCGTTCAGTGGCGCGGCGTCACTTGGCCAGGGCGAGGGCCTGCTCGGCCAGGCCGCGGGCGCGCTCGTAATGGTCGCGCGCCTGGCTGTTCCAGCGGTCTTCCAGGCCGGTGACCTCCTTGTTCACCTTGGCGTCCTTCTTGTTGGCGGTGAACAGCGCCAGGAACTCCTTGTTGCCGGCCAGGCCCTCGCCGACCACCGGCGAGAACGCCAGGTCGCGCGCTTGCTTCACCTGCTCGGCCGCCTTGGCGTTGGGCTTCTTCGCCAGCGCGGCTTCGGCGGCATGGATCGCCTTCGCTGCGGCCTGCAGCTCCTTCAGTCGGAAGGTGATGGTCTGGTCGAACATCGACGACACCACGTTGTAGCGCGACTCGGACAGGTCGGAATCGAACTTGACCTTGGCGCGCTTGGCGATCTCGAAGGGGTTCGGGTAACCCGCCGGCACCTTGCCGCCCATCTGATCCGGCGGCAGGATCGGCAATCGCGAGATCTTCGGGTCGAGCAGCAGCGCCTGGCCCTCTGACGAAACACTGAAGGCGATGAACTTCTTCGCCTCGTCGGCATTCTTGCCGCCGGCCACCAGCGCGATGTTGGCCGGCACGATGGCGGTCACGTCGGGGTAGGCGAACTCGACCGGGAAGCCCGAGTACTTGCCTGCCAGGCCGAAGAAGTCGATCACCAGGCCGACGCCGAACTGTCCGTTGTTGACGCCGTCGGGCACGCCGAAACTGCGTTCGGTGATGGCCGCACAGTTGCCGGCGATCTGCAGCAGCTGCGTCCAGCCCTTTTCCCAGCCTTCGCCTTGCAGCATGGTTTCCACCGTCAGGTGGGTGGTGCCCGAACGCGACGGCGCGCTCATCGCCACGTGGCCGAAGTACGCGGGCTTGGTCAGGTCGGCCCATTGGCGCGGCGCCGGCAGCTTGTTGGCCGCCATGTAGCGCGTGTTCCACATCAGCCCGTAGCCGGCCAGCGCCTGGCCCAGGTACAGGCCCTCCGGATTGTTGATCGGGTAGCTGCCGACCTTCGCCGGGGCTGACCGGTTGGCCAGCGCGGCGACGTTGTCGAGCAGCTTCATGCCGGCCAGCACCTCGAAGGCGTCGGGCGCCGAGGCCCAGAAGATGTCGGGTCGCTGCCCGGCCGGCAGTTCGCGCACGTAAGCGATGCCCTGCACGGTGTTCTTGTTCAGCACCTCGAGCTTGATCTCGGGGTTGGCCTTCTCGAAAGCCGACTTGTAGGCCTGCGTCAGCTCCTTCGGGAACGAGGTAACGACAGTGACGGTGCCGGCAAGGGCAGGCGCGGCGGCCAGGGCCAGCGTGAGCGCGGCAAGGCGCAGGATCGACGGACGGGGCATGGCATCTCCAAGTTGCGGTTTCATGGGGTGCACGCTATCGGCGCGCACCGCGATCGCCTATCCGGACTTGCCATGCTGTGGCCAAACGCTGCGGGTTGACCCTGATCAAGCGCTGCCGGCCCGCCTGCGAAAGTCTGCATCATGGCCAAGCCCAACCCGTTCCGACCTTTCACGCCCGACCCGGCGCAGATGGCGCTGAAGCCGGCCGTGTCGGGCAACACCATCAACGGCCTGGGCGAGACGGCGCCGCGCGCGCCGCGAATGGTCTATTGGGCGCCGGACCCCGACCAGATCCCGCACGGCGCGATGCAGCGCTGGTTCTACAAGGTCGACCCCGACAACCCGCACCTGGCGAAAGCGCGCGAGGCCCGCGCCAGATTGCTGGCCGAGCCGATGCCCGAGGTCGAAGGCATGCCGGCACAGCGCAGCCCGCATGAATGGAACGAGGCGCTGGCGGCATTCGCGACAGGCGCCGATTTCGAACGATGGGGCGTGGCGCCGGTCGATCCGGCCTGGGTCTACGAAGGCCAGCAGGTGACGCAATCACGCGTCGTCGTGCTTGGCCTGGCACACGACTACGATCAGATCGCCACCGCACCGGCTGCCTCCGCCGGTGCCGAGGTGGTGCGGCAGTATGGCCGCGCGGCGGCGGCCGCCAAGGCGGTGGCCGGCTGGTTGCGCCGCCAGGGCTGGTCGGCCGAGCCGGTGACCGGGCCGATGACGACGAAGATCGCGCTGATCCCGCCGGCCCTGGCCTGCGGCTTCGGCGAACTGGGCAAACATGGCTCGCTGATCAACCCGGAACACGGCGCGTCGTTCCGGCTGTCGGCCGTGCTGACCGACGCACCCTTCGCGCCGACGCCGCGGCGCGAGTTCGGCATCGACGACTTCTGCAGCCGCTGCCGTGTCTGCGAGGACGCCTGCCCGCCCGAGGCCATCGCGCCAGCCAAGCAGATGGTGCGCGGCACGCTCAAGTGGTACGTCGATTTCGAGCGCTGCCTGCCATTCTTCAACCAGACCCATGGTTGCGCGGTGTGCATCGCCGTGTGCCCGTGGAGCCGCCCGGGCGTGGGCTTGAACCTGGCGGCCAAGCTGGCGCGGCGCGCCGAGCGCGCCCCGGCGCCCTGAGCGCGCATCCCGGCTACAACGAGACGATTTCCTCGAAACCACCCCAGAACATGCGCTTGCCGTCGAAGGGCATGTTCTTGTTCTCCATGCCGGCCACGCGCGGGTCGGCCATGACCTTGGCGTTGACGGCGTCACGGTGGCGGCGCGACTTGTAGACGATCCACGAGAACACCACGACTTCGTCGTCCTGCAGCTTCACCGCCTGCGGGAACGAGGTCAGTTTGCCGGGCTTGACATCGTCGCCGGCGCACTCGTGCACCTCCAGCGCACCGTATTCGATCCAGATCTTGCCGAACTTGCGCGCCATGCGGCGATAGGCCGTGAGGTTCTTCTTCGGCACCGGTACGACGAATCCATCGACATAGAGGCTCATGC
>JAHECC010000278.1 GCA_024641965.1 Rubrivivax sp.
CGCCTTCGTCATGGCCGTCGTCACGCCGGCCGCGCGCGCCGCCGCCGCCAGCTTCACCGCCGTGCCGCGCAGCCTGGCCTCGGCCGCCAGCCCGATGCTGTCGGGCGCGCTGCTCGCCGCCGGCTGGCTGGCCGCGCCGTTGCTGGCCTGCGGGGCGCTGAAGATCGTCTACGACCTGGCACTGCTGTTCAGCTTCAGGCGCGTGCAGCTGCCGGACGAGGACAGCTGAGCGGTTGCGCGCGCCTCGACTTCTAGAATGCAAGCTTCGTTCCGCACAAAACAGGAGACAAGATCATGTCGAAGATGAAGATGCTGGGCTCGGCCAGCCTCGTGGCGCTGGCGCTGGCCGCCGGCGCAGCCCAAGCCGAAACGCGCGTCACGCTTAAGTCCGCGAAGTCGACCTCGTCGTACTACCTGATGACGGTACAGATCGGCGAGGCGCTGAAGGCGGCCGACCCCAGCTACGTCGCCACGGTCGAAGAAAGCCAGGGCTCGGTGCAGAACGTCAAGGAATCGAAGGTCCGCCCGGGCAACTACATCTTCACCACGCCGCCGGGCCTGCTGGCCAGCGCCCGCGAAGGCAAGAAGCCTTTCGAGGACGGCGCCTTCGACAACGCACGCACGCTGTTCGTCATGCCCTTCGTCACGGTGCACCTGGTGGCCCGTGCCGATGCCGGCATCAACTCGATCGCCGACCTGGCCGGCAAGACGATGATCCCCGGCGGCAAGGGTTCGTTCTGCGGCACCGCCACCGAGAAGATCCTGGCTGCCTTTGACTTGACCGACAAGGTGAAGACCGTCGAAGTCGAACTCAGCGCGGCCGGGCCGGCGATGCGCAACGGCAAGGTGGATGCCTTCGCCACTTGCTCGTCGCACCCGACACCGCAGCTGGTCGAACTGGCCACGACCACGCCGATCAAGATCCTGTCGCTGTCCGACGCCGAACGCGCCAAGGTACTGGCGCTCGACCCGTCGTCCGGGCCGCTGACGATCGCGCCGAACACCTACAAGGGCCAGGACAAGCCGGTCAACACCGTCGGCCTGCCGGTGGGCGCCTACACCACCACGAACATGAGCGACGACGTCGCCTACTTCGTCACCAAGACCTTCTGGGAGAGCAAGGCCAAGCTGGGTGAGAAGAGCCCGTGGTGGAACGGCGTGCAGCCCGAGATGGTCAAGCTGCTTGGTGCCGAGGTTCACCCGGGCGCGCTGCGCTACTACAAGGAAAAGGGCATCGCCACCAAGTAAGCGGGCGTCAGGCCGCCGGTGGCAGCAACCGCCCCCACGACGACCGAGAACTTCGCCGACCAGGTCGCGCGCTCGGCCACAGTGCCGCGGCCCGGGTGGGTCATCACGCTGTTCGGCGTGATCACGGTCGGCTTCCACCTGTACCTGGTCTTCTCGGGGCTGATCCCGAACCTGATCACGCGCCCGCTGCACTTCCTGCTGGCGCTGCCGTGGATCTTCGTCTTCGCGCCGTCCGGCTCGGCGGTCGCCCGCGCCTTCGGCTGGCTCTGCCTGGTGCTGGGCACGGCGTGTGCGGCCTACGTGGCGATCTTCAGCGACCGACTGGCCGACCAGTACGGCATCCTGCAAGGCCCATGGCAGCTGGCGATGGCGATCGTGCTGATCGTGGTGACGCTGGAGATGGCGCGCCGCGCGATCAACTGGGTGCTGCCGCTGATCACCGTGCTGGTGCTGGCCTACGGCATCTTCGGCCACCATGTGCCCGGCAGCTTCGGCCACGACCCCTACGCGCTGGACTCGTTCCTCGGCGACCTGGTCATCAGCGAGAGCGGCTTGTGGAGCGAACTCACCGGGCTGTCGGCCGACACCATCGCGCCCTTCCTGATCCTCGGCGCGTTCATCTCGGCCGGTGCCGCCGGCTCGGGCTTCATGTCGCTGTCGACGCAGATCGCCGGGCGCTTTCGCGCCGGCGCGGCCAAGGTGGCCGTGCTGTCGAGCGCGATGTACGGCACCATTTCCGGCTCGGCCTCGGCCAACACCGCGTCGACCGGCATGGTCACGATCCCGGCGATGAAGCGCATGGGCTATCCGCCCAGCCTGGCCGCCGCCACCGAAGCGGTGGCCTCGACCGGCGGGCAGATCATGCCGCCGCTGATGGGCGCGGGCATCTTCGTCATGGCCGAATTGCTGGCGCTGCCCTACACGACGATCATGGTTGCGGCGACGCCGGCGGCACTGCTGTTCTTCGTCACCGCCTGGGTCGGCGTGCACCAGTACGCGATCAAGTTTGACCTGAAGGGCATGGCGGCGCACGAGTTGCCCGGCTGGGGCCGCGTGGCGCGCACGCTGCCCTTCTTCGCCGTGCCTTTCGGCATCCTGATCTACGTGCTCGGCTGGACCGCCTACACGCCGCAATACGCGGCGCTGTTCGCCACCGCGGCCACGCTGGCGTTGCTGGCCTTCGACGCCGTCGGCCGCATCGACCTGCGGCACTGGATCGACCGGCTGCAGGTGGCAGTGGTCGACGCGGGGCGGCAGATCGCCACCATCGCCGCGATCCTCATCTGCGCCGGGCTGATCACCGGCGTGTTCCACAAGACCGGCATCGGCGTGAAGATCACCTCGATGATCCTGTCGGCCTCGGACGGCAACCTGTGGGTCGGCCTCGCGCTCACCGGGCTGGCCAGCTTGCTGCTGGGCATGGAACTGCCGACCACCGCGGCCTACGTGATCTGCATCGCGGTGGCCGGCGACGCGCTGCAGTCGATGGGGCTGACGCCGCTGTACGCGCACCTGTTCGTGTTCTGGTACGCGCTGCTGTGCACGATCACGCCGCCGGTGTGCGGCAACGTGTTCATCGCTGCCGGCATCGCGCAAACGCCGTGGCTGCCGGTAGCGGGGCGCTCGATGCTGCTCGGCGTGGGCCTGTTCGTGCTGCCGATGGGCTTCATCGCCAACCCCTGGCTGCTGAAGCTGGCCACCGACCCGGGCATGGCGCTGATCGCCACGCTGAAGATCGGCGCCGGCCTGTGGCTGATCTCGGTGGCGCTGATCCGCCCGCTGCGCTGGATCTGGCTGCGTCCGCTGCTGCTGGCGGCCGGCATGGCGGCGATCTTCGTCGACGCCTACAGCTGGAACGACGCCGCGCGCAGCGCGCTGTTCAAGTTCTGAAGCCGTCCTACACTTGCGCGAATCGCCCCGGCCGAGGAACTGAATCACCACGCGCTGACTCGGCAGCGCGCACCGCCACTGCAAGTCCCTCGCGAGATCCCGCGGCCATGAAGCTATCGCGCCGCACGCTCATCGCCGCCGCAGCCACGCTGGGCGCACCGGGGCTGCTGCGCGCGCAGCACCAGGGCCCTCAGCAGGGGCAGTTCGAGCGATTGAACCAGCCGGGCCGGGTCGACCTGCCCGAGACTCATGCGCAGCAGGCCGTCACCGACAGCCCGGCGCCGAAGGCCGCGGCCCAGGGCCACTGGCGTGCACGAGCACCGCTGCCGATGCCGCGCACGGAGATGGCCTGGACGGCGGCCTGTCGCCGGCGGGTGCACCTGGTGGGCGCTACGCGCAGCAGCGCGTCGACCGCCCCTACCACCACGCCTACGACCTCGCGACGGACGAGTGGCAGGAGTTGGCGCAGCTGCCGCGCGGCGCCAACCATGTCGGCGTCACCACGCTCGGCGATCGCCTGTATGCCTTTGGCGGCTTCGTCGAGCAGAACCGTACGCCACACGACGAGAGTTTCGCCTTCGACGGCGAAAGGTGGACGCGTCGGTGGCGCCATCGGAAGCGACTGGCGGAGATCGATCGACTGGCATCTCGTCTACGACCCGGACGCCGACCGCTACGAACGCCGACAGCCCCTGCCGGTGGCGCGCGATCACACCGGCATCGTCGTCGTCGGCAATGCCATCCACGTCATCGGCGGCCGCGTCGATTCGTTTCACGCCAACAGCAATTTGCACCACAGCTACGACGCGGCAAGCGATCGCTGGACTTTTCGCATGCCACTGGCGCCCGCGCGTTCAGGCCAGGGCTGCGTGCTCTACCGCGGCAAGGTCTTCGTGATGGGCGGCGAAGGCACGAACCGCGTCTATGGCCAGAACGAGGCCCGGGACCCGGTGACGGAGCGCTGGGAAGCCTACGCCTCGATGCTGACGGCACGCCACGGCATGGGCGCGGTCGTCATCGGCGATGCGATCCATGTCGCCGGCGGTGGCCCGCAGATGGGCGGCGGCGTGAAAAACGCGATCAACGAGGCCTTCAGCCTGGGTTGAGCAGCGCGCGGCCGAGACTCGCGCTGGTTGGTCTGCGCGCAACCGATCGCCGCCACCGGCCAACGCAGGTGTCTGGCTGCAGCGTGAACTATTGAGCAACGGTTACCGGTGGCAGCATCGAAGCGCCTCGTCGTCCCCCTGCTCCGGGGGACA
>JAHECC010000279.1 GCA_024641965.1 Rubrivivax sp.
TCGTGGCTGTTGTAGTAGTTGACAACGATGTCGCAGCCAGATTGCGCCAGCTTGGTCGCCACGGCCCGGCCAATGCCGCGCGCAGCGCCGGTGACGAGTGCTGTCTTCCCGGCCAGGGGCAACGGGGCAGCAGGGGTGGTTTGGATTGAGGATACAGCCATCGTCGTGAGCATGCCGCCGCCGAAACCTGTGACGGTACGGATTCGGCCTTCATTGTAGGGTGGCCGCATGCCCGCTCTGCCGTTTCGGCGCCAGGTCCTTTCGGCCGCGTCTATCATTCGGCGATGCCCGTCAAGCCACGAGCGTCCGCGCTGCGCACGCTCCCGTCCGGCCAGGATGCCACCGACACACCCGAAGCAGCGGCACGGGTGCTGCGTCGCTTCCGTGCCGTGTTCAACGCCGTGAAGACACATTTCCAGCAGGTTCAGCGCAAGGCCGGCATCGGCGGCGCACAGCTTTGGGCCTTGAGCGTGATCGGTGCCCAGCCCGACATCGGCGTGGGCGACTTGGCCACGTCGATGGACATCCATCAGTCCACGGCCAGCAACCTGTTGAAGGCGCTGGTCAAGGCCGGCTTGGTACAGGCCCAGCGCGACGGCGTCGACCGGCGTGCGTTGCGCCTGCGCATCACGCCCGCGGGCACGGACGTGCTGCGCAAGGCGCCGGGGCCGTTTGCCGGCGTGCTGCCCGAAGCCCTGGCGCAGCTCGATGCCGAAACCCTGTCGCGACTGGACCAGGACCTGGGCATGCTGATGCACAAGCTGAAGACCGACGACCGCGCCTCGGGCATCCCCTTGGCGCAGCTCTAGGCTGACGCCCCCGGTCGGCGAGCCGCACCCACTCGAGAACGGCGATTCGCCCCATGTCGAGCGACCCGGACGATCCACCGAAGCGGCGCGGCAAGCGCATCGATTTCGTGCAGATGGGGCGTGCCTGGCTGCAAGGCGGCTGGCGCGCGGCGCGCGACGTCGAACCCGAGTTCTGGCGCAATCTGCAAACCGAACTGCTGACCGGGCGGCAATGGATCGATCGCGGCGTGATGCTGGTCTTTGCCGCCGGCACGGGCCTCGTCGTGGTCGGCTTCACGTTGCTTGCCGAAGCTGCGATCGAGGCCTACCAGCATGTCGCAAGCACGGGCTCGTACACGCGCTACCTGGCCCTGCTGTGGACACCGCTGGTGACGGTGGCGGTGCTGTGGTGGACACGCCGCTTCGTACCGGGGGCCATGGGCTCCGGCGTGCCGCAGGTGGTGCTTGCACTTGAAGACGAATTGCATCCGCAGCAGCGCCACTGGCTGGTGTCGCTGCGCCTGTCGCTGCACAAGATCGGCCTGGTGTCGGCGGGACTGCTGGGCGGCTTGTCGATCGGCCGGGAAGGCCCGACGGTGCAGGTGGGCGCCGGCGTGATGCTGTCGGCGCGGCGCTGGTTGTCGCCGCAATCGGGCATCGATGCGCACGACCTGATGGTGGCCGGCGCGGCCGCCGGCATCGCCGCGGCCTTCAACACGCCGCTGGGCGGCATCGTCTTCGCGCTCGAGCAGTTGTCGCGGCGCCGGGGCATTTCGCACAGCTCGCTGGTCATCGCCAGCATCGTGCTGGCCGGCCTGGTGGCCGTGGCCGTGTTCGGCAATGAAACCTATTTCGGACGCCTGAAGGTGCAGCAGATGTCCTGGTCGCTGCTCGGCCCAGGGCTGATGGTGGCATTGCTGGCCGGCCTGACGGGCGGCCTGTTCGCACGGCTGATGGTGGTGTCGGTGCGCGGGCTGCCGGACCGCTTCAGCCGCTGGCGCGCGACCTATCCGTTCCGCTTCGCCGCCGGCTGCGCGCTGGGCGTGGCAGTCATCGGGCTGGCCACCGGTGGCGCCACCGCAGGGGCAGGCTACGCCCCCACCAAGGCCCTGCTCGAAGGTCAGGCGGACCTGCCCGGCGTGTATGCGCTGCTGAAGTTCTGCGCCACTTGGCTGTCGGCCTGGACCGGCGTGCCGGCCGGCGTGTTCGCGCCGTCGCTGGCCATCGGTGCCGGCATCGGCCAGGACGTGGCGCTGTGGGTCGGCTTGGGCAAGGAAGCGGCGATCCCGCTGATCGCGCTGGGCATGGCCGGCTTTCTGGCCGCGACCACCGGCGGGCCGATCACCGCCTTCATCATCGTCATGGAGATGGTCTCGGGCCAGGCCATGGTGCTGAGCCTGATGGCCTGCTCGCTGCTGTCCAGCGGCGTGGCGCGGCTGGTGACCAAGCCGATGTACACGGAGCTCGCCGGTCTGCTGCCCGTGCCGCCACCGCCAAAGCCGCCGCAGCCTGTGCCGCCGGGCTGAGCGCACTTCGGCTCAGCGCGCGAGACCGTCGCCCAACGCCAGGCCTTCGCGCCGCGGGTCGGCGCCGCCTTGCAACCGTGTCTCGCCATCGACCTCGAACCTGAGGATCGTGGCTATGCCGCTGGACTGGGCCCTCACCGACACCGCGTGGCCCAGCGCGCGCAGGCCGATGACCAGTGCATCGTTGGCACCTGCGTCGCTCGCATCGATGGCCGGATGCTCGCCGCCGATACCGGTGGTGGTGCTGTTGCCGGCACCGAAGTTGACCAGCGCCGCGGCCTGCTGCGCGTCCAGGCCCCAGTCGGCCAGCCCGATCACGGTCTTGGACACGAACTGGATGATTGCCGCACCGCCGGGCGAGCCGGTGACCATGGCCAGTGTGCCGAGTGAGCCGTTATCCGCGCGCTTGAACACCAGCGTCGGCGCCATCGAACTGCGCGGACGTTTCAGCGGACCGATGCGGTTCGCGATCGGCCCGGTGGCGTCCGCGGGCTGAGCCGAGAAATCGGTCAGCTCGTTGTTCAGCAGGAAGCCGCGCACGAAGCGAAAGGAGCCCATGCCGCTTTCGATGGTGGTGGTCATGGCCACGGCGTTGCCCCGGGCATCGACGATCGACACATGCGAGGTGCCCTTGCCCTCCTGTACGCTGGCGCCCTGCGGCTCGGCGGCCGGGAAGGCACCAGGCTGCGCCACGCCCATGCTGCGGTCGAAGCGGATCAGGTTGGCGCGGCTGCGCAGGTAGTTCTTGTCCAGCAGGCTGGCCACGCCGTTGGCGGGCAGCGGCACGAAGTCGGTGTCGGCCACGTACTTGTTGCGGTCGGCGTACGCCAGGCGCTGTGCCTCGCTGACCAGGTGCACGCCCATCACGCTGGGCTTGCCGCCGTGGAGATCGATGGCGCTGGGGCCGAAGACATCCATGCCGAAATTTTCCAGGATGCCCAGCGTCTGGCCCACCGCGATCGCGCCTGACGATGGTGGGCCCATGCCGCAGACCCGGTAGGTGCGATAGTCGATGCATACCGGTCCGCGTTTCACGGCGCGGTATCTGTCCATGTCGGCGAGTGTGGTCAGACCCGGTGTCAACGGGCCGGGCGCATCGGGCGCGGCGGCGTCGCGCGAGATTTCGGCGACGATATCCTGGGCGATGGCGCCGCTGTAGAAGGCATCGGCACCACCGGCGGCGATGCGGGCCAGCGTGTCGGCGTAGGCCGGGTTCAGGATCGTCGAGCCCAGAGCACGCGGCTTCAGCTCAGCATCCAGGAAGTAGGCCACTGCGTCCTGGTCGCGCAGCAGATCGTTGCGCGCGCCGGCAATGGCGTCGGCCATGCGGCCGCCGATCGCGAAGCCATGGATGGCCAGACGGCGCGCCGGGTCGAACAGGTCGGCCCACGGTTTCGCGCCATGCTCCCGGTGCAGCATTTCCAGCACGCGCACCGCGCCGGGCGTACCGATCGAACGCCCGCTGCGCCGCGCGTCAGGCAACGGGGCACTCGGGTCGGTGGCGCTGATGAAGCGCAGGTAGTCCTCGGTGGCGCCCGAGGGTGCCGTCTCGCGGCCGTCGTAGGTCTGCACGGTCTTGGCGGCGGCGTCGTAGTGCACGATGAAGGCGCCGCCGCCCAAGCCCGAGGATTGCGGCTCCACCAGCCCGAGCACCATCTGCACCGCCACCGCCGCATCGGCGGCCGAGCCGCCGGCACGCAGGACCTCACACCCGGCCTGCGTGGCCAGCGGGTTGGCTGTGACCACCATGTACTGCTTCGAGAGCACCGGCACGATGCCGATGCGGTAGCCCGACGACGGTTCCGGCAGCGCCGGATCGCCAGGCAGGCCGGATCCCACCACCACGCTGCCGGTGTCGGAGGGTGCCTCGCAAGACCTGCGTGCGATGTCTTCGTCATTTCCGGCCCAGGCCGAAAAAGAGAGCAGCAGCGCCAGCCACAGCGCGGTGCTGCGCCGTGCCATCGGTTCGCCGGGCGAATGGTGCTGCGACAGCATCAGTAGAAGTAGACGCCCATGCGCAACTGCGCCAGCAGGATGTTGCCGGCGTTGGCCGTGTCGCCGACGCGGCCCGCACCC
>JAHECC010000084.1 GCA_024641965.1 Rubrivivax sp.
CTCGATGTCGCGCGTGTCGTGGCGGCGCACGGCCGCCATGCCTTCATCGAGACCGACCAGGGACAGCGCATCCAGTGCCACCTGCGGGGGCGCAAGTCCGATCTCGTGGTCGGCGACCGGGTGCGCTGGCAGCCGGCCGGTGGCGAAGGGGTGATCGAACAGGTCGAGCCGCGCCGCAACCTGCTGTTCCGCCAGGACGAATGGCGCACCAAGTCCTTTGCCGCCAATCTCGACCAGATCCTATTGCTGGTGGCGGGCGAACCGGTGTTCAGCGAGTCGCAGCTGACGCGCGCGCTGGTGGCGGCGGCCAGCGCCGGCATTCCCGCGCTGATCGGTCTGAACAAGACCGACAAACCGAGCGCCGCGCAGGCACGCGAGCGGCTGCAGCCCTACCGTTCGATGGGCGTCACGGTGCTGGAGATGGCGCTGAAGGCCGACCCAGACGGCGCTCGCGCGCTTCTGCAGCCGGTGCTGGCGGGCAGGATCACACTCGTGCTCGGCCCCAGCGGCACCGGCAAGAGCACGCTCATCAACCTGCTGGTGCCGCTTGCGCAGGCGCAGGTGGGCGAAATCTCGCAAGCGCTGAACTCCGGGCGTCACACCACCACCAGCACGCTGTGGTATTGGCTGGATGAAGCGCGCGCGGGCGCATTGATCGATTCGCCGGGCTTCCAGGAGTTTGGCCTGCGCCATATCGATGCCGCGGAGTTGGCCGGGCTGATGCCCGACCTGCGGGCCCAACTCGGCGATTGCCGCTTCTACAACTGCACGCACCGGCACGAGCCCGGCTGCGGCGTGATCGCCGCGCTGCAACGGCATGACATCGTCGCACAGCGCTACCGGCTGTACTGCGAGATCCACGACGAGCTGATGCAGCCGCAGCGTTGATCAACCCAAGATATTGGCCAGCGTCAGCAGCGCCAGCAGCAGCATCCACAGCACCACGGATCGCCAGACCAGCCCGACCACGCTTTGCAGGTGGGTGGTGCGCAGCGCCTCTCCGCTGGTCGAGCCCTGAGCCGCAGCCGCTTGGGCATGCAGGCCGCCGCTGAAGGTCTTCGAGCGGTCCGGCGTCACGCCGGGCGCGGCCTCGCCGCCGAGTTGCACACCGACGGCGCCGGCGGCGGCAGCGAGGATGGTGCCCTCGTTCGGCTGCATCCACAGCCCGGCGTCGCGGCGCCAACCGTTGACCGCCTCCTCGAAATTGCCGACCACGGCGAAGCCGAAGGCCGTCAGGCGCGCGGGCACCGCATCGATCAGGCCGAACACGCGCCGCGACACGGCCAGCAAGCGGTCGTTGGCTGGGGCGTCCAACGTGCGCTGACGATAGGCCCAATAGCGGCTGACGAATTCGGCCATGCGATACAGCACCGCGCCGGCCGGCCCCAGTCCAAGCGAGGCACAGACGATGAACCAGAAGAACACGCCGAATACATGCCGGTGTGCTGCCAGCAGGGCGTGCTCAACCACGTGGCGCAGCAACTCGGTGCGCGGCAGCTCGCCGGTGTCCAGGTGCAACCATTCAGCCAGCAGCCGGCGCACCTCGTCCTCGTTGCCACGTTCCAGTGCGTCGCGGATGTCGGTGAAATAGTGGCTGAACTGGCGGAAACCCAGCGTGAAGTACAGCACCGCCACGTTGAAGGCCACGGCCAGAAACAACCCGAACTGGCGAAAACCTGCGTAGAGCAGCGCCACCAGCAGGCTCGGCAGCAGCACCGCGATGCACCACACGACCCACACATGGCGGGGCTTGCCGGCGTCGAAATTGCGGCCGGTCCAGGCCACCCATGCCACCAGTCGGTGATGCACCCAGTTGTCGCGCGGCAGCGGCTTGAGTTGTTCGATCAGCAGCGCGAACAGGACGGCGAAGAAGCTCATCGCGATCGATGATACCCACCGGGTATCGGGGCGCTTGGGCCTCAGGCGGCCAGAACAGCGTACAGGTTGCGCAGCATCGCGGCGGTGGCGCCCCAAATGAAGTAGCGGCGCGGCTCGCCGTCCGTTCCCATGCCCTCCCAAGGCATGGACAGGAACTGGCGGCGGCGCCCTTCGAATTCGATCTCGTGGCGCTGGTGGTGCGCCGGCGTCATCAGGAAGACCAACGGCACCTCGAAGGCTTCGGCGACTTCAAAGCTGTCCAGGCGCAGCGTGAAGGGTGGCTTCACCAGCGCGACCACCGGCGTGACGACATAGTTCGTGACCGTGGTGTAGTGCGGCAAGGCACCGATCACATCGACGTTCGCGCGCGGCAGGCCGACCTCTTCCTCGGCCTCACGCAAAGCGGTGGCCACGGCATCGGCGTCGTGTTCCTCGACGCGACCGCCGGGAAAGCTGATCTGCCCGGCGTGGTCGCGCAGGTGATCGGTGCGTTGCGTCAGCAGCACCTTCAGCCCTTCCGGGCGCTGCACCAGCGGCACCAGCACCGAAGCCGGCGCAAGGCGGCCCGCCGCAGCGCCGCCGTCGCCCGCGATCTCGGCCTGCCATTGCTGCGCCGATCCGAAGCGCTGGCGCAACGACTGCGGCGTCAACCGCGAGGCCTGCACCGCGGCCAGGTGGTGATCGCTGCCGATCACCGGAATTGCCTGTGGGTTCAGGATGCGAGGCGGGGCCATGCCCGAATCATGTGCCGCGGTGTGGTCGCGGCGTGCCGGGCCTCAGCTCAGCTTCTCCTTGATGCGCGCCGACTTGCCGCTGCGCTCGCGCAGGAAGTACAGCTTGGCACGGCGCACGTCACCGCGGCGCTTGACCGTGATGCCGGCAATGATCGGGCTATGCAGTTGGAAAGTGCGCTCGACGCCCTCGCCGTTGGAGATCTTGCGCACGATGAAGCTGCTGTTCAGGCCGCGGTTGCGCTTGGCGATGACCACGCCTTCGAAGGCCTGCACGCGCTTGCGCGTGCCTTCGACCACATTGACGCTGACGATCACCGTGTCGCCGGGGGCGAAAGGCGGAATCGTCTTGTTCAGGCGCGCGATTTCCTCTTGCTCGAGGGTGGCGATCAAATCCATCGGGTTCTCCGCTCGATCTTGCCCGCGTGATGTGGAGGGGTCGTCCCGGTGACCAGAAAATGGGCCACTCGGGCCGCCCGGGCTGTGTTTGGCAACAGCCCATGTTGTGCGCGGCAGAGGATCGAAAAGCCTCTGATTATAGCTTGAGGCCGCGCAGGAACTGCTCGTCGAAGCGGTCAAGGCCGCCGGCGGCGCGCGCAGCATCGATCAGATCGGGCCGGCGCCGCGCGGTCAGCGCCAACGACTGCTCGCGCCGCCAACGCGCCACCTCGGCATGGTGGCCGGACAGCAGCACCGGCGGCACCGGCGCACTCGCGCCAGACAGGTCGAGCAACTCCGGGCGGCTGTATTGGGGGCCTTCGAGCAGGCCATCGGAAAAGCTGTCCTGCTGGTGTGACGGCGCGCTCAATACACCCGGCATCAGCCGCGCAACCGCGTCGAGCAGCACCAGCGCCGGCAACTCGCCGCCGGAAAGCACGAAATCGCCCAGGCTGATTTCGTGCGTGACCTGCGCATCGACCACACGCTGATCCACACCTTCGTAACGCCCGCACAGCAGCACCGCACCCTGTCCAGCAGCGAACTCGCGCACCATCGCCTGGTCGAGCCTTCGGCCGGCCGGGCTGAAGTGCAACACGGGCACGTCCGCACCTTCACTGCGTTGCGCTCGCACCGCGGCCAATGCGCGCAGCAGCGGCTCGGCCAGCATGACCATGCCTGGGCCACCGCCATAGGGTCGGTCGTCGACACGGCGGTAAGCATCGTCGGCGAAGTCGCGCAATTGCCACAGCTCGACCTGGATCCGGCCAGGCTCGAACGCGCGCCGCGTGATGCCGTGCTTCAGCGGCGCCTCGAAAAGCTCTGGAAACAGCGTGACGATGTCGAAGCGCATGGCTTAGTAGTCGAGGCCCCAGTCGACATTGATGCGTCGCGCCTGCAGGTCGACGCCGTCGATGTAGGCTGCGACAAAGGGAATCAGCCGCTCCGGCGCGTCTTCCGAGCGCACTCGTAGCACGCTGTGTACCCCGTTGTCGATCAGCCCAGCCACCTCACCCAGCAACGCCCCGTCACGGTTGAGCACCTCGAGGCCGATCAAGTCCACCCAGTAGTACTCGCCATCACCGGCGGTGGGGAAACTGCTGCGCGCCACGAAGATGCGCGCGCCTCGCAGCGCCTCGGCGGCATCGCGATCGGCGATATCGCGGACCGACGCCACCACTTGGTCACCGTGCTCACGCGCCTCGCTGATGCGCAGGTACGCCGGCAACGGCGTCGCTGGCCGGGACGCCGGCGCGGCATCGGGCGGTCGCAGGAACCAGCGCCGAGAGGAGAAAAGCGCCTGCGGGTCCTTGGCGTAGGGCTGTACGCGGATCCAACCCTTGATGCCCCAGGCATCGAGCACACGGGCGACCTCGATCGCGTCAGCGGGGAGATCGGCATCGGGCGCCGAAAAATCCGACGCGGCAGCCACCCGTGTCGGGTCAGGCAGTGGCCGTCTTGGCCTGCTCGACCAAACGCGCCACCGTCGGCGACAGCTTGGCACCCACGCCCGACCAGTAGCCGACGCGATCGATGGCGACGCGCAGCGGCTCTTCGCCACCGGAGGCCATTGGGTTGTAGAAGCCCACGCGCTCGATGAAACGGCCGTCGCGGCGCTCGCGCGAGTCGGAGACGACGATGTTGTAGAACGGGCGCTTCTTGGCGCCACCGCGAGACAGTCGAATGACGACCATGATGGGGATGTCCTTCAGTGAATGTCGGCCGCCGCACCGGTGAGGCGGCCCGCTGGACCCGCCGCAGGCGGCACACGATGCACTGGAACTGCAGCACCGGCGCCCAGCGACGGAAACCGCGCATTATAAACTCGGTCGCCCATTCTGCTCTGACCCATGCTCCCGCTTCCCCTTCTGATCCGCAATAGCAGCACCGCTGACCTGCCGGCAATGCGCGACACCTACGCCGACGCGGTGACCCTCGGCACGAGCAGCTTTGAACTCGAAGCGCCAGACTGCGCCGAGATGTCGCGCCGCCGCGACGAGTTGCTGGCCCGAGGCTTGCCATGGCTGGTGGCCGGACGCGGTGCAAAACTGCTGGGCTACGCCTTTGTCGCGCCCTTCAGGCCACTGCTCGCCGAACTGATCGCGCGCTGCGAGGCTGTCGGCATGCGACAGATGCTGGCGGTGATCGGTGACAGCGCGAACAAGGCTTCGATCCGTATGCACCGCGCGCTTGGCTTCGAAGACTGTGGACAGTTGAACTCCGTAGGCTGGAAGTTCGGGCGCTGGCTGGACGTGGGGCTGATGCAGCGGCGCTTGGGCCCGTGGGCCAGCCGTGCGGCATCAGCCGACGCCCCATGAGCGCGCCCGGCCATGGCCAATCGCTCATCCCGGAGCGCGCAGCGCAGAAAGATGCCAAGTGACCCGCTATCGCTCGAAGTCGCTGGCCACCTGGATCGCCGTGCTGGGCGGGACGCTGGGCTTGCATCGCTTCTATCTGCATGGCTGGCGCGACAGGGTGGGCTGGCTCTACCCGCTGCCCACACTGTTGGGCCTGGCCGGCGTGCAGCGCATGAATGCCTTCGGCCAGGACGACCGCGTCGCCTGGCTGCTGATTCCATTGCTCGGGCTGGCGATATCCGCAGCCATGCTGACCGCCATCGTCTACGGCTTGAGCCCTGACGAAAAATGGTCAGCCCGCTACAACCCGGACGCGCCGGCTCGTTCCACGGGATGGGTGCCCGTGCTCGGCGTCATCACCGCACTGCTGCTGGGTGCAAGCGTGTTCATGGGCACGGTGGCCTTCGGCATGCAGCACTTCTTCGAGTGGCAGACCGAACAGTCGACGACCCGCTCCTAGACGGGTCCCGGAGCGTCGATGCGCTCGACACGTTGATCCTGCGCCTGCAGCAGCCAGTCGCCGATCGGCCCGCGCCCGGGCAGCAGCAATCCGGCGTCGATCTCGGCCAGCGGCAACAGCACGAAGGCGCGCAGATGGGCACGCGGGTGCGGCAACTGCAGCGCCTCGCTCTCTAGCACCAGGTTGCCGTAGAGCAGCAGGTCCAGGTCCAGCGTGCGCGGCGCATTGCGCACGCCGCGCACGCGGCCGAACGCGGCCTCCATGCCATGCAGCCGTCGCAGCAGTTCCGGTGCGGACAGCCGTGTGCGCAGTTCGGCCACCGCGTTCACGAAATCCGGCCCGCTGGCCTGCATCGGCGCGCTGCGGTACAGCGACGAGTGCGCGACCACCTGGCTGTGCACCAACCCGGCCAGCGCCTGCAGCGCCGCACGCACCGTCGCCTGCGCATCGCCCAAGTTCGCGCCCACGCCGACAAAGGCGCGCTCGGCCGATGCGGCCATGCTCAGCTCGGGTCTTGCGCCGACGCGTCGCTCGACAGCGACGCGTCGGCTCCCTGTCCGCCCGCCGGCTTGCGCCGGCGGCGGCGGCGCTTGCGCGCTGGCGCGTCACCGCCACTGGCCGCTGGCTCGGCGTCGGACACCGGTGCGACGTGACGGCGTGCGCTTTGCTTGTGCTGCAACTCCCTGGCCGCGAGCAACAACGCCTCGCGTTCTTCGGGACTGCCCAGCGCGAAGTCCTCCCACCATTCGGCCAATTCGGCATCGATCTCACCGGCATCGGCACGCAGGCGCAGAAAGTCATAGCCGGCGCGATAACGCGGCTGCTCGACCAGCGCGCGCGGCGTGTTGCCGCTGCGTCGCTCGAAGCGCGGCTGCATCAACCAGATCTCGCGCATGTCGGCGGCCAGCTTGCCCCGGCCCGAGATGTCCCCGATGCGTGCATCGAAGACCGCGTCGATGGCCAGTTGCAGTGCCGGGAACGCGGCCTCTCCCTTGGCCTGGATGGCGACCCAGCGCTCCAGCACCTCGTGCCACAGCAGGCAAGCCAGCATGAAGCTCGGCGCCACACCAAGGCCTTCGGCGACGCGCCGGTCGGTATCGGCCAAGGCCAGTTGCACAAAGCGGTCGCGCTCACCCTTGCGTCCGCTGGCACCCTGCACCGCGTCGAGGATCGGGAACACGCCGCGCTCGAGGCCCTGCTTGCGCAGCTCGTCCAGGCTTTTCAGCGCATGCCCGGTCTGCAGCAGCTTGATCATCTCGTCGAACAAGCGCGAAGCCGGCACGTTGGCCAGCAGCGCCGACATCTCCTTGATCGGCGCCTGCGTCTTCGCCTCGATGGCGAAGCCCAGCTTGGCGGCGAAGCGCACCACGCGGATGATGCGCACCGGGTCTTCGCGATAACGCGCCACCGGGTCGCCGATCATGCGCAGCACACGCTTCTTGCCGTCCCTGAAGCCATGGTGGTAGTCAACCACGAGTTGCTCGGTCGGGTCGTAGTACAGCGCGTTGACGCTGAAGTCGCGCCGCGCCGCGTCCTCGATCTGCGGTCCCCAGACGTTGTCGCGCAGCACGCGGCCGCTGGCATCGACGACATGGCTCTTGCCCGACAGTTCCTGCTTCGAAGTCTTCTCGTTGCCACTGACCTGGTCGGCCGCAGCGCTGTCCAGCAGCGCGCGGAAGGTCGAGACCTCGATCACCTCGTGGTCTCGGCCACGGCCGAAGATCACATGCACGATACGAAAGCGCCGGCCGATGATGAAGGCACGTCGAAACAGCGCTTTCACCTGCTCCGGGGTGGCGTCGGTGGCGACGTCGAAGTCCTTCGGCCGCAGGCCGACGAGCAGGTCGCGCACCGCGCCGCCGACGATGTAGGCCTCGTGTCCAGCCTCCTTCAGCGTGCGCACCACGCGCACCGCGCGCTCGTCGAGCAGGCTCTGGTCGATGCCATGCTCGGCAGCGCCGACCTCGACGCGCTTGCCCAGTGGCACTGCCGCCTTGCCGGCGCCGGCCTTGCCGAGCAGTCGATCGATGAATTTCTTGATCATGCAAACAACCTGAGGATGGGCCAGCCACGTTCGCCGGCAATTCGTTCCAGCGCACTTGCCGGGTTGGTGGCCACCGGGTGGCTGACGCTTTGCAGCAGCGGCAGGTCGTTGGTGGAATCACTATAGAAGCTGATGCGCTCGAAATCGGCCCAGCGGCAGCCCTGCGCCTCGATCCATTGGTGCACGCGCGTCACCTTGCCGTCGCGGTAGGCGGGTACGCCTTCGATCTCGCCGGTGACATGCCCGGCGGCATCGCGCTGCAGCTCGGTGGCGATCAACTGGTCGACACCGAACAGGCTGGCGATCGGCCGGGTGATGAAGTCGTTGGTGGCGGTGACGATGGCCACACGCTCGCCAGCCTGCACGTGCTGCTGCACCAGCTGCCGCGCCACTTCGTGCACCGCCGGCGCAATGATCTCGCGAGTGAACATCGCGCTGGCTTCGGCCAGCTGCGACGCATCACGATCGCGCCAGCAGGCGGTGGCAAAGCGGATGTAGGCCGCAACATCCAGCCGTTCGGCCTGGTACTGCGCATAGAAGGCGTCATTGGCGCGGCGATGGGCCTCGCCCTCGGCCCAGCCCAGGCGCACCATGAATTCGCCGAAGGCGTGGTCCGAATCGATCGGCAGCAGCGTGCCGTCCAGGTCGAACAGCGCCAGCCTCATTGCGCCGCCCCGGCCTCGAGCGGCGCTTCCTGCAGCATCTGGCGCAGCAAGGGCACCGTCACCTGGCGCTGCCGCGCCAGCGCAAAGCGGTCGATGCGGTCGAGCAGTCGCATCAGCGTGCCCAGGTCGCGCGTCGCGCGGTTGAGCAGATAGTCCATGACCTCGTCGGCCAGGAAGATGCCGCGCCGGTCAGCCTCGCGGCGCAGCGCAGCGCGGGTTTCGGTCTCCGTCAAGGGCTGCAGGGCGAATACATGGCCCCAGGCCAATCGTGTGCGCAGATCGTCACGCAACGGCAGGTCCACCGGTGGCACCCGTCCGGCAGCCGCCCATTGCAGGCCCAGGTCGCCGGCCTGCACGAACAGCGCGAAAGCCGCCTGCTGGCGCTCGGCGTCGAGTTGTTCGCAGCGGTCCACGACGACGAGGCTCCAGCCGTCCTTCAGGACCCAGGGTGCCGGATCCGCGGCGTCAAAGCAGCCAGCGCGTTCGCCCGACGACTCGCGCTCGTGGATCAACGCATGCAACAGGTGCGACTTGCCGCTGCCCGGTGGTCCCCACAGATAGACCGGCGCGGCCGGCAGGGACAGTTCACGAAGATGTGCCACGGCCGCGGCATTGGCACTGCTCAGGTAGGCGTCGAAGGTGGGCAGCGGATCGAGGCCGATCGCCAGCGGAATCTGCTTCATCGAGTTGTGGTCACGCCCATGCCATGCATTTTAGGCGTGCGTCGCTGTCGTGCCGCCGTCTTGGGGCGGCGCTGGATCAATGCAGCCGCCCGGGCTGCGCGCCGCGCAGGTTATGGAGCCGCTCGCGCAAGGCCGAGGCATCCGCGGCGTCGGGCATGTGCTCCAGGTACAGCGCCAAGTCCCGGGCCGCTGCCGCGTTGCGGCCGATCTCGGCCAGCGTCAGGCCACGGTCGCGCCGCTCGTCCCATGCCTGCGGCAGCAGCACCACCAAGCGCTCGCACACCGCCAGCAACCGCGGCCAGTCCTCGGCCGTGCGGTGGATTTCCTTCAGGTTGCGCAGCAGCCGCGCGATCACGTCACGCGGCGTGGCGGCTTGCAGGAACAGGCCCAGCGGCACCTCGAAGTCGCCGGTCAGGCCACGTTGGCGTCGGTAGGGTGAGAGTCTTTCCTCGAGTTCCTCGCGCGACAACGACTGCCCGGTCAGCGGATCGATCACCACTTCGCCCTTGGAGGCGCGCAGTTTGACCAAGAAGTGCGCGGGGAAGGACACGCCACGCGCGCTCAGACCGATCTGCGAGGCCAGCTCTATGTACAGCAGCGCCAGCGTGATGGGGATGCCGCGACGCGTGCTCAGCACCTCGTGCACGTAGCTGTTGCGCGGGTCGTAGTAGTTGTTGACGTTGCCGGCGAAGCCCAGGTCCTGGAAGAAGTAGCGGTTCAGGGAACGCAGCTTGTGCAGCACCGCGGCGTCCGCCGGGATGCGCCGCCTGAGCCGGTCAGCCAGGGCGTCCACCTGTGCCAGCACATCTTGTGGGTCGAGTTGCGGGTGCTCGTCCTGGGCCACGGCGATCGCCGCTTCGAGCAGGTTGAAGCCCTCGTCCTCGGCCACCAGCGAGGCGAAATACTGCAGCGCGGTGGGCACCTCGAAACGCAGCGTGTCGCCCATCGATCAGCCTGCGGAGCGCGTCATGAGTGCAGTGTAGGTCAGGCCCGGCGCCTGAAATGTGCCGGACGCAGCCCGCTGGCGAGCAGCACCGCAAAGTACAGCAGTGCCGCGCTGGCGAGCACGGCCGCCATCCAGCCGGCGCGCTGGGCCCAGGCAGATTGCAGGCCAATCCAGTCAATGCCACGGCCGGCCCAGGCGAGCAGCGCACCAAGCGCGGCACACGCCAGCAGCACGCGTGTCATGAAGACGCCCCAGCCGGGCAACGGCCGATACACACCAGCGCGACGCAACCCGGTCAGCAACCAGGTGGCATTCACCAGTGCACCCAGGCCGATAGACAGCGCCAGCCCGGCATGGCCGAGCCAGGGTACGAACAGCAGGTTCATCAACTGGGTGGCCGCGAGTACGACGATGGCAATGCGAACCGGCGTGCGCGTGTCCTGCCGCGCATAGAAGCCCGGCGCCAGCACCTTCACTCCGACCAGGCCCATCAAGCCGACGCCATAGCCCATCAGCGCGCGCGTGGTCTGCGCCACATCCACGTCCTGGAACTGGCCATAGTGGAAGACGACCGCCACCAGCGGCCCAGGGAAGATCATCAAGGCCACAGCGCAGGGCAGTGCCAGCAGCACCACCATGCGCAAGCCCCAGTCGAGCATGTCGGAGTAGCCATCGACATCCTGACGCGCCTGCGCCGACGACAGCTGCGGCAAAAGCACCACGCCCAGCGCCACGCCGAGCAGCCCCGTCGGGAACTCCATCAGCCGGTCGGCGAAGGTCAGCCAAGACACCGCACCGACACCCACGTGGCTGGCAATCTGCGTGTTGATGAGCAGCGAGATCTGCGCCACCGACACGCCCAGCAATGCCGGTGCCATGCGGCTGAGCACACGGCCCACGCCGGGGTGGTGCCACGCGGCTCGGATCGAGCCCAGGCCCAGGGCGAAGCGCGGCATGCAGCCGATGGCACGCAGCGCGGGAATCTGGATCGCCGCCTGCAGCAGGCCACCCAGCATCACCCCGGCGGCCAAGGCCAGGATCGGATCGAGGCCCCAGTTCCTGAACTGTGGCGCGCCCCACCAGGCGGCAAGAATGACTGCCAGGTTGAGCAGCACCGGCGTCACCGCAGGCACGGCGAAGCGCTTCCAAGTGTTGAGGATGCCGGCCGACAACGCGACCATCGACATGAAGCCGATGTAGGGGAACATCCAACGCGTCATCGTCGCGGCCAGATCGAACTGCGCCAACCCGGAGCCGATGAGCCACACCAGCAGTGGCGCACCGACCATGCCCACGACGCAGGTGACGACCAGCGCCCCGGCAAGCACGCTGGCGACGGCATCGATCAGCCGCTGCGTGGCCGCGTCGCCTTCGCTTTCGCGCGTGGCGGCAAGGATTGGCACAAAGGCCTGCGAGAATGCGCCCTCGGCGAAAAGCCGGCGCAGCAGGTTCGGGATGCGGAAGGCGACGTTGAAGGCGTCGGTGGCGGCGCTGGCGCCGAAGGCGGCGGCGATCAACTGCTCGCGCACCAGCCCGGTGATGCGCGAGGCCAGCGTGAGCAGCGAAACAGTGGAAGCGGCCTTGAGCAGGTTCATCGCTGGCGGACGGGGAAAGGCGCGCATCGGCCCTGCGGCAAAGCGCTGGATTATAGGCACCCGCACCCGGCGGATGTCTCGCCCGGAGCGTGCAGTGCTATACTGGCGAGCTTTGCACCACACCGTAGAAGCATGGCCACCACGACCAAAGCCAAGAAGAAGACCGTCCGCCTCGCCTCGGGCCTGAAGCGCGCGCGCCAGAACGTCAAGCTGAATGCCCACAACACCTCGTTGCGCTCGAAGTTCCGCACCGTGATCAAGAACGTGCAGAAGGCCGTTCTCAGCGGCGACAAGGACAAGGCAGCCGAGTTGTACAAGTCGGCACAGGGCGTGATCGACTCCGTTGCGGACAAGGGCCTGTTCCACAAGAACAAGGCGGCGCGACACAAGAGCCGCCTGTCTGCCAAGGTGAAGGCGCTTTCGGCCGTCGCATCCGCCTGATCGCTGCCACCCCTTGCGAAGAGCCTGCGATGCAGGCTCTTTTCATTGGTGCGCCCTAGAATTGCGAAGCGTCTTGTGCCCGAGGATTGCCGATGAATGCCCCTGAAAACGCCGTGACATCGCCGATGCCGCATGTGATGAACACCTATGGGCGGCTGCCGATCGCGCTGTCGCACGGACAGGGCTGCTGGGTCTGGGACACGCTGGGGCGCAAGTATCTCGACGGCCTGGGCGGCATCGCCGTGAACACGCTGGGCCATGCCCACCCGAAACTGGTGCCGGCCTTGCAGGATCAGGTGGCCAAGCTGATCCACAGCTCGAACTACTACGAGGTGCCGCTGCAGGAGACTCTGGCCGCGCGGCTGTGCGACATCTCCGGGCTGGAGTCGGTGTTCTTCTGCAGCACAGGCCTCGAAGCCAACGAAGCCGCGCTGAAGATTGCGCGCAAGTTCGGCCACGACCGCGGCATCGAGCGGCCCGAGATCGTCGTCTACGAAGGCGCCTTCCATGGCCGCTCGATCGCCACGCTGTCGGCCACCGCCAACCCGAAGATCCAGGCCGGCTTCGGGCCACTGGTCGAGGGCTTCGTGCGCGTGCCGCTGAACGATCTGGCCGCCGTGCAGCAAGTAGCGCGCGACAATCCGAACGTGGTCGCGGTGTTCCTGGAAACCATTCAGGGCGAAGGCGGCATCAACCCGTCGCGCTGGGACTACCTGCAGGGCCTGCGCGAATTGTGCGATCAGAAGCAGTGGCTGCTGATGCTCGACGAGGTGCAATGCGGCCTGGGACGCACCGGCAAGTGGTTCGCACACCAGTGGGCCGGCATCCAGCCCGACGTGATGCCGCTGGCCAAGGGCCTGGGCTCGGGCGTCCCGGTCGGCGCGGTGGTCACCGGGCCCAAGGCGTCGAAGGTGCTCGGCCCGGGCAACCACGGCACCACCTTCGGCGGCAATCCGCTGGCCATGCGCGCCGGCGTCGAGACTTTGCGCATCATGGTCGAGGACGGCCTGCTCCACAACGCTGCGACCGTCGGTGCCGAGCTGAAGTCCGGCTTGCAGCGTGAACTCCGGGGCCTGGACGGCGTGGTCGAGGTGCGCGGCCAGGGTCTGATGCTGGGCATCGAGTTGGCGCGGCCCTGCGGCGTGCTGCTGGCGCGCGCCGCCGAGGCGGGCTTGATGCTCAGCGTAACGGCCGACAAGGTGATCCGCCTTGTGCCCCCGTTGATCCTCACTTCCGACGAAGCGGCGCAGATCATCACCATTCTGTGCCCGCTGATCCGCGACTTCCTCGCCGAGCCGGCCAACCCATGAAACCCGGGCACAGCCTGATGAAGCACTACTTGCAGTTCAAGGACTTGCGCGCCGAGGAGTACAGCTACCTCTTCGATCGCGCGCGCATCATCAAGACGCGCTTCAAGAACTATGAGCGCTACCAGCCGCTGGCCGACCGCACGCTGGCGATGATTTTCGAGAAGGCCAGCACGCGCACGCGCGTCAGCTTCGAGGCAGGCATGTACCAGATGGGCGGCTCCGTGGTGCACCTGACCACCGGCGACAGCCACCTCGGGCGCTCGGAACCCGTGGAGGACACCGCGCGCGTCATCAGCCGCATGGTCGACATCGTCATGATCCGCACCTACGAGCAGGCCAAGCTCGCCGCCTTCGCCGCGCATTCGCGCGTGCCGGTGATCAACGGCCTGACGAACGAGTACCACCCCTGCCAGATCCTGGCCGACATCTTCACCTTCATCGAACATCGCGGCTCGATCCAGGGCAAGGTGGTGGCCTGGGTCGGCGACGGCAACAACATGGCCAACACCTGGCTACAGGCGGCCGAGATCCTGGGTTTCACGGTGCATGTCAGCACGCCGGGCGGCTACGAGGTCGACCCGCAACTGGCCGGCATCTCGCGGCGCGACTGCTACAAGGTCTTCAAGAGCCCGCTGGAAGCCTGCCGCGGCGCGGACCTGGTGACCACCGACGTGTGGACCAGCATGGGCTTCGAGGCCGAGAACTCCGCGCGCCAGAAGGCATTTGCCGACTGGTGCGTCGATGCCGAGATGATGGCCGCGGCGCGCCCCGAAGCCTTGTTCATGCACTGCCTGCCGGCGCACCGCGGCGAAGAGGTCAGTGCCGAGGTCATCGACGGCCCGCAATCCGTCGTCTGGGACGAGGCTGAAAACAGACTGCACGCGCAGAAGGCACTCATGGAGTACCTTCTGCTCGGCCGCATCGGCTAAGGGCCGAGGCGGCAGCCCGCAGGGCTGGCAGGCTGTGTCGGTGCAGGCTCATGTCGGCGCAGCCGACGTGAAGCGCCTTTAGGCGCGTGCCGGAACCAAAATCGCTTGCACACGCAGATGTCGCACATGGAACGCCGACCAATGAAGGCCGGCGCCGGATCAACTACACCAAGCTCTTGCCGTCGAAGAAGGCCTTGCGCCAACGGCTGATCCTCACACTGTCGAACAGCCCGGCCAACGTATACGGGTCCTGTGCGGCAAAGCGCTCGGCCTCGGCGCGATCCTCGGTGTCCAGCAGGATGATCCCGCCGAAGCCGCCGGTGGCGTCGTCCTCGAGCAGAGCGCCGGCCGCCAGCAGCTTGGGCAGGTGCGACTTCAGGTAGGCGATGTGCTCGGCACGCTTTTCGGTGCGCAGGCTCAGCGCATTCGGCTTGTCGGTGGTCTGGATGGCAAAGGGCATCTTCGTCTCCTGGGTTGCGGCGGTGGCGACGCCCCGCCGATCTGCTCGACGATAACGTGCGGCGCGCCGACGGGCACTGGGGCGGACCGGATCTGCCGGCGCGGCGCCAGCATTTACGCCGCGTCGAGCGCCCGCTCCAAGCTCGCCACGCTGCGCTCCACGTTCTTCAGCTTGTCCAGCCCGAACAGGCCGATGCGAAAGCTGCGGAAATCCGCCGGCTCGTCACAGGCCAGCGGCACGCCGGCGGCGATCTGCAGGCCCTGCGCGGCAAAGGCCTGGGTGTTGGCCCAGTCGGCGCGCTCGGTGTAGCTGACGACTACACAGGGCGCCTGGAAACCATCGGCCGCCACGC
This sequence comes from Rubrivivax sp., assembly GCA_024641965.1. Classification (GTDB taxonomy): domain Bacteria; phylum Pseudomonadota; class Gammaproteobacteria; order Burkholderiales; family Burkholderiaceae_C; genus Rubrivivax. Next base: position 15,290 of record JAHECC010000084.1, read on the forward strand.
TGCGGATGCCGCGCGCCACCAGCAGCGCACGCACACGCTCGCCCAGCAACTGCTGTGCGGTACGCGCCTTGTCGAAACCGAATGCCGCAGTCTCCTGCATCACGTCGCGCAATTGCGCCAGGCCATCGGTGGGCAAGGTCGCGTGATAGGCGATCGCGCCCTTCTCGTGCGTCTCCATGATCGACAGCCACTTCTTCAGGTCCATCGAGAAGCTGCTGCTGGTGGTGGCGTCGATGCGCTCGCGTGCCTGTTCGCCCAGCATCACCAGGCCGGCACAGGGCGTGCTGCTCCAGCCCTTCTGCGGCGCGCTGACGAGCACATCCACGCCGGTCTTCGCCATGTCCACCCAGATCGCGCCCGAGGCCACGCAGTCGAGCACGAACAGGCCGCCATGCGCATGCACCGCGTCGGCCACCGCGCGCAGGTAGTCGTCTGGCAGCAGCAGGCCGGCCGAGGTCTCGACATGCGGCGCGAACACCAAGTCGGGCTTGCTCGCGCGGATGGTCGCGACCACCTCGTCGATCGGCGCCGGCGCGAACGGCATCTGCGACCCCGAGCCGGTAACCCGCGCCTTGAGCACCCGCGTGTCGGCCGGAATGCCGCCCATCTCGAAGATCTGGCTCCAGCGGTAGCTGAACCAGCCGTTGCGGATGACGAGCACGCGCTTGCCGGTCGCGAACTGCCGCGCCACGGCTTCCATGCCGAAACTTCCGCTGCCCGGCACGACGATGGCCGAGCGCGCGCCATACACCTGCTTCAGGATGGACGACACATCCTGCATCACGCCCTGGAAGCGCCGGGACATGTGGTTCAGCGCACGGTCGGTGTAGACCACCGAGTATTCGAGCAGGCCGTCGGGGTCGACGTGAGGGAGCAGGCCGGGCATCACGCCTCCGCGATCAGTTGGACAAGGCCGGCAGGTTAGCAGCCGTCAGCGGTGCACGCTGGCTGCGTGGCCGCTACGACGACACACCGCCACCTAGAATCGGCGGCATCGATGCCCGCGCAGGAGCCGCGATGGACACCCGCACTTCAGCCTCTCGCATTCGCCTGACACAGCTTCGCGACGCGCTGGCCCAGCACGGCATGGACGCGCTGCTGGTGCCGAGCAGCGACCCCCATCTGTCCGAGTACCTGCCCGAGCGCTGGCAGGGGCGCGCTTGGCTGTCGGGTTTCACAGGCTCGATGGGCACCTTGGCGGTGACCCGCCAGCAAGCGGCATTGTTTGCCGACAGCCGCTATTGGGTGCAGGCCGAAGCGCAGCTGTCGGGCACGGGCATCGACCTGGTGCGCATCGAATCGGCGCTCGCACCGGCGCATCTGGA
>JAHECC010000085.1:0-16070 GCA_024641965.1 Rubrivivax sp.
TTTCCGCCGCGTGCGCTGGCCTGGGGCACGCTGGTCACGCTGCTGCTGCTGGCGCTGGTGCATCCCGTGGCCAGCCAAGGGCCGGCCGATCTGTCGATGGTGCCGACGACGTTGGCCTACGACTGGTGGCTGCTGGCGATCCACCCCTTGCAATACGCCACCTCGGCCGGTTTCGTGTGGGCGCTCTTGGGCGCGTCGTTGTTGCTGCTGCTGGCACTGCCATGCGTGCCGCCGCGTCGGGCCGCAGCGCCAGTCGCGGTGGTCGACGCCGCCAACTGCAACGGCTGCCGGCGTTGCTTCGACGACTGTCCCTATGCGGCGGTGACGATGGTGCCGCATCCCATCAAGCGCATCGGCCGCCAGATGGCCCAAGTGAACGCCGATCTGTGCGCGAGCTGCGGCATCTGCGTCGGCGCCTGTCCATCGTCGACGCCCTTTCGCAGCGTCGCCGAGCTGGTCACCGGCATCGACATGCCCGACGCGCCCATCGGCGCGCTGCGCGAGCGCCTGCGCCTGGGCCTTGCGGCCGCGAGCGGCACGCACAAGATCGTCGCCTTCGGCTGCGCGCGCGGCGCCCGCGTCGAATCGCTGCGGGCACCCGATGTGGTGCCGTTGAGCCTGATGTGCATCGGCGCGCTCCCGCCGTCCTTCGTCGAGTACGCGCTGCGCGATGGCGCGGCGGGCGTGCTGGTCAGCGGTTGTCGCGAAAGCGGCTGCGAATTCCGCCTCGGCCAGCGCTGGACCGAAACCCGTTTGAGCGGTGCGCGCGAGCCGCATCTGCGTGCATCCGTGCCGCGGCAGCGGCTGGCCACCGCCTGGGCCGACGCGGGCGACGAGACGCGCCTGCGCCAAGGGCTGGCGCAACTGCGCGCCGCATTGCGTGCGAATGCCGCCGTCGCCCATGGCTGAGCACAAGACTCCCACCGGCGTGCTGGCCTGGATCGGCCAGGCCCTGCTCTATGGCCTGTTCGCCTTGCTCATCGGCGTGTTCTCGGGCTGGCCGGCCTATCGCCATCTGGCCGATGACCAGTCGCTGGTCAAGCTCAGCTTCAGCCACACCGGCAAGCCGGTGAGCGATTGCAAGCAGCAAAGCCCCGAGGAACTGGCCAAGCTGCCGCCGAACATGCGCGCGCCGGTGCGCTGCCCGCGCGAGCGATCGTCGGTGGTGGTCGAGCTCGATATCGACGGCACGCCCGTGTTCCAGCATGCGGCGCCGCCGTCCGGGCTGTCGAAGGACGGCGCCTCGTCGGTCTATCACCGCGTGCCGGTGCATGCCGGCGAGCATCGCATTGCCGTGCGCCTGCGCGACGACGTGCGCAGCCCCGGATTCGCGCACACGCACGAGCAGACGGTGACGCTGGCGCCGGCGCAGATCCTGGTCATCGATTTCGACAGCTCGACGCAGAAGATCATCGTGAAATGAGCACGCTCGAATCCTCGCTTGGCGCGGTGCCGCACGACGCCGACCACGCGCCGCCGGCGCGGCCGACGCTCGCCAAGGGCTACGCGCTGGCCGTGCCCACCGACGCACGACGCTTGCTGGCGCGCGGCTGGCTGTGGCTGGGGCTGGCGGCGCTGATCGGTTCGGGGCTGTTCTCGGTGCTGCTGGTGCTGGCGCGCACGCCGGGTGTCAACCGCCTTTTCGGCAGCGCCGACTTCTTTCGCGTCGCGCTGGTGGTGCATGTCGACCTGTCGGTGCTGGTGTGGTTCTTCGCGCTGGCCGGCATGCTGTGGAGCATCCACTGCACGCGTGCGGGTCTGCGCTGGGCATGGGCCGCGCTGGGCCTGTGCGCGGCGGGCGCGCTGCTGATGTCGCTGGCGCCCTTCATCGGCAGCGGCGAAGCGGTGATGGCCAACTACATCCCGATGCTCGACGGTGCGCCTTTCATCGCCGGTGTGCTGGTCTTCGCTGCCGGCGTGGCACTGCTGGTGTTGCGCAGCCTGTTCGCCGCACCGCCGATCGGCGTGCGCTTCGGCGACAGCGGTGCGCTGCGCTTCGGCCTGAATGCCAGTGTCGTGGCCACCGCGGTGGCGCTGCTGGCCTTCGCCTGGTCCTACGCGGTGTTGCCGGCTTCGCTGGACGGCAAGGCCTACTACGAGATCCTGTTCTGGGGCGGCGGCCATGCGCTGCAGTTCACCTGGACGCTGTTGATGCTCGTCGCCTGGCTGTGGCTGGCCAGCGCCTGCGGCGCGCGCCTGCCGCTGTCGCCGCGCATCACGCTCGGCCTGTTTGCACTGGCACTGGCCAGTGTCTTCGTCACGCCCTATGCCTACCTGGCGCACGACATCACGTCGGTCGAACACCGCAACCTGCACACCTGGGCGATGCGTTTCGGCGGCGGGCTGGCGATCGTGCCGATCGGCCTGGCTGTCGCACTGGGTCTGCGCGGCGTGAAACGCGGGTCGCCCGAACAAGCACCGCTGCGTGCGGCGTTGCTCGCGTCGATGGCGCTGTTTGCCGCGGGCGGATTGATCGGCGTGTTCATCGCCGGCAGCAACGTGCGCATCCCCGCGCACTATCACGGCTGCATCGTCGGCGTGACCCTGGCCCTGATGGGCCTGGTCTATCACCTGCTGCCGCAACTCGGCTGGCATGCACCACGGGGTCGGATGGCCACCTGGCAGCCGCTGCTGTATGGCGCCGGGCAGTTGATGCACATCCTCGGCCTGGTGTGGTCGGGCGGCTACGGCGTGCAGCGCAAGGTGGCGGGCAGCGATCAGGTGCTGCGCAGCGGCGCCGAAATCGCCGGCATGGGCTTGATGGGCCTGGGCGGGCTGGTGGCCATCGTCGGCGGTTTGCTGTTCGTGGTGGTGGTGCTGCGTGCCATGCGATTGCCGCGCGTGGAGTTCGGTGCATGATTTCCCGGCTGCAGGCGCTGTTGCGCTGGTGCTTCATGCACGTCGAAGCGTTGTTCAACCGCGCCTTCGGCGACCGTATGAACCCGCTGTATCACCTGGGTTCGATCACCTTCTTCCTGTTCTGGATTGTTTGCGCAACGGGTCTGTACCTGTATGCATTCTTCGACACCGGCGTGGCCGAAGCCTATGCCTCGGTCGAGGCGCTGACGCACGGCCAGTGGTTTGCCGGCGGCATCTTGCGCAGCGTGCACCGCTACGCGTCCGACGCGCTGGTGCTGACGATGTTGCTGCACATGCTGCGCCATTTCGGCTTCGACCGGCTGCGCGGCTTCCGCTGGTTCTCCTGGGTGTCGGGCGTGGCGCTGATCTGGGGCGTGTACGTCTCCGGCATCAACGGCTACATGCTGCCCTGGGACAAGCTGGCGCAGTACGTCATCACCGCCAGTTTCGAGTGGATCGACTGGCTGCCCACCTTTGGCGGCGCGCTGATGCGCAACCTGATCTACCCGGCCAGCATCAGCGACCGCTTCTTCTCGCTGCTGGCCTTCATGCACATCGGCATACCGCTGGTGGTGCTGCTGCTGATGTTCATCCATGTGCAGCGTGTGCCCAAGGCCAGCACCAATCCGCCGCGGCCGATCATGCTCAGCGTGGGTGTCACGTTGCTGCTGCTGTCACTGGTGCACCCGGTGCTCAGCCAGGGCGGCGCGGCCGACCTGGGCGTGGCGGTGACGCGGGTCGACCTCGACTGGTTCTACCTGCTGCTGTTCCCGCTGTTCGACCTGTGGCCCTTCGGCCGGGTGTGGACGCTGGTGGGTGCGAGCACCTTGTTGTTGCTGTTGCTGCCCTGGCTGCCCCCGAAGTTCAAGCGCTCGCGCCAGGGCGAACTGCATATGACCGTGCAGCCTGCGGCCGAAGCCTTGAGCCTGCGCAGCGGCGAGACACTGCTCGAAGCCGGCCTGCGCCAGGGGTTGACGCTGCCCTACGAATGCCGCAACGGCGCTTGCGGCGTGTGCCTGTGCACGGTGCATCGCGGCCGTGTCGACCACGGCAACTACCAGCCCAGCGCGCTGAGCGAGGCGCAGCGCGCGCGTGGACAGGCCTTGATGTGCTGTGCCACGGCATTGTCGGATCTGGACATCGAGGTCGAGGGTGGCACGGCGCGGGCTGCGCCGCTGCGCGAGCATGTAGCCCGCGTACAGCGCATGCAGCGGCTGGCGCCGGAACTGATGGTGGTCGAACTGTCACTGCCGGATGGCGCGCCGCTGCACTTCAAGGCTGGGCAGTACATCAACATCGTGCTCGACGACGGCCAACGCCGCGCGTTTTCCTTCGCCAATCCGCCCAAACGCCCCAGCCCCATTGAACTGCATGTGCGGCTGATCCCGGGCGGGCGCTTCACCGGCCATGTGTTCAATGAAATGAAGGTCGGCGATACGCTGCGCTTCGAAGGACCACTGGGCGACTTCACGCTGCGCGACAGCCAGCACCCGATCCTGTTCGTTGCCGGTGCCACCGGCTTCGCGCCGATCAAGAGCATCGTCGAGGATGCTTTCGCGCGTGGGCTGACGCGCCAGATGTGGCTGTACTGGGGTGTGCGCCAGCGCAGCGAGCTCTACGCGATGGAGTTGGCCGAGCAATGGCAACGCGAGCATCCCCATTTCCACTTCGTGCCGGTGCTGTCGCACGAGAACGCAGCCGACTGGGGTGGCCGGCGCGGCCTGGTGCACGAGGCGATGCTGGCCGACTTCCCCGACCTGCGCGACTTCGAGGTCTATGTCTGCGGTTCGGTGAAGATGGTCGAGGCCGCGGTGCCGGCCTTCATGGCGCAGGGTCTGAGCGAGGGTTTCTGCTTCACCGACGCATTCCTGCCCTCGGCTGCGCCGAAATCGCCCGCTTGACGGGTTCACCACACCTTGCCAAGGAGCCAGGACCATGGAATTCGAAGACATCCTCTACGAAGTGCGCAACGGGGTGGCCTGGATCACCATCAACCGGCCGGAGAAGATGAACGCCTTTCGAGGTCAGACCTGCGACGAACTGATCAAGGCGCTGAACCGCGCCGGCTATGACCGCGACGTTGGTGCGATCGTGCTGGCCGGCGCGGGCGAGAAGGCCTTCTGCACCGGCGGCGACCAGTCGGCGCACGAAGGCAACTACGACGGCCGCGGCACCATCGGCCTGCCTATGGAAGAACTGCACGCCGCCATTCGCGACGTGCCCAAGCCGGTGATTGCGCGCGTGCAGGGGTTCGCCATCGGCGGCGGCAATGTGCTGTGCACGATTTGCGACCTGACCATCTGTTCCGACAAGGCGGTATTCGGCCAGGTCGGCCCGAAGATGGGCTCGGTCGACCCGGGCTACGGCACCGCCTTCCTGGCGCGTGTGGTCGGAGAGAAGAAGGCGCGCGAGATGTGGTACCTGTGCCGCCGCTACTCGGGCGCCGAAGCCGTGGCGATGGGCCTGGCCAATGCCTGCGTGCCGAGCGAACAGCTCGACGCGGAAGTACAGAAATGGGGCGAAGAGCTGTGCGAGCGAAGCCCCACCGCACTGGCCATCGCCAAGCGCTCGTTCAACATGGATACCGCGCACCAGGGCGGCATCGCCGGCATGGGCATGCTGGCGCTGAAGCTCTACTACGACACCGACGAGTCGCGCGAGGGCGTCAACGCGCTGAAGGAGAAGCGCAAGCCGACGTTCCGCAAGCATCTCAAGTAGCGCGTCAGCGAGCCACAGGCCCCGATCTGCGACGAACAGCAAAAGAAGCCTCGAAGATCAACGCCCAGTTTGCGCTTTGGTGGAGACGTACAGAATCTCCACCAACTTCGGGACGATCCGTCGACGGGCCTTCGGACCAGCGCGTTCGTCAAATGGATGGAGGGGGGCAGTCCCGAAGAAGTGCGTGACCGCCGGACCTCGATGTAGTTGCCGTCATTTGGTACCGACCGAAGGCATGGTGTTCTTGACCTCGCAGCCAGCTTGCGAGCGCTCAGCGAACATCGCGGACCGTGCTCACGCAGCGCTCAGAAGCTCTCGGGCACGTAGCGGAAGGGATCGTCGGTCGCCTTTCGGCGCCCGAACTTGCGCGGCGGCAGTTTGACCGCCTTCGTCTTGATTTCCTCGTAGGGCACCTGGCTCAGCAGATGGCTGATCAGGTTCAGCCGCACACGCTTCTTGTCCTCGGAGCGGGCCACGTACCACGGCGCCCACGCCACATCGGTGCTTTCGAACATTGCGTCGCGCGCCTTGGTGTAGTGGTCCCAGCGATCGTAGGACTTCAGATCCATCGGCGAGAGCTTCCAGATCTTGCGCCCGTCGTCGATGCGCGACTTGAGTCGCCTCGTCTGCTCCTGGGGGCTGACTTCGAGCCAATACTTCAGCAGGATGACGCCGGATTCGACGATCGCCTTTTCCACCAGCGGCGCCGCCTTCAGGAATCCCTTCGCCTGATCTTCGCTGCAAAAGCCCATCACGCGTTCGACACCGGCGCGGTTGTACCAACTGCGGTCGAAGATGACCACTTCCCCGGCCGCTGGCAGGTGCGGCAGGTGGCGCTGGATATACATCTGCGACTTCTCGCGCTCGGTGGGCGCGGGCAACGCGACGACACGGAAAACCCGCGGGCTGACGCGCTCGGTGATCGCCTTGATCGTCCCGCCCTTGCCCGCGCCGTCACGCCCTTCGAACAGGATGCAGACCTTCAGGTCCTTGGCGATGACCCATTGCTGCAGTTTGACCAGTTCGACATGCAGCTTCGTCAGCTGCCGGTCGTAGGCCTTGCGCGACAGCCCGGCCGCGGCCTCGCCGGCCTCTGGCAGCGGTGGTGCGGCACCTCGTTCGGTCGATGTCTTGGATTTGCGGCTCTTGCCGATTTCCGTTTCCCCCTGTTGAAGTGCGCTCCTGCGCCGCAACTTGTGCTCAGCGCGTAGCCAGCGGTGCCGCCACCGCATCGTCGAAGCCACCGCCCAGCGCCAGGTAGAGATTGGCGCGCTGCGCCAGCCGGTCGGTCTGTACCCGCAACAGCGTCGCGCGCGCCGACACCAGCCCCAGATGCCGTTGCTCGACCGTGCGCATATCGATCTTGCCGACACGGAACTGCAACAACGCCAGTTCCAGCGCGCGCTCGTTGTCGGCGATGTTGCCGGCCAGCAGTTGTTCGCGCTCGCGCAACGCCAGCTCGGCGCCGAGTGCGTTCTCGACCTCGCCGAAGCTGCGTTGCGCAATGCGCGCGTACTCGGCCATCGCCTGTTTCTGCTCGGCGTTGCGGATGTCCACCTGCGCCTGCAGCGCGCCACCCTGGTACAGCGGCGCAAACAGATTGGCGCCGAAGCCGTAGCCAGGATTGCTTTTGTTCTGCAGCACCAGCAGGTCGCTGGAGATCGCGCTGACGCTGGCCGTCAGGCTGATGCGCGGCAGGCGTGCCGCCTTGGCCTCGCCGACACGGTTGAAGGCTGCGGCCACACGCCGCTCGGCGGCGATGACGTCGGGCCGGCGTTCCAGCAATTCGGAGGGCAGGCCCACGGGCAGCGCGCCCGGCATCGGTGCCAGCGCCTGCGCGACAGCGATCTCCGCCGCCGGGTAGCGGCCGAGCAGCAACTCCAGCGCGCGCAGCGCCTCGTTGCGGGCCTGCAGCGTCTGGCGCAGCCGGTCGCGGGTGCTGCCGACACTTGCTGCGGCCTCGGCCACTGCCGTCTCGTCGCCGACACCGATGCGAAAGCGCTCGCTCGCCAGCCGGCGCAGTTCCTGCGCCGCACGCAGCGCGTCCTCGATCAGCGCGGCTTGCAGCCCGGCTTCGATCGCCAGGTACCAACTCTTGGCCACTGTGGCGGCGAGCGACTGGCGCGCGTAGGCATAGTCGGCCTGCATCGCGTCGGCCTGCGCCTGCGCCGCGGCCTCGCCATAACGCAGCCGGCCCCACACGTCCAGTTCCAGCGAGGCGTTGAGGAAGATCGCGTTCAGCCCGCCGCCACCACCGGCTTTGCCGCTGTAGGTGCCGGGCACGCCCACCGACGGCAGCATCGAGGCGCTGGCCACCCGCAGCATGCCGCCGGCCTGTTCGACGCGTGCGGCCGCCACCTGCAGATCGGCGTTGTGCTGCAGCGCTTCGGCCACCAGCACCGTCAAGGCCGGGTCGTCGAAGCTGCCCAGCCAGGTGCCGGGCAACAGCGCCCCGGTGTCGGCGCCGGCCTGCCAGGCCGCGGGCACCCTGGTGTTCGGCAGCGCATCGCGCTGCATGTCGGCGCGCGGCGGCGGGCTTTGCAGCGCGCAGCCGGCGAGCATCGCCGAGAAGGCCGCGGCCAGCGCAATAGTGGGCAGGGGCCGCTTCGCCATCAATGCAGCTTCAGGACCAGGTAGTCGGTCAGCGAGCCGACGCGCACGATCACCTTGCGCACGATGTGGAAGATCTCGCCATGCGCAGTGTAGATCGCGCCGGCGCCGGCGGCACCGGCGGCGAGGAACAACTCCTGATCCTTCTCGGCGACCTTGAACTTCACCGGAAAGCGGTCCGGGCTCGACGGTGCCATGCCGGTGTTCGGCAGCATGCCGCCCTGGGCGACCTGTCCCTGGCCCTGCGCCCAGACGATCGAATCGACCGTGGCCTTGATGACGCGACCCGGGTGCATGCGCAGCGAGAACTCGGCCTCGTTGCCGGGCTCGACCAGCGGAAGCTCGTTCTGGTGGTACATCGCGAGCACGACGTATTCGTTCTCGACGAAAGTCATCGCCGGCACCACCGGGAAGGGCACGACGATCGAACCCGGTCGCAGTTGCACGTTGATGGCGTAGCCGTCGGCCGGCGCGACCATCACGGTCTGGTCCAGATTCCACTTCGCGTCGTCCACGGCCGCGCGGCTGGCATCGACCACGGCCTTGGCGGTGGCGATATCGGCGCGGGCAGTGGCCACCGAGGCCAGTTCGCCGTTGACACGGCCCGACAGTCGCTGCGTGACCTGCGCTTCGTTGGCGGTGGCGGTGGCCTGTTGCGCCTGCAGTTCGACGACGTTGGCCTCGGCCTGCTCGAGCGCGAACTTGTCGCCGGCACCCACGGCCACGAGTTCGCGGTTCTGCTGCACGCGCAAGCGCGCCAATTCGAGCCGCGGCTGCAATGCGGCGACCTGGCTGCGTGCCGACTGCAATTGCGCCTGCAGTTCACGGTCGCCGGCATTGGCACCAGCCAACCCGGCAACGGTCTGGCTGAGCCGCGCCTCGTCGGCGGCCAGCTTGGCCTTGGCGGCCTTGAGGGCGATCTGGTAGGGCGTGTCGTCGATGCGGAACAGCAGCTCGCCCTTCTTCACCAGGCGATTGGGTTCGACCGGCACCTCGAGCACGCGCCCGCGCACCTGCGGCACCACCTGCACCACGTACTTGACGACGCGCACGTCATGCGAGGATGGCGCGACCACGTTCAGTGTCAGGATCATCGCGCTCATCGCGACGATCGGGATGAGGACGACAGTGACCTGCGAGGTGGTGTTCCATGGCAGCCACTTGAACTTGATGAAGATCAGCCAGACGAAGAACGAATAGATGCCGAGCAGCAGGGCTTCCATCAGGCGGCTCCGTGCGCGCTCGCGGGCTCTGGTGCCGGCGCGGGTGCGGCCAGCTCGACCTCATGCGCGACATCGAGCTCGTGCTGCAGCTTGCTCAGCTTGCGCGGCAGCCGGCCGCGCGCGGCGATGGCGTCGAGCTCATCGCGCAGTTCGTCGATCTCGTCGGGCTGCAGTTCACCGGCATGCCACTTCTCGCCCATCTCGCGGAAGTAGTCCTCATGCTTTTCGGTACCGCGGGCCATGGCGCTGACGGTCGGCCGCGTGTAGGCCCACAGCCAGGCGATCGGCCAGAGCAGTCCACCGAAGACCAGTGACAGCAGGCACAGCACGTGGATCGCATCCTTCTGCGGGTGGTGGCGCCTATGCGCGATCTTCTCCGGCAGCACGTGCAGCTTCCAGAAGATGACGATCGCGGCGATCGGCATGACGACGATGACGAACCAGGCCAGGCCCATCGCCACCTTGTCCAACGTCTCGCCCTGGAACATCGAGGCCGAGGCCCAGCCGGGAGCGAGCATGAGCATCAGCGCGATTGCACTCGGCGCGGTCCGCCAGCGAGTGCGGGCAGGCCGAACAGGGCAATCCGGCTCGGCAGGCAATGTTCGCGACCGCCGACCTTTCTGGGGGTGGTGATGAGTTTTTCGCATTCCCGCAGCCTCTATCGGTGAGGGGGTTTTGGGTTCGTTGTTTCGCACGCGATAAGCCAACGGGTGTGGCGCGCGATCATGAGTTCCTCGTTGGTCGGTATCGCCCAGGCCGAGACCTTGCTGCTTTCAGTCGAGATGCGCGGGCCACCGGAGGCGTTGGCCGCAGCATCGACTTCGATGCCGAGCCAGCCGGCCACGGCGCACACGCGTTCGCGGATCTCGGCGGAGTTCTCGCCGACCCCGGCGGTGAAGACGATTGCGTCCAGGCCGCCCAGCGCCGCTGCCAGCGAACCCAGCTCGCGGCCGATGCGGTAGACGAACAGATCGATCGCCGTCTTCGCGCGCGGCGCGTCGCTGGCCAGCAGCGTGCGCATGTCGCTGGCGATGCCCGACACGCCGAGCAGGCCCGACTGCTGGTAGAGCAGCTTTTCGACCGCACGCACATCCATGCCTTGTTCGTCCATCAGGTACAGCAGCACGCCGGGATCGAGGTTGCCGCTGCGCGTGCCCATCGGCAAGCCATCGACGGCAGTGAAGCCCATCGTCGAAGCGACGCTGCGGCCACTGGCCATCGCGCACATGCTGGCGCCGTTGCCCAGGTGCAGCACCACGCAGCGGCCGGCCGCGGCGCGCGCATCAAAGCGCGGCAGCACCGAGGCAATGTATTCATAGCTCAGGCCGTGAAAGCCGTAGCGGCGCACCCCGGCATCGTGCAGCGCATGCGGCAGCGCGAACATCTGCGCCAGCTCGGGATTGGTGCGATGGAAGGCGGTGTCGAAGCAGGCCACCTGCGGCAAATCGGGTGCGCGCTGCGCCAGCACGCGGATTGCTGCCAGGTTGTGCGGCTGGTGCAGTGGCGCCAGCGACACGTAGCGGTCCAGTGCGGCGAGCACCGTGTCGTCTACCCGCACCGGGCGGGCGTATTCCAGCCCGCCATGCACGACGCGGTGGCCGACGCCGACCAGTCGCGCGCCGTCGGCATGCCGGTGCAGGAAGTCCATGACCTCGGCCAGCGCGCCATCGTGGTCGAGGCGGGTGCCGGCATCCCAGCGCTTGTCTTCGAGCACTTGTCCCTGCGCATCGTAGGCGACGAAATGCGGCTGCTCGAACAAGGATTCAACAAGCCCGCGCAACCTCAATGCAAGCTCTTCGCCGCGTGCGGCGAAGGCCGAGAACTTGACGCTCGACGAGCCGGCGTTGATGACGACGATGGCCTGCTCGGCCATGTCTAGGCCGCGCCCGCCTGCCCGCCGAGCTTGCCGCCGAAGCGTTCCTTCAGTTTCTCGCGGATGCGGGTGATCAGTTCTTCGGCCTCGATCGGCCCGAGCTGGTCATAGGCCTTTTCGCGCACGACGAAGCCCATGATCAGCGCATCACGCAGCTTCTTGAAGGCGCGCGGATTGCTGGTGCCGCAGACCGACTCGTTGTTGTGCAGCACGCCTTCGATGACCCCGGGGTCGAGCAGCCTGACCTTGCACAGCGCCGCCTGGCGCGAGATCTCCAACATCACATCGTCGATCTGATGGGTCCAGACACTCGCCTTGCGCTCGTCGGTCTCTCGCTTTTCGCTCATGGTGGTCTCGCTGCTTCAAGCTGTACTCGGCGCCACCGGCGATGCCCGGCTCGACAAGCGCGGCGGTTGAGGGTTCATTTCTCCCGGTGCCAGCTCGGGTCGGGGTCGTAGGCCGTGATCTTCGTCACCTTGCTCGGCGTATCGGGCCCCAGGTCCTTCGCGAAGACGGTGCCGTCGATGTTGCAGACGAAAGTCTTCACGCCCGACGCAAGATAGCCGGCGGGCCAGGCGACGAGTGCGGCGCCACCGATCAGCCGCCCCTGGACGACATAGTTTCGTGCCCCACCCGGCGCATGCGGGCCCTGCTTCGTCATGATCCGATAAAGGTAGCCATGGAAGGGTTTCGGCGTGCTCTTCGTCTTGCTTTGCTGCGGATTGGCTCCTGCCAGGCGCGGTCCGGCCGGGCTCGGCGGCTCGCCCGCTGCCGCCGGCCAGTACAGGCCGTCGCGCTTGCCGGGCGAGGAGACCAGGCGCGCCGCGTATTCGGGCAAGCCGTCGCCATTGCGGTCGGCCTCGGCGTACTCGCGCTGCATGTCGGCGAAGGCCTGGCACACCTCGATGACATCGAGCTCGTTGCGCCCGATGCGCCGGGCCAGCAGTTCTTCCTCGCCGGCATCGGCGTTGAAGCTCCAGCCGCCCGCATGCTTCACCATCGGGATCGGCATCGGCCAGTCGGTTTCGCCGGTGGTGACGAAGGCTGTCGCGTCGCCTTCCATCTGGATGCTGTGCTTGCGTTCGTAGTCGGCGACGAAGCGGTCGGCCGCGGCGCGATCGGCGGCACGGTCGCCTGAATCGGCGACCCGCTCATGGCCCGGTCCGAGCAGCCGCGCCAACGCCTTGGTGTCGTGTTGACGCAGTGTGGCGACCAAGGCGTCGAAGCCGTCCTGCGGCGTTGCGAACACGGCGGGTTTTGGCGCCTTGGCCTTGGTTGTGGCGGGTGCCGACGCGGCCGCCTTGGGTGCGTCCGCGGCCGAAACGAGCGCACAGCCGAGCGACAGCGCGATAGCGGTGCCGATGGCGCGAGCGAACGCGGCGAAGGCGACAGTGTGGAGGCTTTGCTGTTTCATCATGATGTCCTGTGCAAGGGGCAGCGCGTGCGCGAAACCGGCGGCAACTTCAGCGCCGCCCGCCACCGCCACGCCCGCCGCCGCCGCGCGCGGCACCACCGCCACCACCGCGCGAAAAACCGCCGCTGCTCATGCTGGAATGGCCGCGACTGGACGAGGCCCGCGTACTTGCTCCATTGCCGCCCGAAAAGGCGCCGCCGCGGTCCGCCTGTGTGGTGCTGCGCCGGGTGCTGGCCGCGGCGCCGCCCCGATCACCGCCGCGGTCACGCTGGCCGGCGCCTGCGGCGCTCCGATCGCCAGCCCGATCGCCGCCACGGTTCGCCGCGTTGTCACGCACCGCGGGGTCGCGCTGCGCCTCCCTGAGGCCGGCACGGTCGTTCAGACCCGCGCCGCCGAGCGAATCGTCGCGGCCGCGGAACTGCTCGCGTGCCTGCGCGGCCTGGCGGTCGCTCTTGCCGAATTTCTCGCGCGAACCGGCGTCACGGTAGGGCACCGAGCCGCGATGCTCGGCCCTGTGGTTCCAGTTGTTGCTGCTGATGTTGGTGCGATTGAAGTTGTTGTAGCGGTTGACGTTGATGTTGACGTCGCCGCGGCCCCAGTTGCAGCCGCCCCACAGGGCCGCGCCGGCGGCGATGCCCACGCCCCAGAAGAAGCCGCTGACGAAGGCCGCGCCGACCGGCGCCCAGTAAGGCGGGTAGTAGGGCGGATAGGCCGGATAGCCCCAGGCCCCGTAGACCACGGTCGGCTGGTAGGTCGGCACATAGACCACCTGCGGGTCCGCCGGCTCGATGACGATGACCTGCTTGCTTTCCTGCGTCTCGGTCTTGACCGTCTGCTGCTCGTTGCTGTTCAGGTTGCCCTCGGACTGGGCCTTGGTGCGCAGCACCTGCACCGTGTCGAGCACTTCCTTCTGTTGCGCCAGGAAGGCGTCGCCGAGCTTCTGTGTCCAGGCGAGGTCCTTGCTCATGCGCTCGAGCACGTCGGGAAAGGCGGTCAGCGACTTGACGCTTTCGTCCCAGCTCTGGTTGGCCAGCGCGTCCTCGAGCGCCTTGTCCTTCAGCGCGGCGTTGTCCTTGCGCCAGCGCGCGGCTTCGACGATCTCCAGCGGGTAGGTCGAGGCCATCAGCATCTGCGACAGCAGTGCGTCCGGATAGAGCGCGATCGGCGCGAGCATCGATTCGAGCTCCCCCTGGGAGACGCCCGGCGCGGCAGCGGCGGAGGCAGGCGGCGCCCCCGGGCTTGGCGCGGTCTGCGCATGCAGCACCGGCATGCTGCCAAGCGACAGCGACAGAAGGCAACACAGGGTGGAACTGAATCTCATCGAAGGCCTTTCACATCCGGTGCATGCACGCCGACGCACAGTCGGACACGTTGAGTGCTTCGCTCCGAGACGGCAGCTCGTCGAACCGACACCCTGACGCTTGCCTGCGGCAGAAGATTGCCGCCGATTATGCCGAGCGATCGAGTAAAGCCTACGTCAGTGCCATTCGTCGATGGCTGGTTCCCGACCGGCGAGGTCAGCACGCTCGACGCCAATGGCTACATGCAGATCGCCGACCGCGCCAAGGACGCGATCAAGTCCGGCGGCGAGTGGATCGGCTCGATCGACCTGGAGAACACCGCGATGGCGCGCCCGGCCGTGTCCTTGGCCGCGCGCATCGGCGCGAAGCACCCGAAGTGGGTCGAGTGCCCGCTGCTGCTGGTGATGAAGAAGCCCGGCGCCAAACTCGGCCGCGAGGAACTGCTGAAGTTCGACGAGGGCAAGATCGCCTCTTGCCTTCCCCAATCCCGCGAGGGATCGTCACCAACCCGGCGGACGATCGCGGCGACGCGCGCAGCGGCATCATGGCTCTCCCCAGGCTGCCTCCTTCATCACACCGGCCAGCATCGCGTAAGCGGTGGCCCAGGCCCCGCGCACATCGTCGGTGTAGGCATCCTGCAAGACCAGCGCGAGGGTCCACAACAACGCCTCGCGTACCGAGTCGTAGTGTTCCGCCCTGATGCCGTAGCCGACATGGCGCACGCCGAGTTGCTTGACGATGGGAACCAGGGTCGAGAGGTTGGACAAGCCGCCGACGGCCACGGCCAGCACCTGCACGAATCTCTGCCCCTGCTGCTTGATGTCGCCCTTGAACAGCACAGCCGCGGAGGAATCGATCTCGAAGAGCTTCTTGTAGAACAGGTCCGCCGTGGTTGCGGCCATGGGCTGAACGATGCGGAAGCTGGACTGCACCAGTTCCGCCTGGCGTGGGGTGATGCTCATGCAGCGTACTCCTTTACACGGGGGCAGGTGCAACTCGTGCCCTGAGACATGCATCTGGCATTCGCCATACCGAAGCCGATTCATGCACGTCAATGCCCCGGCCCTATCGCAAATTCCCATGCGTGCAGGCGCGATCTGCCTCCGAGCAGGTTCCGTGCCACTTGCAAGGGGGCATCTTGACGAAACAAGCAGATCGCCGCGGGTAGCGCTGGTACGGACATGGTGCATGCACAGCTTTCATGGTGCACACGAGGTGGCGCGCAGGGTCTTGGCAGACCACCTTTTCTTGCTTGTTGGCAGCGGCCCACCCAGCCAGGTGCGTCCGACGTGGGCAACTCGGTGTGATCTGCAACCGTCCGACGGGCCGCACGGCCCGCTCCAGCCCCGGTCGGGGCGGGCCTTCAGTGCCCTGGGGCGAGCCGGCTTGACGGGTCGAGGGGTCGAACCGGCGCTTGCCCGCACTCGAACTGCAAGTGCTGCATTTCATCGATCAGCGCATCGATCTCCCGCAAGAATGCCTCGCGGCTGCTGTGTGGGCTGCGTGTGATCATTTCCGATGCCAGTTCCGCCAGTGCGCTCTTGCCGGCGTCGCGGGCCCAGCGGCGGGCCTCGCAATAGGCAATCAAAGCCAATCGACCCAGATCGCCCTGCCGGCGCGCGTGCACGAGTTCGGCGAGGACATCGTCGAGGCGCAATTGAAGTGTCGTCGAAAGTGTCATGGTGCAGTGCAGCATCCGATCGCAAGCTGACACCGCACTGACAACTTGCCTAGGGCTCTTCCCCTAGGGTGTGTTGAGATTCAGATCATGACCACGCCGGGACACCACGGCCCTTCGGGTGCCCGGAAGTCAGATCGACGAGACGCTTGACCACCTTGCTCACGGCCAGGTTGATCGGGACCGTCCACTGCCGCGCCTGCCCACGATGTTCTGTGGCCACAGCATGAAAGTCGTCAACGCCAGCGTGCAACAGGTGGATGCTGCACCCAGTGTGCGGCCCGATCTGCCGGCTCGAGTGCTGCCTACCCCGTCGACGCTGCCCACCGAGTGTTTCGAGCGCGCGTTGGCTGAAGAGGGCTGCGCAAGGGCCCGTCGAGCATCTTGAGTGGCG
>JAHECC010000085.1:16080-16594 GCA_024641965.1 Rubrivivax sp.
CACTGACAACTTGCCTAGGGCTCTTCCCCTAGGGTGTGTTGAGATTCAGATCATGACCACGCCGGGACACCACGGCCCTTCGGGTGCCCGGAAGTCAGATCGAGGAGACGAATGACTCTGCCGAACCCTGCCACCGAACTGCGCCGCGTCAGGCGCAGGGTCGACTCCGCGTGACCGATGGGACCTCGCCAAAGAGCCGCCGATAGTCGCGCGAGAACCGACCGAAGTCGCACATCCCCGCGCCCATCAAGCCCAGGTCAAGCGCCGCCTCTTTCACCGCACCACGTCGACACTCGGCGTGCAGCAAGCGGCTTCGCGCCAGGGCCAGCCTGCGCTCGCGGAAGTAGGCCATCGGTGGGTCACCGCGATGCTTGCATTGGCGTTGGCTGCCGTGACGTACCCCAATACCGCAGTGGCCGCCGCCACATTGGCCGACGCGCTGGGCTGCGACAGCGAAGTCGACCTGCACTTCCGCACCGACTACGACCGCATCATCGTCAACTACGACTGGACC
>JAHECC010000280.1 GCA_024641965.1 Rubrivivax sp.
CCGTCGGATTCGGCGTACTGTGTTTGCGGAACGGGGATCTCGTCGCTCATCGCCGCAGTGTGCCTCAGCGCAGGGCGTCGGCCGCGCTCGGGTCCTCCAGACCGGCGGCGATGCGCAGGAAAGTAGTGGCCCGGTGCACATGTTCCGGCTTGCGATAGACGATTCGTCCGGCCAGGCAACGCTCGACCCATGCGGGCGCCAGCCGGCGTGCTTCGGCGCAGGCGTCGGCGGCGGCGGCGAGGTCGCCCAGCCCGACGAGGTTCATCGCGAGGTGACCGTGCAACTGTGGCACGCCGGGCGCGCCTGCGGTCCCGAGTCTTGCGTGCTCGACACCGAGTCGGTAGTCACCCGCGAGCAGGTAGCCCGCCGACAACTGCAGATGCGAGTTGAAACGTTGTGGATCGCGCGGATTCAGCCGCATCGCCTCGTGAACATGGGCGATGGACTCGTCTGCCAGCCCGGCGCACAGCTCACTGAAGGCGAGCGCTGCCACCGCCCACATGCTGTTCGGATTCAGCTCGTAGGCCCGCCGGCCGCTGGGCAGGTCTTCCGCGGCGCGCTGCTTATCGGGAGCGAATGACAACAGGAACGCCTTGGCAGCATAGGCATCGCTGTCGTTGGCGTCGATCTCGACGGCGCGCGTCGCCGCCGCCATGCCCGCCTGCCAGGCGGCGGGAATATCGCGCGCGGTTCCCAGGAGGACATGGAACAGCTGCCCCCAGGCAACGACCTGCAAGGCCAGGCCGCATCTCGGGTCGATGGCCAATGCGGCCTGAGCCTCGGCCAGCGCTTCGTTGCGCTGGCCAACATCGGCGTTCAGGTACCCCGCCCAGCCCTTGGCCAACGCGCTGACGGCATGCTCATAAGCACTCAGGCTCTCTGGGCGGCGGCGATGCACCTTGTCGCGCTCGGCAAGGTCGATGTGCGGGGCAATTGCCGAAACGATGCCGCGCGTCAGCTCCTCCTGAACCTCGAAGATGTCCTCCAGCACCCGGTCGTACTTTTCGGCCCACAGGTGGTTGCCGTTGAGGGTGTCGATCAACTGGCCGTTGACGCGGATGCGCTGCGCCGACTTGCGAATGCTGCCTTCCAGCACGTAGCGCACGCCGAGTTCCTTGCCCACGCGCCGGATATCGGGCGAGCTTCCCTTGTACGAGAACGACGAGTTGCGCGCGATGACGAACAGCGAGCGAAAGCGCGACAGCTCGGTGATGATGTCCTCGGTGAGGCCGTCGGTGAAGTGCTCCTGCTCCGGATCGCCGGACATGTTGAAGAAGGGCAGCACCGCGATCGACGGCTTGTCGGGCAGCGACAGGTCGATCCCGCCGATGGGGGTGTCCGGCTTCGGCGGGATCGACGCTACGCTCGCTGCGGCGGCGGCGGCAGCGCGCATGCGCCAGGCGCGCACCGGGTGGGCGATGTTCTTCACCGTCTGTTCGCCCTGGTCTTCGAAGACCGCGGCCACCTTGCCGCGCACCACGCCGTGCACCGCGTCCGACACCATGATGCCGCCCGGATCTGCCAAGCCTTCCAGCCGCGCGGCGATGTTGACGCCGCCGCCATAGACCGTACCGTCGGCCTTCTCGATCACGTCGCCCAGGTGGATGCCGATGCGAAAGCGCATGCGGCGATCTTCCACTTCAGCGTCGGCCAGCGTGTTGACTCCGCTCTGAATCGCCAATGCGGCAGACACGGCACCGGCCGCGGTGCCGAACACCGCCAGCACCGAGTCGCCGGCCATGTCGATGACACGGCCTTGCTGCGCTTCGATCTGTGTGCGGAACACCGCGCGCGCCGCGTCCAGCGCGGCCACCGTCGCACGTTCGTCCAACGACATCAAGCGTGAGTAGCCGGTGGCGTCGGCGGCCAGGATCGCGACGAGTCGTTGAACCAGGTCCATGAGGCATTGTCGTTGCTTGCCTTGACGTCACGGTACGGACCCCAGCACTTGGGTGCCTGGGACGCTCCGCCCCGACAGGGCTGCATTCATAGTAAATGTCTATTTACACAATTTCATCAATCAAATTGTCAAATGCTGCGCCGCACCCAAAAATACGTCCTGTCAACGATTCATCCCTTCCCTCAACCCAAGCAAAGGACCTCACCATGTCGCTCATCAACACCCAGATCAAGCCCTTCAAGGCCAACGCCTACAAGAACGGCAAGTTCATCGAAGTCACCGACCAGAGCCTCAAGGGCAAGTGGGCGGTGTTCATGTTCTACCCGGCCGATTTCACCTTCGTCTGCCCGACCGAACTGGAAGACCTGGCCGACCACCACCCGATGTTCAAGGACATGGGCGTGGAGCTGTACGGCATCTCCACCGACACGCACTTCGCGCACAAGGCCTGGCACGACACCTCGGACGCGATCAAGAAGGTCAACTACGCACTGATCGGCGACCCGACCGGCACGATCACGCGCAACTTCGGCGTGATGATCGAAGAAGAAGGCCTGGCGCTGCGCGGCACCTTCGTCATCAACCCCGAAGGCCAGATCAAGCTGTGCGAGATCCACGACAACGGCATCGGCCGTGATGCGTCGGAGCTGCTGCGCAAGGTCAAGGCAGCGCAGTACATCGCCAAGAACCCCGGCCAGGTGTGCCCGGCCAAGTGGAACGAAGGCGCGGCCACGCTGACGCCGTCGCTCGACCTGGTGGGCAAGATCTAAACGCCCTTCACCGTTTTACCGACAGGACCGTGGGTCCTGTCGACAGCCCGAATCACGCGGGTTGTCGACTGGGCCCGGACATTCCTTCGCCCTTAAACGACCAAGGAGATCACCATGTTGGACAACAACCTGAAGACCCAGCTCGCCGCCTATCTGCAGCGCATCACACTGCCGATCGAACTGGTGGCCTCGCTCGACGAGCGAGCGGCCTCGGCCGAAATGCGTGCGCTGCTCGAAGAAGTGGCCGGCATGAGCGACAAGATCAGCCTGCGCCTGGACGGCGACGACGCACGCCGCCCCTCCTTCTCGATCCGCCGCACCGGCACCGAGATGGATCTGCGCTTTGCCGCGATCCCGCTCGGCCACGAGTTCAGCTCGCTGGTGCTGGCGCTGCTGCAGGCCGGCGGCCACCCGCCGAAGCTGGATGCGGACACGATCGAACAGATCCGCTCGCTGGAAGGCGACTTTGCTTTCGAGACCTATATGTCGCTGAGCTGCCACAACTGCCCGGACGTGGTGCAGGCGTTGAACCTGATGGCAGTGCTGAACCCGCGCATCCGCCACGTCGCCATCGATGGCGGCCTCTTCAAGGACGAGGTCGATGCGCGCCAGATCATGGCCGTGCCCACGGTCTATCTCAACGGTCAGCCCTTCGGCAGTGGCCGCATGGAGATTGGCGAAATCCTTGCCAAGATCGACACCGGCGCAGCGGCGCGTGATGCCGCCAAGCTGGCGACGAAGGCGCCCTTCGACGTGCTCATCGTCGGCGGCGGCCCGGCCGGCGCGGCCGCGGCCGTCTATGCCGCGCGCAAGGGCATTCGCACCGGCATCGTCGCCGAGCGCTTCGGCGGCCAGACGCTGGACACGCTGGGCATCGAGAACTTCATCTCGGTGCGCGAAACCGAAGGGCCCAAGTTCGCCGCCGCACTGGAAGCGCATGTGCGCGACTACGACGTGGACATCATGAACGGCCAGCGTGTCGCGTCGATCGAGCCGGCCTCCACGACGGGCGGGCCGATCACCGTCAAGCTGGCCAACGGTGCCGAGCTGAGCAGCCGCAGCCTGGTGCTAGCCACCGGCGCGCGCTGGAAGAACGTCAACGTGCCCGGCGAGGCCGAGTACCGCACCAAGGGCGTGGCCTACTGTCCGCACTGCGACGGCCCGCTGTTCAAGGGCAAGAAGGTGGCCGTCATCGGCGGGGGCAACTCTGGCGTCGAGGCCGCGATCGACCTGGCCGGCGTGGTCGGCCATGTCACGGTGCTCGAGTTCATGGACCAGCTGAAAGCCGACGCAGTGCTGGTGAACAAGCTGAAGAGCCTGCCCAACGTGACGATCCACACCAGCGCGCAGACGCTGGAGATCAGCGGCGACGGGCAGAAGGTGAATGGCCTGCGCTACAAGGATCGGCAAAGCGGCGAAGAGCACGCGGTGGAACTGGCCGGCGTGTTCGTGCAGATCGGCCTGGTGCCTAACACCGATTTCCTCAAGGGCACGGTCGAGCTGTCACGCTACGGCGAGATCATCATCGACGCCAAGTGCCAGACCAGCTTGCCCGGCGTATTTGCCGCGGGTGACGTGACCACCGTGCCCTACAAGCAGATCGTCATCGCCGCGGGCGAAGGCTCGAAGGCGGCGCTGTCGGCCTTCGAGCACCTGATCCGCACGCCGG
>JAHECC010000281.1 GCA_024641965.1 Rubrivivax sp.
ACCGCGCCGACCGGCATGCCGCCGTCCAGCAAGGTGCACAGCTGCGCCACGGTCTCCAGCGACTGATGCTCGGCCGCCTCGGGTGTCAGGCCGCCGATGTGCGGCGTGGCGATGACGCGCGCATGACGCGCCAGGGCCGGCGTGGGCATCTGGTCGGGCGCGCGGCCGACATCGAGTGCCGCCCCGGCCAGCCGACCGTTGTCGAGCGCCTCGCGCAAAGCGCCTTCGTCGACCAGGTTGCCGCGCGACGCGTTGATGAAGTAGGCGCCGTCCTTCATTTGTGCGAAGCGCGCCGCGTTCATCAGGTTCTCGGTCTCGGGCAGGGCCGGCGCCAGGCAGACGACGAAGTCGGCTTCGGCCAGCAGGTGCTCGAGGGTGACCTGCGTCATCGCCGGCGTTGGCGACAGCGTCTGCGGATCGCTGGCGATCACGCGCATGCCCAGGCCTGCGCCGAGCTCCGCCAGGCGCCGGCCGATCTGTCCAAAGCCGACGACGCCGAGCGTCGCGCCGCGCAGCTCGCGCCCCATCGCCACCTCGGGCATGCTGCCGCCGCGGTAGGCGCATACGCTGCGGCTGATGCCGCGGCTCAGGTCGATCATCGCGCCGAGCACCCATTCGGCCACCGCCGTCATGAAGCCCGCGCTGGCATGCGTGACCAGCACGCCGGCCGCGCTGGCCGCAGCCACGTCGACATTGCGAATGTCCATCGCGCAGCGCAGGAAAACGGCGAGCTGCGGGCTGCTGGCGAAGAGCTCGGTGCTGCCCGGCGTGGCGCGATCGCTGACGATCACCTGGCAGCCGCGTGCGGCATCGATCAGCGCCTGGGTCGACAAGGGCTCATTCTGTTCGTTGAGCCGCAACTCGCCCAGCTGGCGCAGCGCGGCGAGGGCCTTGTCGCCGTAGTACAGCGCGCGCGACCGCGGCGCGTGGCTGAGGAAGATGCGCGGCATCGGCACTGCCACTCAAGGCGTGGTCGGCCTCACAGGCCGAGGGCGCGCGGCAGCCACAGCGACAGCGCCGGAAAGTAGGTCACCAGGCCGAGCACGATCAACAGCGCGATGAAGAAAGGTTTCAGCGCGTGCGCAACCACGCCGATCGGCAACTTGGATACCGCGCTACCGACGAAGAGCACGCTGCCCACCGGCGGCGTGATCAGGCCCATGCCCAGGTTGATGATCATGATCATGCCGAAGTGCACCGGGTCGACGCCCAGGCCGGTCACCACCGGCAGCAGGATCGGCGTGCAGATCAGGATCAGCGGCGCCATGTCCATCAACGTGCCCAGCAGCAGCAGCATGACGTTGATCATCAGCAGGATCATGATCTTGCTGTCGGCCACGCCGACGAAGAAGGCGGTGGCCTTGGCCGGAATCTGCATCAGCGTCATCAGATAGCCGAAGCTGGCGGCAAAGCCGATCAGCATCATCACGATGGTCACGGTCTTGACGGTGCGGTGCATCAGCTTCGGCAGGTCGCTCCACTGATAGTCGCGGTAGATGAACATGGTCACGAAGAAGGCCCACAGCACGGCGATCGACGCCGATTCGGTGGCCGTGAAGATGCCGCTGAGGATGCCGCCGAGGATGATGAACATCGTCATCAGGCCCCACAGCGCATCGACGGCGATGCGCAGCGCCTTGCGCAGGCTGATGCGTTCGCCCACCGGGAACTTGCGCTTGTGCGCTGTCACCAGGCACAGCACCGCCAAGGTCAGGCCCAGCAACAGACCCGGCAGCACGCCGGCGACGAACAGCGCCGCGATCGACACCGAGCCGCCGGCCGCCAGTGAATAGATCACCGCGTTGTGGCTGGGGGGAATCAGCGTGGCCTGGATCGAGCCGCTGACCGTGACCGCGGTGGCGAAGTCGCGCGGGTAGCCCTTGCGCTCCATCTCGGGAATCAGCACCGAGCCGATCGACGCTGTGTCGGCCACCGACGAACCCGAGATCGCGCCGAAGAAGGTCGATGCCAGGATGTTCACCAGCGACAGGCCGCCACGCATGAAGCCGACCAGCACACCGGCGAAATCGACCAGCCGGCGTGCCATGCCGCCTTCGGCCATGATCGCGCCGGCGAGCACGAAGAAGGGGATCGCGAGCAGCGAAAACTTGTTCACGCCGCTGGCGATCTGGATCATCACCGCGTCCAGCGGCAACTGGATCCACAGCGCGCCGATCAGCGAGGCCATGCCCAGCGCATAGGCCACCGGCACGCCCAGGATCATCAGCACGAAGAAGCTGCCGAGCAGCACCAGCGCGTCCATCAGGCGGCCTCCGACTCGAGTTCACCACCGGGTTCGCCGAAGGCCACCAGCGGGCGCCGCTCCTGCGAGCCGTAGACCATGCGCTCCAGCACGAACAGCAAGGTGAAGGCGCTGCCCAGCGGCAGCGCGGCATAGGTCAGACCCACCGGCATCCAGGGCAACGTGTCCAGGCTCTGGCCCCAGGTGCCGATGCACAGCTGGATGCCGTAGTACAGGACGAAGGCGCTGACCGCCAGCATCACCACGTCGCTGAACCAGCCCGCGGCTTTGCGCAACGATGGCGGCAGCCGATCGGTGAGCATCTTCACCGCGATGTGCGCATTGGCGCGGTAGGCGGCGGCGCCGCCGAGAAAGCTGAACAGCACCATCAGCACGATGGCGATCGGCTCGGGCCAGCTCGAGCCGCTGCCCAGCACGTAGCGCGCGAACACGCCCCAGGGCACGATCAGCGACATGCAGGCGATGGACGCGCCGGCGGTCCAGATGCACAGGCGATGAACCTGGTCGAGGCAGCGCGGAACGATGGGGTCCATGGGCGTGCTCAGGTTTGCGGCGCCCTGCCGCGGACGCATCCGCGGCAGGGTCGCGATGGATCAGACAAACGCAGCGGCGCCCGACTTGGGCGCCGCTGCGGGTTGCCTTACTTGACCTCGTTGATGCGCTTGATCAGGTCGGTGTAGTTCGCACCGTACTTGGCGCGCACCGGTTCGGTTGCGTCGTAGAAGGGCTTGGTGTCGATCTCGATCCACTCGACGCCGGCGGCCTTGAGCTTGGCGGTGTAATCGGCCACGCTCTTGTCCCACAGCGCGCGCTGCTCGAGTTGCGCCTCGCGCGCGAACTTCTTCACCAGCGCCTGGTCGGCCGGCGTCATCTTGTCCCAGGTGACCTTGGACATGACGAAGATCTCGGGAATGATCAGGTGCTGCGTCTGGGTGTAGTACTTGATGCCGGCGGTGTACTGGTTCGAGGTGTACAGCGTCGGCGGGTTGTTCTCGGCGCCGTCGATGACGCCGGTCTGCAACGCGCTGAATACCTCCGTGTGGCCCATGCTGATGCCGTTGCCGCCCATCGCGTTCATCGTGTCGACGAACAGCGGGTTGCCCATCATGCGGATCTTCTGGCCCTTGAGGTCCTCCATCTTGCGCACCGCCTTCTTCGTGTACAGGCTGCGCGAGCCGCTGTCCATGTAGCCCAGCGCCACCAGCCGCGCCGGGCTGTTGGTGATGGCGTCGAGGATCTCCTGGCCGATCGGGCCGTCGATGACCTGGCGCATGTGCGCCTCGTTGCGGAACACGAAGGGCATGTTGAAGACGTTCACCGTGGGCACCACCGGGCCGAGCACGCCCAGCGAGATGCGCGCGATCTGGATCGCGCCGACCTGCGTCTGCTCGACCATTTCCTTCTCGGCGCCGAGCACGCCGCCGGGGAACATCTGCAGCTTGTAGCGGCCGTCGGTCGCCTTCTCGAGCTTCTTGCCCATGTTCTCGACCGCGACCACGTTCGGGTATCCGGCGGGGTGCACGTCGGCCGCTTTCAGCACCGTTTGTGCCGTGGCGCCAAATGGCGCTGCGGCCAGTGTGGCCAGCAGCGCACTGCCGGCAATCAGGGTTCTCATCGGGGTCATCAGTGTCTCCTTGGTCTGTGGGGGAGTCGGGCGAAAAGGCGTTGTTGCGGTGGGCCGCTCAATTCTCGTAGGGGCCGCGTGTGACGAACCCGCCGCCTTGATAGTTCGTGGCCTGGTCGGCGCGATCGAGTGTCGGTTGCCGCGCCTCGACCGCGGCGCGAAAGCGTTCGGAACTGTCCAGCGGCCGGTATCCGATGTGCCTGGCCGGTGTGTTGTCCCACCAGGTGGTGCTGTTGTCGGACATGCCGTAGATCACCGAATGGCCGACCCGCGACGCACTCAGACTGGCCACGACCAGACGCTCCAGGTCGTCGTAGCTCATCCAGGTGGCCAGCATGCGCCGGTCCTTGGGTTCGGGAAAGCTCGAACCAATGCGCAGGCTGACCGTTTC
>JAHECC010000282.1 GCA_024641965.1 Rubrivivax sp.
GCCGAGGAGGAGTTCAAGCGCCTGCAGCGCGGCAAGCTCGACGCGCTGCTGTCGCTGGCCGAGGCGCACGACTGCCGGCGCGTGCGGCTGCTGGGCTACTTCGGCGAAGCGAGCACACCTTGCGGCAACTGCGACAACTGCCTGCATGCCCCGGCCACCTGGGACGCCACCGAAGCCTCGCGCAAGGCGCTGAGTTGCGTCTATCGCTTCCAGCAGCATGGCGGACAGCGCTACGGCGCGGTGCACCTGATCGACGTGCTGCGCGGCAAGGCCACCGACAAGGTGACACAGCGCGGGCATGAGCGGCTGTCCACCTTCGGCATCGGTGCCGACCTGAGCGAGCAGCAATGGCGCTCCGTGCTGCGCCAGTTGATTTCGCTGGGCCATCTGCAGGTGGAAGGCGAGTTCAGCACGCTGGCACTGGCCGACAGCGCGCGCGCAGTGCTGCGCGGCGAGGTGGCGCTGCTGCTGCGCGTGCCCACTGTCGAGCCCAAGGGCGGCGGGCGCGCCAAGGCGGGCCGCGTGGCCAAGGCGAAGGCGGCACCGGTGCCGCTGGACGACGCCGGGCTGGCGCGCTTCGATGCACTGAAGGCGTGGCGCGCCGAAGTGGCGCGCGAGCACAACCTGCCGGCTTTTGTGATTTTTCACGATAGCGCGCTGGCGCAGATGGCGCAGACCTGTCCGCAGGACCTGGACGCGCTGGCCGGCATCAGCGGCGTCGGCACAAAGAAGCTGGAAGCCTATGGGGCGGAGATCCTGCGCGTGCTCGACAACGTCAGCTGAAACCGTTGGAGCGCTTCAGCCTGGGTCTGGGCGGCGGCTTGCAAGCATTGCCGCCGATCGATCTTCACGCGCTCGGTCATCGGCGCGCGCGCCGCGATCGATATGATGCTCGGTTGACCTCGGCCACCCCATGCACCACGACGCATCCCACGACGCCCCCGCCATCCGCATCCGCGGCGCACGCACGCACAACCTGAAGAACATCGACCTGGACATCCCGCGCCATGCGCTGGTGGTGATCACCGGGTTGTCGGGTTCGGGCAAGTCGAGCCTGGCCTTCGACACGCTGTACGCCGAAGGCCAGCGGCGCTACGTGGAAAGCCTGAGCGCCTATGCGCGGCAGTTCCTGCAGCTGATGGACAAGCCCGATGTCGATGTCATCGAAGGTCTGTCGCCGGCCATCAGCATCGAGCAGAAGGCGACCTCGCACAACCCGCGCTCGACCGTCGGCACGATCACCGAGATCCACGACTACCTGCGGCTGCTGTATGCACGCGCCGGCACGCCCTTCTGCCCGGACCATGATCTGGCGCTGCAGGCGCAGAGCGTGAGCCAGATGGTCGATTCGGTGCTGGCGCTGCCCGAGGGCACGAGGCTGATGGTGCTGGCTCCGGTGGCGCGCGACCGCAAGGGCGAGTTCGCCGATCTGTTCCAGGACATGCAGGCGCAGGGCTACGTGCGCTTTCGCGTCGGCGCCAACGGCAAGCCCGGTGCGGTTTACGAGGCTGCCGATCTGCCGAAGCTGAAGAAGAACGACAAGCACGACATCGACGTGGTCGTGGACCGGCTGCGTGTAGGCCCCGAGGTGCAGCAGCGCCTGGCCGAAAGCTTCGAGACCGCATTGCGCATCGCCGACGGCCGCGCGATCGCGCTGGAGATGGACGCGGCTGCTGGCGGCGAGCACCTGTTCTCCAGCAAGTTCGGCTGCCCGGTGTGCAGCTACTCGCTCAGCGAGCTGGAGCCGCGACTGTTCTCCTTCAACTCGCCGGTCGGTGCCTGCCCCGGTTGCGGCGGTCTGGGGCAGGTGACGGCCTTCGATGCGATGCGCGTGGTCGCCTTTCCTTCGTTGAGCCTGGCCTCGGGCGCGGTCAAGGGTTGGGACCGGCGCAACGCCTACACCTTTTCGATGCTGGAAAGCGTGGCCAAACACTATGCCTTCGACATCGACATGCCCTTCGAGTCGCTACCGGCGCAAGCGCAGCAGGTGCTGCTGCACGGCTCGGGCGAGGAGAGCCTGAGCTTCGTCTACGAGGCACAGGGTGCCAAGGGGCGCTCGCGATCGGTGAAGCGCTCGCACCCCTTCGAAGGCATCCTGCCGAACCTGGAGCGGCGCTACCGAGAGACCGATTCGATCGCGGTACGCGAGGACCTGGCACGCTACCAGGCGGCCAAGCCCTGCCCCGATTGCGGCGGCTCGCGCTTGCGGCGCGAGGCACGCAACGTCTTCCTGCAGCAAGCCCAAAGAGATGAAGGCGAAGCCGGCGAACCGATCTACCGCGTCGAACACCAGACGCTGGCCGAATGCCTGGCCTATTTCGAAGGCCTGCAGCTGCGCGGCGCCAAGGCCGAGATCGCCGACAAGATCGTGCGCGAGATCCGCTCGCGGCTGAAGTTCCTCAACGACGTCGGTTTGAACTACCTGAGCCTGGACCGCAGCGCCGACACGCTGTCGGGCGGCGAGGCACAGCGCATCCGTTTGGCGAGCCAGATCGGCAGCGGGCTGACCGGGGTGATGTACGTGCTCGACGAACCGAGCATCGGCCTGCACCAGCGCGACAACCAGCGCCTGGTGGGCACGCTGAAGCGGCTGCGCGACCTGGGCAATTCGGTGCTGGTGGTGGAGCACGACGAAGACATGATCCGGGCCTCCGACCATGTGGTGGACATGGGGCCCGGAGCCGGCGTGCACGGCGGACGTGTCATCGCCCAGGGCACGCCCGATGTGGTGCTGGCCAGCACCGATTCGCTGACCGGGCGCTACATGGCCGGCACGCTGCGCATCGAAGCGCCGCCGCGCCTGCCTGCGCCACCGGCCGACGACGCGGCGCGCTGGCTGCGCATCGTCAATGCCCGCGGCAACAACCTGAAGAACATGAGCGCCGCCTTTCCCGTGGGCCTGTTCACCTGCGTCACCGGGGTGTCCGGCTCGGGCAAGAGCACGCTGGTCAACGACACGCTGTATGCCGCGGTGGCGCGCAAGCTCTACGGCAGCCATGCCGAGCCGGCGCCGCACGACACCATCGAGGGGCTGGACGCCTTCGACAAGGTGATCAACGTCGACCAGAGCCCGATCGGCCGCACGCCGCGCAGCAACCCGGCCACCTACACCGGGTTGTTCACGCCGATCCGCGAGCTGTTCGCCGAAGTGCCGGCGGCGCGCGAACGCGGCTACGGGCCCGGGCGCTTCAGCTTCAACGTCGCCGGCGGGCGCTGCGAGGCCTGCCAGGGCGACGGCGCGGTGAAGGTGGAAATGCACTTCCTGCCCGACATGTACGTGCCCTGCGACACCTGCCATGGCGCACGCTACAACCGCGAGACGTTGGAGATCCAGTACAAGGGCCGCAACATCACGCAGGTGCTGGGCCTGACGGTGGAGGACGCCTTCGCGTGCTTCTCGGCCGTTCCGGCCATCGCGCGCAAACTGCAGACGCTGCTCGACGTCGGCCTGGGCTATATCAAGCTGGGGCAGAGCGCGACCACGCTGTCCGGCGGCGAGGCGCAACGCGTCAAACTGGCGCTGGAACTGAGCAAGCGCGACACCGGACGCACTCTGTACATCCTGGACGAACCGACTACGGGGCTGCATTTCCACGACACCGCGCAGCTGCTGAAGGTACTGCAACAACTGCGCGACGCCGGCAACACCATCGTCGTCATCGAGCACAACCTGGACGTCATCCGCTGTGCCGACTGGTTGCTCGACATGGGGCCCGAAGGCGGCGCCGGCGGCGGCGAACTGCTGGTGGCGGGCACGCCCGAGCGGGTGGCAGCATGTGAGCGCAGCCACACCGGGCGCTTCCTCGCGAGGCATCTGGCACAGTAGGCCCACGGCAGTACCGCCGCAAATCCGAAAGGCAAGCTCGACATGGCCCAGCGCATCGACTACTACTACGCCCCGCAATCGCCGTGGACCTATCTCGGCCACCAGCGCCTGGTCGATATCGCGCGCGTGGCGGGTGCCACTGTCGAACTGCTGCCGATGGACCTGGGCAAGGTGTTCCCCGTGTCCGGTGGGCTGCCGCTGCCCAAGCGTGCGCCGCAGCGCCAGGCTTACAGATTGGTGGAACTGAAGCGCTTCAGCGAGTGGCTGCAGTTGCCGCTGAACCTTCACCCGAAGTACTTTCCGGTACCCGGCGATGCCGCGGCCAGGCTGGTGCACGCGGCAGACATGGCGCACGGCACCGATGCCGCGATGCGGCTGGCGGGTGCGGTCTTGAAGGCGGTGTGGGCCGAGGAGCTGAACATCAACGACAACCC
>JAHECC010000086.1 GCA_024641965.1 Rubrivivax sp.
TGGTGGGCAACGTCTATCTGGGCAAGGTGGCACGTGTGCTGCCGGGCATGCAGAGCGCCTTCATCGACATCGGCCTGGACCGCGCCGCCTTCCTTCATGTGGCCGACCTGAACCCGCCGGCGAACGGCAGTGGTGGGCGAACGGAGGCTGCGGCCACGCCGATCGAGCGGCAGATCTTCGAAGGCCAGTCGCTGACGGTGCAGGTCATCAAGGACCCGATCGGCAGCAAGGGTGCGCGGCTGTCGGCGCAAATCTCCATCGCCGGGCGCATGCTGGTGTTCCTGCCACACGACAAGCACATCGGCATCTCGCAGAAGATCGGCTCGGCCGAGGCGCGCGAGCTGTTGCGTGCGCGCATGCAGTCGCTGGTCGGCGAGACGCCCGGCGGCTTCATTCTGCGCACGAATGCGGAAGAGGCCACCGACGCCGAGCTGGCCGACGACATCGCCTACCTGCGCAAGGCCTGGGCCGGCATCCGCGAACGCGCCCAGTCTTTGCCCGCGGGCACGCTGCTGCACCAGGACCTGAGCCTGGCCGAACGCGTGCTGCGCGATCTGAGCAACGAGGCCACGCAGACGATCCGCATCGATTCCGGCCTGCAGTACGAAAGCCTGAAACATTTCGGCGAGACCTACATGCCCGGCAGCGCCGCCAAGCTCGAGCTGTACCGCGGCGAGCGGCCGATCTTCGACCTGTTCGGCATCGAGGACGAGATCGTGCGTGCGCTGGCGCGGCGCGTGTCCTTGAAGAGCGGCGGCACGCTGGTCATCGACCAGACCGAGGCCATGACCACGGTGGATGTGAACACCGGCGGCTTCGTCGGCGCGCGCAACTTCGAGGACACGGTGTTCAAGACCAACCTCGAGGCGGCCGGCGCCATCGCGCGCCAGCTTCGCCTGCGCAACCTGGGCGGGATGGTCATCGTCGATTTCATCGACATGATCCGCGAGGACCACCAGGCCGCGGTGCTGGCCGAATTCAAGAAGCAACTCGCGCGCGACCGCACGCGCACCACGGTCAGCGGCTTCTCGCAGCTCGGCCTGGTGGAGCTGACGCGCAAGCGCACGCGCGAAAGCCTGGCGCACATGCTGTGCGAACCTTGCCCCACCTGCGAGGGCCGCGGCCAGGTGAAGACCGCGCGCAGCGTGTGCTACGACATCCTGCGCGAGATCCTGCGCGAGGCGCGACAGTTCAGCCCGAAGGAATTCCGCATCGTCGCCAGCGCGGCGGTGGTGGAGATGATGCTCGATGAAGAAAGCCCGCACCTGGCGGGCCTGAGCGACTTCATCGGCCGGCCGATCTCGCTGAGCACCGAGCCTTCGCTGAACCCGGAGCAGTACGACATCGTGCTGATGTGAGATCCTTGCACGATTGACACCGGTCAACCACCACCGTCGCTGCCTGCGCGACGATGTGATTGACCAAGATTCCAGGAGATCCATATGAAGTTCCTGCTGCCCATAGACGGAAGCCGCTACACGCGCCGCATGCTCAGCTACATTGCCGCGCACGACGAGTTGCTGGGCGCCGGCCATGAGTACGTGCTCTTCACCTCCGTGCCGCTGCTCACCAGCCGGGCAGCCGAGTTCTTCAAGCGCAGCGATCTCGACGCCTACTACAAGGACGAGGCCGAGCGTGTGCTGCGTTCAGCGCGCACCTTCGCCGAGAAGCAGGGCTGGAAAGTGCGCACCGCCTTTGGCGCCGGCCATGCGGCCGAGGCCATAACCAACCTGGCGAAGAAGGAAAAGCCGGATCTGATCATCATGGGCACGCACGGCCATTCGGCGCTGGGCAATGTGGTGCTGGGCTCGGTGGCCAATGGTGTGATGGCACGCTGCAAGGTGCCGATGCTGTTCATCCGCTGACGCCTGGGCAGGGCCGGCCTACACTTGGGGGCTGTTCATTTGCCGCCCCAAGGAGCCCCGCACCATGCACATCGCCTCGCTCAAGGAAGTCGTCAGCGCCGAAGAATGGCAGTTGCGCTGTGATCTGGCGGCCTGTTACCGTTTGGTGGCGGCCTATGGCTGGAGCGATCTGGTGTTCACGCATGTCAGTGCGCGCATTCCGGGGCCGGAGCACCACTTCCTGATCAATCCCTACGGGCTGATGTTCGATGAGATCACCGCCTCGTCGCTGCTCAAGGTCGACCAGGATTGCAACAAGCTCAGCGAGTCGCCCTTCCCGGTCAACCCGGCCGGATTTGTCATTCACAGCGCGATCCACCAGGCGCGTGAAAGCGCCGGCTGTGTGCTGCACACGCATTCGCGCGCCGGCGTGGCGGTGAGTGCGCAGAAATGCGGCGTGCTGCCGATCAGCCAGCAATCCACCTTCGTGCTCAGTTCGCTGGCCTATCACGACTACGAGGGCGTGGCCCTGCGCGACGACGAGAAACCGCGTCTGCAGGCTGACCTCGGCGAAGCCAACTTCCTGATGCTGCGCAACCACGGGCTGCTGACGGTGGGGCGAACCATCGCCGACGCCTTCCTGAGCATGTACACGTTCGAGAACACCTGCCGCATCCAGATCGATGCGCAGGCCGGCGGCGAACTGATCGAGGTGAACCCGGCGATCCTCAAGGGCATTGCCGAGGTCAGCCGGACGGTCACCGTAGGCCAGGGCGCGGGTGCGCTGGCCTGGCCGGCGCTGCTGCGCAAGCTCGACCGCATGGATCCGAGCTACAAGACCTGAACTATTTCTTCTCGCGCGGCGCGCGCCCCATCAGGTAGAACTGCTCGTTCGGCCGCATGCCGGTGAGGTTGGCCATGCGGTTGCTCAGGCCGAAGAAGGCGCTGATCGCGCCGATGTCCCAGATGTCCTCGTCGTCGAAGCCATGCGCGCGCAGCGCCTCGAAGTCGCTTTCCTCGATGGCGGCCGAGTCGGTGCACACCTGCATCGCGAAGTCGAGCATCGCGCGTTGTCGCGGCGTGATGTCGGCCTTCAGGTAGTTCACTGCCAGCTGGTCGGCGATCAGCGGCTTCTTCTCGTACACGCGCAAGATGGCGCCGTGCGCCACCACGCAGTACAGGCACTGGTTGGCGGCCGAGGTGGCGACGATGATCATCTCGCGCTCGCCCTTGCTCAGGTGGCCGCTGTCCTTCAGCAGCAATGCGTCGTGGTAGGCCATGAAGGCGCGCCACTCGGCCGGCCGGTGCGCCAGCACCAGGAACACGTTGGGCACGAAGCCGGCCTTGTCCTGCACTTCCAGGATGCGCGCGCGCAAGTCCTCGGGCAGATCCTTCAGTTCGGGTACGGGGTAGCGGCTGATGGCGTTGCTCATGCTTTGTCTCCTGTGTTGGCGCCACCGAACTGCATGGCATGAAGCCGGGCATACAGGCCGCCGGCGGCAAGCAATTGCGCATGTGTGCCCTGTTCGACGACACGCCCGGCGTCCATGGCCACCACGCGGTCGGCATGCTCGATGGTCGACAGCCGGTGCGCGATGACCAGTGTGGTGCGGCCCTTCATCAACCGGTCCAGCGCTTCCTGCACGGCACGTTCGCTCTCGCTGTCCAGCGCCGATGTGGCCTCGTCGAGGATCAGGATCGGTGCGTCCTTGAAGATCGCCCGGGCAATGGCCAGGCGCTGGCGCTGCCCGCCCGACAGCTGGCTGCCGTTGTGGCCGATCAATGTGTCCAGACCTTGCGGCAGGCTGTCGACGAATTCGAGCAGGTTCGCGCTGCGCAGCGCCTCGCGCACACGCTCGCGGTCCACCGCCGTGCCCGGCGCTGTGCCCAGCGCCACGTTGGCGGCGATGCTGTCGTTGAACAGCACGACATCCTGGCTGACCAGCGCGAAGCGCTGGCGCAACGCGTCCACCTGCCAGTCGCCCAGTGGCACGCCGTCGAGCAGCACGCTGCCCTCGCTCGGGTCGACGAAGCGTGGCAGCAGGTGCACCAGCGAAGACTTGCCTGCACCGGACGGGCCCACCAGCGCCACGGTCTCGCCCGGTCGTACGTGCAGGCTCAGGCCCTGCAGCGCCGGTATCTGGTCATCGCGATAGCGCAGCATGACATCGCGCAGCTCGATCTCGCCGCGCGTGCCTTCACTCGCATGCTTGCCGCCGCGCTCCACCGGGCTCTCGTCGATGAGCAGCGTGCCGCGCTCCAGCGCAGCCAGGCCGCGCGTGATCGGGCCCATCACGTCAGACAGCTTCTTGATCGGTGCCAGCAGCATCAGCATGGCCACGACGAAGGAGACGAAGCCGCCGACCGAGCTGTCGCCGACATTGCTCTGCCACAGCGCCACCACGATCACCGCCGACAGCGCGCAGGCCGTCAACGTGTGCGTCACCGGCGTCATCAGTGCCGATGCCGCCACCGACTTCATCATCAACCCGCGCAGCAGCCGGCTGCGCAACGCCAGCCTTTCGGTCTGCTGGCGCGCTGCACCGTGCAGTCGCACGATGCGCCAGGCGAGCACGTTCTCCTCGATCACGTAGGCCAGTTCGTCGGTGGCCTTCTGGTTGGCCAGCGTGATGCGGTGCAGCCGCTTGCTGATCACCCGCACCGCGACGAAGACCAGCGGAAACATCACGCCGACGAAGAGCGTGAGCTTCCAGTTCAGCCAGATCAGATAGCTCAGCAGCGCGACCAGCGTCAGGCTCTCGCGGATCAGCGAGAGCACGGCCACCACCAGCATCTGCGCGCCGTTCTGCACTTCATAGACCAGCGTGTTGGTCAGGTTGCTGGCGCTGTGGCGCGTGAACAGCGACGGGTGCGCGCTGAGCATGTGTTCGAACATCGCGCGGCGCAGGTTCAGCACGCCTTCGTTCGCCGCCCAGGCCAGCGCGTACTGTGCGACAAAGCCGGCGGCGCTGCGCACCACGAACAAGCCAACGATGACCACCGGCACGAGCCACAGCGCGACGTCGGCCTGGCCGAAGCCCTTGTCCAACAGCGGCTTCATCAGCGCCGGCAGCACCGGCTCGGTCAACGCAGTGATCAGCGAGCCTGCCACGGCCACGACCACGCCGCGTTTGCCGGACCTGAAGTACGGCGCGAGCCGGGCAAATCGCTGCTTCAGTGACGGCATCGTGGGCTTGGGGGGCGTGGCGCTGGAAAGGGCAAGGCACATCGATTATCGCGGCGCCGTCATGGCCCCCCGCCAGGGTTGCCTACAATTGCGGCTCGTTGGCCGTTGCGGGTGCACGCCACGCAATGGCGCCCCCGCCCAGCCAGCCACCGCGCTGCGGTGGTCCTGAACAACCTGAAGCCCCTGCATCCACCTCCGTGAACCGAAGCACGCGCCCCGCACCACCCCTTGCATCGTGGCCACGCCGCCACTTCATCGGCGCCCTGGCTGCCACGGCCACAGTGCCCGTGGCGGCGCAGTTCCGCTTCGAGATCACCGGCATCGGCGGTACGCAGATCCCGGTGGCGATCGCCGCGTTCCGCGACGAGGAAAAGTCTCCGGTGTCGGTGGCCTCCATCGTGCGTGCCGATCTGCAGCGCAGCGGGCTGTTCAGCATCGTCGAGGCGCCGGCCGGCTTCGACGAGACCAGCCGCATCAACATGGCCGATTGGCGCGGGCGCGGCGCCGATGCACTGGCCGCAGGCTCGGTGACGCGGCTGGCCGATGGCCGCTTCGACGTGCGCTTCAAGCTGTGGGACCTGGTGCGCGGCGAGGAACTGATCGGGCAGAGCAACGCGGCACTGCCCGTCGACATGCGGCTGGCGGCGCACCGCGTGTCCGACGTCATCTACCAGAACCTGACCGGCGAGCGCGGGGTGTTCTCCACGCGCATCGCCTTCGTCACGCGCGCCGGCGGTCGCTACCAGTTGCATGTCACCGACGCCGATGGCGAAGGCGGGCAGATCGCGTTGACCAGCCCCGACCCGATCATCTCGCCGGCCTGGTCGCCCGATGGCAAGGACCTGGCCTATGTGTCCTTCGAGAGTCAGAAGGCGGTGGTCTGGGTGCAGAACGTCGGCAACGGCCAGCGCCGCATGCTGGCCAACTTCCGCGGCACCAACAGCGCGCCGGCCTGGTCGCCGGACGGGCGCGACCTGGCGCTGACGCTGTCGCGCGATTCGGTGGCGCAGCTGTACCTGATGTCGCGCGACGGCGGTGCGCCGCGACGCATCACCAACAGCCCGTCGATCGACACCGAGCCCGTGTTCTCGCCCGACGGAAAGTCGATCTATTTCGTCAGTGACCGTGGCGGTGGACCGCAGATCTACCGCATGGCCACGACCGGCGGCCCCGTCGAGCGCGTGACCTTCAGCGGCGGCTACAACATCAGCCCGACGATCAGCCCCGACGGCAAGCTGCTGGCCTATGTCACCCGCCAGGGCTCGGCCTACCGGCTGATGGCGCAGCCGCTGCCCAACGGCGCGGCCAGCCCCATCACCGATACCGGCGCCGACGAAAGCCCCAGTTTTGCGCCCAACGGCCGCCTGCTGGTGTATACCAACCGCAGCCAGGGGCGCGACATGCTCATGACCACCACGCTCGACGGCCGGATCAAGAGCCGCCTGCTCACCACCGGCGCCGACATGCGCGAGCCCGCCTGGGGCCCGTTCGGGCGCTGAACCTTCACGCAACCGGAGAATCACGATGTTCAACTTCCGTAGCGGCCTGAGCGCTGCCGTGTGCACGCTGGCCCTGTTCGCCGCAGGCTGCAGTTCGACCAAGCTGGACGACGAAGCACCGGTCGAGACGGGCAAGCCGGTGCCGGTGGCGGGTGCGGCGTCGGGCGCGGCCGGCGGCGCGAACAGCGCCGGTGCCAGCCAGTCGGGCGTGGCCACGGTCGACCTGTCCAAGTCGGGCGCCGGCGCGGGCGGTGCCGATGCCGCGGCCATGGCTCAGCGCACGGTCTACTTCGATTTCGACAGCTTCATCGTCAAGGAGGAGTACCGGCCGGTGCTCGAAGCCCATGCCAAGGCGCTCAGCGCCAACCGCAGCAAGCGCATGACGCTCGAAGGGCACACCGACGAGAGCGGCGGGCGCGAATACAACCTGGCGCTGGGGCAGAAGCGGGCCGAGGCGGTGCTGAAGTCGCTGGTGCTGCTGGGCGTGCAAACCACCCAGCTCGAAGCGGTGAGCTTCGGTGAGGAGCGCCCGGCCAGCACCAGCACCGACGAGGCCTCGCGGGCCAAGAATCGCCGTGTCGAACTCAAGGCCAACTGACATGCGCATCGCGGCCCCGAGCGCGGGCGTGCGGGCCATCGCCGCCGCCGCGTTGTGCTGGGCGGCGCTGGCCGGTGGCGCGGCGCAGGCGGCGCTGTTCGAAGACGAGCAGGCGCGCAAGGCGATCCTCGACCTGCGCAACCGGCTGAGCCAGGTCGAGGAGCAATCGCGCACGCGTGCGGCTGCACTGACTGCCGAGCAGAACGAGCAGATCCAGTCGCTGCGCCGCAGTCTGCTCGAGATGAACAGCCAGATCGAGGCGCTGCGCGCCGAGATCGCGCGCCTGCGAGGCGCCAACGAGACGCTGCAGCGCGACGTGTCCGAACTGCAGCGCAAGCAGCAGGACATCGGCCAATCCGTCGAAAACCGGCTGCGCAAGTTCGAGCCGCAGAAGGTCACGCTCGATGGCGTGGAATTCAACGCCTCGCCCGAAGAGAAGCGCCAGTTCGACGAAGCGTTGGCGCTGCTGCGTGCCGGCGAGTTCGACCAGGCCAGCGTGGCGTTGTCGACCTTCATGCGGCGCTGGCCCGCCAGTGGCTACACCGCCTCGGCACGTTTCTGGCAAGGCAATGCGCTGTATGGCAAGCGCGACTACAAGGAGGCCATCGGTGTGTTCCGCGCCTTCCTGATCGCTTCGCCCACGCATCCGCGCGCTCCCGAGGCGCTGCTGGCCATCGCCAACAGCCAGTCGGAGATGAAGGACAGCAAGGCGGCCCGCAAGACGCTGGAAGAGCTGATCAAGACCTACCCAGAGTCCGAGGCCGCGGTCGCCGGCAAGGAACGGCTCGCTTCGCTGAAATAGCGCCGCCGCCACTGCGGTGCATCCCCCAAGCGGAAGGCACGGCAGCATGCAGGAATCCGACTTGCCCGGCCTGATGGCCACCGTGCTGTGGGCCGGCTTCGGCCTGGGCGTGGCCTTTGGCGCGATCGCCCAGCGCACCCACTTCTGCACCATGGGCGCGGTGGCCGACGTCATGAACATGGGTGACTGGACGCGCATGCGCATGTGGGTGCTGGCCATCGGCGTGGCCATGATCGGCTTCAACGGCATGGTCGGCCTGGGCTGGCTGAAGGCGGAGAACAGCATCTACGCCGTACCGAACCTGCTGTGGCTGTCGAATATCGTCGGCGGGCTGCTCTTCGGTGTGGGCATGGTGCTGGCGTCGGGGTGCGGCAGCAAGACGCTGGTGCGCGTGGGTGGCGGCAGTCTGAAGTCGCTGGTGGTGCTGTTCGTCATGGCCGTGGCGGCCTATGCCACGTTGCGCGGCGTGGTCGGCGTGGCGCGTGTGGCCACGCTGGACAAGGCCGCCGTCGGCCTGCCTGCGGGTCAGGACATGCCTTCGTTGCTGGCACATGCCACCGGTTGGTCGCGCAACGCGCTGGCGCTGCTGCTTGGCGGCGGCCTGGGCCTGGCGCTGGTCGGCTGGGCGCTGTCGCGGCCGGAAGGCCGCAGCGGCGACGTGCTGCTGGCCGGCCTGGGCGTGGGCGCGGTGATCATCGGCGTGTGGTGGGTGTCGGGGCGGCTGGGTCACCTGAGCGAACATCCGCAGACCTTGGAAGAGGCCTTCCTCGGAACCAACTCGCGGCGCATGGAATCGCTGAGCTTCGCCGCCCCGGTGGCCTACACCATGGACTGGCTGATCCTTTTCAGCGACACCACGCGCGTGCTCACCCTCGGCATCGTCAGCACGCTCGGCGTGGTGCTGGGGTCGGCCTCGGCGGCGCTGGCCGGTGGCAGCTTCCGTTGGGAAGGTTTCGCCGGCACCGAGGACACCGCCAACCATGTGGTCGGTGCATTGCTGATGGGCATTGGCGGCGTCACCGCGATGGGCTGCACCGTCGGCCAGGGCCTGAGCGGCGTGAGCACGCTGGCGCTGGGCAGTTTCCTGGCGCTGGCCGGCATCCTGGCCGGTGGCTGGATCGGCGTGCGCTACCAGCAGTGGCGTGTGGAGCAAGGTGTGTGACGGCCTTGCCAGACATGCCGGCCGACCTGGAGCGCCGCTTCGGCGCGCTCAGGCGCCTGTATGGCGATGCCGGTTATCGAAGGCTGCGGGCCGCGCGTGTGGCGGTGGTTGGCCTGGGCGGCGTCGGCTCGTGGGCGGCCGAGGCGCTGGCGCGCAGCGGCGTGGGCGCACTCGTGCTGATCGACCTGGACCATGTGGCCGAATCGAACATCAACCGC
Source organism: Rubrivivax sp. (assembly GCA_024641965.1). Lineage (GTDB taxonomy): Bacteria > Pseudomonadota > Gammaproteobacteria > Burkholderiales > Burkholderiaceae_C > Rubrivivax. Next base: position 9,311 of record JAHECC010000086.1, read on the forward strand.
CAGGTGCAGGCGCTGGGCGCCACGCTCGGCCAGGCCAAGGCGCTGGCGCTGCAGCAGCGCGTGGCCGACATCCACCCCGGCTGCGCGGTCAGCGCGGTCGAAGACTTCGTCGATGCCGCCAACTGGCCGGCGCTCTTGCCGCACGACGTGGACGTGGTCATCGACGCCTGCGACCAGGTGCGCGCCAAGGCAGCGATGGCGGCCTGGGCGCTGGCCGGGCAGCGGGCCTTCGTCAGCGTAGGCGCGGCCGGCGGCAAGCTGCAGGCGCAGGGCGTGGACGTGAGCGACCTGTCGCTGGTGACGCACGACCCGCTGCTGGCATCGCTGCGCCAACGGCTGCGGCGCGAGCATGGCGCGGCGCGGCAGGGGCGTATCGGGCTGCGTTGTGTGCACTCGCGCGAAGCCGTGGCCGCGCCTGTGCAGGAGGACTGCGACATCGATGCGCTGCAGGCCGATCCGGGCGCGCCGCTGAGCTGTCACGGCTATGGGTCCAGCGTCACCGTCACGGCCACTTTCGGCATGGTTGCAGCGGGTGAGGCCGTCACGCAACTGCTGCAGCGCGCCGGCCCGGAGGGTGCCGAGCCTCCGCTATACTTCCGCGCTCTACAGACGGGTTGTTAGCTCAGTCGGTAGAGCAGCGGACTTTTAATCCGTTGGTCGCAGGTTCGAATCCTGCACAACCCACCACTCGAATTCTCGAGCGGGTCCTTAGCTCAGTTGGTAGAGCAGCGGACTCTTAATCCGTTGGTCCGGGGTTCGAATCCCCGAGGGCCTACCATTCAAGACAACGGCTTAGCAGCGATGCTAGGCCGTTGGTCCTTCTGGCGTAGCCGCGACGCAACCGCCGAACGCATCGAGCCGATTCGCTGCCCCCTGCAAAGTCTCAGGTCGTGTCCCGCGGAGGCTGTGACGCAGCGGTCACTGGACAATTCTGGCACGCGCAGCTTTCGGACTTCTGGGGCGCCACGCTCACGCACAATCGTGCGCAGTGCGGGCCGCACCGACTGCGGCCGCCAAGACGATGGCGCACTTTCATCTGGCGTGGGAACTGGGCGGCGGCCTCGGGCACGCGGTGCCCTTGAAGATGCTGGCGGCGGCTTTGCTGGCGCGCGGCCATCGCGTCAGCATGGCGCTGCGCGACCTGGCGCACACGCGCAGCGTGCTGGCGGATCTGCATGTGCCCAAGCTGCAAGCGCCGGTGTGGCTGCACCGCACCGTGGGCCTGCCGGCGAATCCCAGCAGCCTGGCCGAGATCTTGCTCACCTGCGGCTACCTGGAAGCGCCACCATTGCTGGGGCAGGTGGGCGGCTGGCGTGATCTCTTCGGCCTGCTCAAGCCTGATCTGGTGATCGGCGACTACGCGCCCACAGCGCTGCTGGCGGCGCGCAGCATGGGCGTGCGCAGCGCGTCCATCGGCCTGGGCTTCACCATGCCGCCCGCGGGCCAGCCATTGCCCTGCCTGCGCGACTGGGAGCCCATTCCCGAGGCGCGGCTGGCCGGTGCCGAGCAGCGCGTGCTGCAAGTGGCCAACGCCGTGCTCGCGCATCACGCTGCGGCGCCCTATGGCATGGCCTGCGAGTTGTTGCTGGGTGATGCGCCATGGGTGACGGCATGGCCTGAACTCGACCACTACGGCCGCGACGCCGGCGTCGAATGGCATGGCCCGTTGTTCCTGCCGAGTACCGGCGCGCCGCCACAGTGGCCGGCTGGTTCCGGCGCGAAGGTCTTTGCCTACCTGAAGTCCGAGTATGCGGGCCATGTCGATGTACTCGCCGCGCTGGCCCAGGCAGGTTGCCGCGTGTTGTGCTACCTGCCCGAAGTCGCCGGTGGCCGGGCGCCGCCGGTGCACGCGCCGAACATTCTCTATGCCCAGGCGCCCGTGCCGCTGGGTGCGGCACTCGCCGAGGCGCAGCTGTGCGTGTGCCACGCCGGGCAGTCCACGCTGGCGCAATCGCTGCTGGCGGGCGTGCCGCTGCTGCTGCTGCCGATGCAGCTCGAGCAGCTGCTGATCAGCCGCCGGGTCAGCGCCGCGGGCATGGGCCTGCACGCGCCGTCGCCGATGCACCCGCTGGACTGGCGGCAGGCGCTGCGGCAATTGCTGGGCACGCCAGCCCATACGGCGGCCGCGCGCGGTTTCGCGGCGCGGCACCGCGGCTTCAGCAGTGCCGACACGGTCGATGCCCTGGTGCGGCAGGCCGAGCGGCTGGTGGGCCTGGCGCGGTAGGCGGCGCAGCGGACAATGTGCCGATGCAAGCACCCTGGCGCCTGCAGACGCTTATTGACGAAGGTCTCATCGACAGGAGCACAGGAGTTTTGATCGCCCTCCGCAACCCCCAAGACGAGCCGTGGCCGGCCTGCGGTGACCCAGTTTACTTGGCGTCGGTGCCGAGAGAGGCAGAGAAGATACGCATGACGGCTGGCCGCATCGGCCTGTAAGGTCGGGGTGCAAATCATCGCCGCTTTGGCCGGGTGAGATCGTCAACTGGATGGCATTTCGAGGGTCTGCCCGCCCGAGGAGGCGGCCTGCGTGAAAACGCAGGCCGCCGGTGCCATCAAGGCCGCGGCCTCACACGAAGCGGAAGGACACGGTGCCCAGCGGCCCGTAGTCGGCATGCAGCGTGTCGCCGGCCACCGCGGTGGTCGGGCGCGTGAACGAGCCGGCCAGCACCACATCACCCGCATTCAGCCCCTCGCCGTACGCTGCGACCTTGTTGGCCAGCCAGGCCACGCCGTTGGCGGGATGGTTCAGCACGCCGGCGGCCAGGCCGGTTTCCTCGACCACGCCGTTCTTGAACAGCATCGCGCCCACCCAGCGCAGGTCCACCGCGTCGGGCCGCACCGGTCGGCCGCCGAGCACGATGCCGGCGTTGGCGGCGAAGTCGCTGATGGTGTCGAAGACCTTGCGCGGTGCCTTGGTGTCGCGGTCGAACTGCTCGATGCGCGCGTCGATGATCTCCAGCGCCGGGCTTACGTACTCGGTCGCGGCGAGCACGTCGAACAGCGTCGCCCCGGGGCCTTGCAGCGGCTTGCCGAGGACGAAGGCCAGCTCCACCTCGATGCGCGGTGCGATGAAGCGCTCGATCGGGATGTCGCCGCCCTGCGCGAAGAACATGTCGTCCATCAGGGGCGCGTAGTCGGGCTCGTCGATCTGGCTCGACAACTGCATCGCGCGCGACGTCAGGCCGATCTTGCGACCTTTGATGCAGTGCCCGTCGGCCAGTTCGAGCTTGACCCACTCGCGCTGGATCGCGTAGCCGTCGTCCACCGTCATCGTCGGGTGCGCTTTGGAGAAATGGCGCAGTTGGCGGCGCTGCTTGCGCGCGTCGTACAGCGCGCGTGCCAGGGCCTGGTGGGTGGTGTCGTCGAGCATCCGTGGCTTTCTACAGTCGCGCGGCGGCCGGTGCCGCGGCGCGCGGCTGGCCGATGCCGTCCAGGTCGTCCGGCATCGGCGAGACGGGGAAGATGGCGTTGATCTGCCCGGTGCCCGAGCTCGGGAACATCGGCGTGATGACCTCGACGCCGCGCTCGTAATGGTTCCAGCCGAGCGCACCCAGCAGCATCGCGGTGTCGTGCATGAAGCCCTCGCCGTGACCCTTGGCGGCGTACTCGGGCAGCATGTCGCAGAAGTCGCCCCATTCGCCCTGCTGCCACATGCGCACCACGCCGTGGTCGAGCCGCTCGAGGAAGGGGCTCCACATCTTGTCGCGGTATGCGTCGGCCGTGCCGTTCTGCGCGAAGCGGTGGCTCAGCGAGCCACTGGCGAAGATCGCCACCGTGCCCTCGTAGCGGTCCTCGATGGCGCGGCGGAAGGCCCAGCCGAGCCTGGCGCTGTCGGCCAGGTAATGCACCTGGCACAGCGCCGAGACCGAGATCACCTTGAAGTGCCGGTCGGCGTTCATGTAGCGCATCGGCACCAGCGTGCCGTATTCGGGCGCCAGCGTGGTCGCCGGGTGGGCGCGCGTGGTCACGCCCATGGCATTGGCGACCTCAGCCATCAGCAGGCCGAGTTCGGGGTTGCCGTCGAGCTCGTAGCCCATGTTGCTGATGAAGTGCGGCAGCTCGTTGCTGGTGTATACGCCCTTGTAGTGCGGCGCGCAGTTGATGTGGTAATCGGCATTCACCAGCCAGTGCGTGTCGAACACGACGATGGTGTCGACACCGAGTTCGCGGCAGCGCCGGCCGATCTCGACATGGCCGTCGATCGCGGCCTGGCGCTTGCCCTTGCCGGGGCCGTCGATCTCGCTCAGGTACATCGACGGCACGTGCGTGATCTTGGCCGCGAGTGCAAGCGTTCCCATCAGGCCTCCTGCCGGTCCGCCCCAAAGGAGGCCTGCGCCCCCTCGGGGGGCCGTGAACGAAGTGAGCTGGGGGTTGTCATTTCATGCTCCCCAGTGTGGAATGTGATGGCTGCCCATCGACACCGCCACGTTCTTCGGCTCCAGAAAGACCTCGTAACTCCAGGTGCCGCCTTCGCGTCCGGTGCCGCTGGCCTTGGTGCCACCGAAGGGCTGGCGCAGGTCGCGCACGTTCTGGCTGTTGACGAAACACATGCCGGCTTCGATGCCCGCGGCCACGCGGTGTGCGCGGCCGAGGTTCTCGGTCCAGACATAACTCGACAGGCCGTAGGCGATGTCATTGCTCTTCGCAATGGCGTCGGCCTCATCGTCGAAGGGGATCAGGCAGGCGACGGGGCCGAAGATCTCCTCCTGCGCAATGCGCATGCGGTTGTCCACATCGACGAAGACTGTCGGCTTGACGAAGTTGCCCTTGGCCACGCGCGCGGGCAACTCGGGCGCGTCGAGCCCGCCGCACAGCATCGTCGCGCCTTCCTTCGGGCCGAGTTCGATGTAGCTGCGCACCTTGGCCAGGTGGCCGGGGCTGATCATCGGGCCGATGGTGGTCTTGTCGTCCAGTGGGTCGCCGACGGTGATGCGTCTTGCGCGCTCGGCGAACTTCTGCGCGAAGTCGGCGTAGATGGATTGGTGCACCAGGATGCGGCTGCCGGCGGTGCAGCGCTCGCCGTTGTTGCTGAAGATCATGAACACCGCGGCGTCGAGCGCACGCGCCATATCGGCGTCGTCGAAGATCACGAACGGGCTCTTGCCGCCGAGTTCCATGCTGAACTTCTTCAGGCCGGCGGCTTGCACGATGCGGTTGCCGGTGACGGTGCTGCCGGTGAACGAGATGGCGCGCACGTCGGGGTGCCTGCACAGCGGCTCGCCCGCGTCCTTGCCGTAGCCATGCACGATGTTGAGCACACCGGGCGGGATGCCGGATTCCAGCGCCAGTTCGCCCAGGCGCGCCGCGCTCAGCGGCGACAGCTCGCTCATCTTCAGCACCGCGGTGTTGCCGAAGGCCAGCGCCGGCGCGACCTTCCAGGTTGCGGTCATGAAGGGCACGTTCCACGGGCTGATCAGCGCGCACACGCCCACCGGATGGAACAGCGTGTAGTTCAGGTGCGTCGGCGTGGGGTAGGTGTGGCCGTCGACGCGTGTGCACATCTCGGCGAAGTAGTAGAAGTTGTCGGCCGCGCGCGGGATCAGCTGCTTGCCGGTCTGCGCGATGACCTGCCCGGTGTCGTTGGTCTCGGTCAACGCGATCTCGCTCACGTGTGCCGCGATCAGGTCGCCGAGCTTGCGTACCAGCCGCGCGCGTTCGGTGGCCGGCAGAGCGGCCCACTTCGGGAAGGCAGCCTTGGCCGCGGCCACCGCGGCATTGACCTCGGCTTCGCCGCCCGCGGCCACCTCGGCCAGCACCTGCTGCGTGGCCGGGTTCAGTGTCTCGAAATAGTCGCGGCTTTCGACGGCCTTGCCGTCGATCAGGTGCTGGACGCGCATGCTGTCTCCTATCGCCCGAAGGTCTCGTCGCCGACGATGGTGTTGAGCAGGCGGCCGATGCCTTCGATCTCGGTGATGACCTCGTCACCGACGTCGACGTTGACCACGCCGTCGGGTGTGCCGGTGAGGATAACGTCGCCGGCTCGCAGCGTCATGAAGCTGCTCAGGTATTCGACCAACGCAGGGATGTCGTTGACCATGTTGCTGGTGTGGCCCTGTTGCGTTTGCCGGCCGTTGACGAAGGTGCGCAGCGTCAGTGCGTGCGGGTCGGGCACATCGGCGGCATCGACGAACCAGGGTCCGAGTACGGTGGCGCCGTCGCGGTTCTTCACGCGCAAGTTGGGTCGGTACCAGTTCTCGAGGTAGTCGCGAAACGCGTAGTCGTTGCACACGGTATAGCCGGCGACGTGTCGCATCGCATCGACCGCCTTGATCTGGTGCGCGGTGGCACCGATGACCACCGCCAGCTCGCATTCGTAGTGCATGAAGCTCAGGTCTTTCGGCCGGCGCGTGAAACCGCGGTGGCCGATCAACGCGCTCGGGCCTTTGAAGAACACCAACGGCTCGTCCTTGGCGGTGATCGTCAGCTCCTTCGACAATTCCTTCACGTGGTCGGCATAGTTCAGGCCGAGCGCGATGACCGTGCCGACCTCGAAAGGCGGCAGCCAGACCACCTGTTCTTCGGCGAGCACGCGGCCGTCGGCCAGTTGCAGGCCCTGCTCGTGCGGCACTGCCGTGTGCAGCGCACCGCCATAGGCCACGCGTGCGCTCTTCATTCGGCCACCAGCCGGCCTTGCAGCCGCCCAAGACCCTCGGCCTCGATGCTGTATCGCTGGCCGGCGCGCAGGCGCGGCGCGCCCGCCTTCACGCCCAGCATCAGCACATCACCCGGCTGCAGCGTCATGAAATCGCT
>JAHECC010000283.1 GCA_024641965.1 Rubrivivax sp.
GCCTGGACGACGTGGGTTTTGTCACCAGCGACACGCTGTGGGGCCTGCGCGAATTGCCGGCGCGGCTGGTGGTGCTGGGCGGCGGGCCGATCGGTTGCGAGCTGGCGCAAAGCTTCGCGCGGCTCGGTTCGGCCGTGACGCAGGTGGAGATGCTGCCGCGCATCATGATCCGCGAGGACGAGGACGTGTCTGCGCATGCGCAGAAGGTGCTGCAGTACGACGGCGTGAAAGTGCTCACCGGCCACAAGGCGCTGCGCTGCGAGAAGGACGGCGAGCGCAAGTTCATCGTGCTCGAACATGCCGGCGTCGAGCAGCGGGTCGAGTTCGACGTACTGCTATGCGCAGTGGGCCGCTCTGCGCGGCTGCAGGGTTTCGGCCTGGAGGAGCTGGGCATCCCGGTGCAGCGCACGGTGCAGACCGACGAGTACCTGCGCACGATCTACCCCAACATCCTGGCGGCCGGCGACGTGGCCGGGCCCTACCAGTTCACGCACACCGCGTCGCACCAGGCCTGGTATGCCGCGGTGAACGGGCTGTTCGGGCAGTTCAAGAAGTTCAAGGCGGACTACTCGGTGATCCCGTGGACCACCTTCATCGACCCCGAGGTGGCACGTGTCGGCCTGAACGAGCAGGAGGCGAAGGAGCAGGGCATCGCCTTTGAAGTCACGCGCTACGGGCTGGACGACCTGGACCGTGCCATCGCCGACAGTGCCGCCGAGGGCTGGGTCAAGGTGCTGACCGTGCCGGGCAAGGACCGCATCCTTGGCGTGACCATCGTCGGCGTGCATGCCGGCGAACTGCTGGCCGAGTACGTGCTGGCGATGAAGCATGGCCTGGGGCTGAACAAGATCCTCGGCACGATCCACACCTACCCGACCTGGGCCGAGGCCAACAAGTACGCGGCCGGCGAATGGAAGCGCAACCACCAGCCGCACATGCTGCTGCGCTGGGTGAAGAAGTTCCACGACTGGCAGCGCGGATGAGCGCGCTGCGTGGGCCCGCCGTGCTCGTCACCGGCCTGATCGGCCTGTTGGGCGTCCCGGCGCAGGCCAGCCTGAGCGACATCGACGGCGGCAGCGGCAGTCTGCCGCCGGCGCCGTGGCAACTGCGCGGCCTGCCGCAGCAGAAGGAGCCCTTCACACGCTTCAGCCGCGTCGATCTCGATGGCCAGTCGGTGCTGCGCGTGCAGGCCGAGGCCTCCTACGGGTACCTGGTGCATGCGCTGCCGCCGCTCGCGCCGGCGCGCTGGCTGTCGTGGCGATGGCGCGTGGATCAAGGCAATGCACAAGCCGACCTGCGCACGCGTGACGGTGACGATGCTGCGCTGAAGGTCTGCGTGATGTTCGACCTGCCGCTCGATGCGGTGCCCTTCGGCGAGCGCCAGTTGCTGCGTCTGGCGCGCAGCCGCAGTGCCGAGCCCCTGCCATCGGCCACGCTGTGCTACGTATGGGATTCGCGGCTGCCGCCCGGCACGGTGCTCGACAACGCCTATTCGCGGCGTGTGCGCTGGATGGTGCTGCATGGTGCCGGCAGCCCGACTTCGACCTGGCAGTCCGAGCGGCGCGATGTGCACGCCGATTTCCTGCGCGCCTTCGGCGACGAATCGCGCAGCGTGCCATCGATCCTGGCCATCGCCGTGGGTGCCGATGCCGACAACACCCGGGCACGCAGCGTGGCCTACCTGGCAGCGCTGCGTCTCGAGCCCTGAGCGCCTGTCACGGCGTGAAGGTGATGACCAGCACCGGCGGCACGCGGCCGTCGACATCGCGTGGCAGCTCGCCGGTACGGTCGATGGCGCGCAGCACGGCTTCGTCCCAATCCTTGTTGCCGCTGCTCTTCACCAGCTTGCGGCTGAGGATCGTGCCGTTGGCGGCGGCGCGCACTTCCACGTCGGCGGCCGGCTTGCCCGGCACCGGATTGGTGAGCACGATGTTCGGCTTGATGGTTGCGATCAACTTGCCGGCATAGTTGGCCGACGGTGCCGCGTCCTTCAGCGCAGTGCCCGTCGAACCGGGTGAGCCGGTGGCGCCGGCCTGGCCGAGCATGCGCTTCAGGTTGTCCTTGCGCTGCTCCTCGAGGCGCTTGACCTCAGCCGCCTGCTCGCGCTTTTCCTGCGCTTCGCGTTGCGCCTGCAGTTCACGCTCCTTGGCCTCGGCTTTGGCCTTGGCTTCCGCCTTGGCCTTGGCAATGCGTTCGCGTTCGGCCTTGTCGCGTTCGGCTTTCTCACGCGCCGCCTTCTCTCGCTCGGCTTTCTCGCGTTCGGCCTTTTCCCGTTCCGCCTTCTCGCGTTCGGCCTTTTCGCGTGCGGCTTTCTCGCGCGCGAGTTTCTCGATCTCGGCCTGCTCGCGCTCGACTTTCTCCTTCTCGGCCAGGCGTGCCTTCTCGATGGCGATCTGCGCGTCGATTTCGGGTGCCGGGGCCGGTGCCGGCGGCGGCACGGGCGCAGGCGCCGGGGCGGGGGGTGGTGGTGGGGGTGCAGGAGCCGGAGCCGGCGTGGGCGGCGGGGGAGGTGGTGCGACCGGCGTCGGCTCCACCAGCCGCGGTGCGGCCACCTGCGGCGCCACTGCCCACAGCTCGGCGCTGAAGGTCTGCGGCGTCTTGCTGCGCCAGTTCACCGACGCGGCCAGCGCCAGCACCAGCAGGGCGTGGATCCCCAGCGCGAACAGCGCACCGCGGCCCATGCCGTCGCGCGACTGCGGCCGAAACACGTCGGCGCCATGCAGCGAGACGGTGGCCGTTCGCAAGTTACTGACCTTGCTTGACCGAAAGGCCGACGCGCTGCACGCCGGCGCGCTGCAACACGTCCATCACGCGCACCACGGCCTCGTACCTGACGTTGCGTTCGGCACTGATGACCACCGGCACCTGCGCGTCGCCGGCTTGCGCCTGCTTCACCCGCACAGGCAGTTCCTTCAGCGAGAGCGTGCCGCCATCCTCCTGGTCGATGCGCAAACGCAGCTTTTCGTCCAGGCCCAGCACCAGCTCGATGACGTGATTCGGCCGCTGGTTCGACTTGCCGACGCTGGGCAGATCGACCATGCCGGTCGTGATCAGCGGTGCGGTGACCATGAAGATGATCAGCAGCACCAGCATCACGTCGATGAACGGCACCATGTTGATCTCGTTCATCGCGCGCCGCCGCCGCGAGCCTCCCCTGCCGGCTACTGAAGGCATCTCAGTCCGCGCCGGCCGGCTGACCGGCGCTGCGCTGCAGGATGTTGGAGAACTCCTCGATGAAGGTCTCCAGCTGGATGGCGATGCGGTCGATGTCGCGCGACAGTCGGTTGTAGGCCACCACGGCCGGAATCGCCGCGAACAGGCCGATCGCCGTGGCCACCAGCGCCTCGGCGATGCCCGGCGCCACGGTGGCCAGCGTCACCTGCTGCAGGTTCGACAGGCCGACGAACGCATGCATGATGCCCCACACCGTGCCAAACAGGCCGACATAGGGCGACACCGAGCCCACCGAGGCGAGGAAGCTCAGGTTGCTCTCGATCACATCCATCTCGCGCTGGAAGCTCGCGCGCATGGCGCGCTGCGCGCCGCCGAGTTGCGCGGCGGCGTCGAGCCGGCGCTCGCGCAGCTTCATGAACTCGCGCATGCCGCTGGCGAAGATGCGCTCCAGCGGCGCGGTGGCCGGCTTGCTGCTGCTGGACTGCTGCAATTCGGTCAGGCTGCGGCCCGACCAGAACTCGCGCTCGAAGCCATCGTTGCCCTGGCGCACGCGCTTCAGTCCGACGAACTTGCCGAAGATCACGGTCCAGCTGGCCAGCGACACCAGCATCAGCCCCGCCATCACGATCTGCACCACGGGGCTGGCGTGCAGGACCAGCGTGAAGATGGAAAGGTCCTGGTTCATGCGATCTTCTGGAGTATCTGGGTGGGGATGCGGCAGGGGCGGAAGGCGGCGTCCGCCGAGGGTCGCACACAGCCGATGCGGATGTCGCCCTCGGCCAGCAACTCGCCGCCGCGCCAGGCCTGTTGCGTGAGCTGCAGCGATGCGCGGCCATGCTGCAGCACGCGCACGCTGACGTCCAGCACATCGTCGAGCCGGGCCGCGCGCAGGTAGCGCAGCGCCGTCTCGGTGACGACGAACATCACGCCATCGTGCTTCAGCATCTGCTGTTGCGAGAAGCCCAGTGTGCGCAGCCACTCGGTGCGCGCGCGCTCGAAGAACTTCAGGTAGTTGGCATAGAACACCACGCCACCGGCA
>JAHECC010000087.1 GCA_024641965.1 Rubrivivax sp.
GCCCAGGAAGCGACGTCGGCATTCTGGTTGCCGCTGCTGCTGCCGCGCGAAGCCAGTGCAGCGAGGATGGCGATGCCGGCAATGGCCGCGCCGGCGGCGACTGCCTTGTTGCGGCTACCACCACCGCCGCCGCCGCTGACACGAAACTCGGCCCCGCAGCCCTTGTTCACCCAGATGCCGCTGCGGTCGTAGCCCCAGTTGTCGCCTTCGCGGCATGTCGTACTCGACAACTGTCGCTCGATGGTCACGCGCCCATTGGTGTCAACAGGGCAATGGGCGTAGCGGTAACCGCTGCTCTCGCAGCGCACCGTGCTGTCGGCAAAAGCCACCGACGGAAGCACAAGCACGCAAGACACGATCGCCGAAACGGCTCGAGACAGTGCGGATTTCATTTGCATGGGGGTTGCTCCTGGGTTGCAGGATTCGGCGAGAGGATTGCGGTGCGGCATCGTGGCCGTCCAGCGCGTCGACCGCGTTGGGTTCAGGATCGCAGCGCATCTTGGCAGTGATTTCCACGATGAACTAGCAGCCAGTTGACATTCTCGTGTGGGCCGGCGGTCGCCGGATGCCCAGGGCAAAGCGAGGCACGAACGGCGGCACGCAGGCAGGCCAAACGTTCCCGTGGTGCGTACGGCAGGTCTTGGCAGTATGCTGATCGTCTACGATTCGCTCTCATTGCGGCAAAGTCCCGCACCGTGCATCGCTGCACGTCGCGCCAACGCGACGCATGCCATCGAAAGCAGAAGCAGCGAACGAACACCCCATTCATCGGAGAGAAATTCGCGGCATGCAAGACAATTTTCTGAGGTTCAAGAGCTTTGCTCTGTCACTGGCCAATGCCCTGGTGTTGTCGTGCGTGATCGGTGCAACGCCGGCCGCCGCCGCCGAAGGCGCTGCTTCACCGGCGAGCGCGGCCCGGGTCACCGCGAGACCGGCCTCGGCCGGCACTGCGTCTGAGGTTCATCCCCTGCTCGCCGAGCAGCACGAACTCCTCGAGCAGTTGGACGATCTCGTGCAGAAGCGGCAGAAGCTGCTCGCGTCAATGCGTACGCTCGATGGAGATCAGCGCGACGAGGTGGCGCTGCAAGTCCGCGATGTCGAAACAGACATCCGGCGCATGTTGGCCGCATTGATCGATCTGATCGAGAAGATGCAACAGGAGGGAATGGACGCGACCATGCTGAGCCAGCGGGCCCGCGATCTGGTGGAAGCGGAAGCCAAACTCCTCAGGTCGAACGTCGAGGCACTGGAAGCCGATGTCGCTGCGCTGCAGAAGGATCAGGACAAGCTGGATTCCGCGGAACTGGTTGCGCGCAAGGATCGGGTGGCCAAACAGAGCGCGGCGCTCGATGCGCTGCTCCTCGATCTGAACGACAACGCGGAACGTGCGCAACGCGTAGGCATCGACGCATCGGGCGATCGCGCCTACCTCGACAAGTTGGTCGAGCGGCGCGCCACCAAGCTGGCCGGCGAGATCAAGTTGTCAGTCGATGAGTTGGCGTCGCTGCGCGACCAGTTGGGCAAGACGGTGGCCGCGGACAAGGAGAAGGTGCAGGCACAGATCGCGGCGCTACAGACCAAGAAGGACGGTGCCATCGCGAGCCTGACCAATATCGTCGCACTGATGAACAAGCGCGGCCTCGACGATACGACCTACAGCGAGTTGTTGATTCGCACCACCGGCCAGATCAACACGGACACGCTGAGCGTCGATGTCATCAAGTCCTTCTACGACCATCAGATGGCGGATGCCGGGAAGTGGCTGCGCGAAAGCGGGCCGACGATCGCATTCAGAGCCATTCTCGTGCTGGCGATTCTGCTGGGGTTCAAGCTGCTGGCGAGTCTCGTGCGTCGTGGCGTTCGTCGAGCCATGCGCAGGTCGGAGTTCGGCGCGTCGCAGCTGATGCAACGCTTTGCGGCCCGCACCGCCTCGGTGCTGGTGATGCTGGTCGGTCTTCTGATCGTGCTGTGGCAATTCAACATCGAAGTCAGCCACATGCTGGCCGGCCTGGGCATCGCCGGCTTCATCGTCGGCTTCGCGCTGCAGGACGTGCTGGGGAATTTCGCTGCCGGCATCATGATCCTCGTCTATCGGCCCTACGATGTCGGCGACTGGATCGAGGTCCCGGAAGCGGTCGGCAAGGTCCGGCACATGAACCTCGTGTCCACCACCATCATGACCGGTGACAACCAGAAGCTCCTGGTGCCGAACCGGAAGATCTGGGGCAGCATCATTCGCAACGTCACTTCGGAAGACACGCGCCGCGTCGACCTGGTCTTCGGCATCGGCTATGCCGATGACATTTCGCGTGCGGAGCAAATCTTCAAAGAGATCGTCGCGGCCGATGAGCGCGTGCTCGACACGCCCGAACCGTTCATCCGACTGACCGAACTGGGCGAGTCTTCCGTCAATTTCACGGTGCGCGCGTGGTGCCGCATCCAGGACTACTGGGAACTGCGCTGGCATATCACTCGAAGGGTGAAGGAACGCTTCGATGAAGAAGGCATCTCGATTCCTTTCCCGCAGCGTGACGTGCACATCTACCACGCGACCGCGCCAGGGGTTGCAGGGTCGGCCTGACCCAACAGCATCCCCGAATGGGTTGGCATCTCATGGATGCGGGAGTTCTCGGAACGGGATTGACGAGCCCTGAGGCGTGTGCCAGGACGGTGTCAGGAATCTCAGTCTCGCCGATGTGAGTTCGATGCTGACGCGGCAGTGCAGCCGAAACCGTGTGGTCTGTTCGAAAACCAAGGCTTCGCCCCGAAAGTCGTGAAGCACAGCGTCGATACCAGCGCGATCAGATCCCTTGCGAGCGCCGACTGCGCCTCTGGGCCGTGGCCCGACGCAGTGCCCGTCATGGGCGTTGAAGCCGGCAACTGGACGTTGCGTGGGCATACGCAGGTCGATTCGCAGTTGCGCTTACCTAGCGCGCCCGGGCGTGGCGTTGACACAGCCCGACACCGCCGAAGCGAATCAGCCGAAGGCGACGCAGGCACTTGAGCCGTGTCGACCACACCGCAAGACTCAGATAACCGGTGACCGGCATTCTGCGACAACGGGTTGTTGCGCCGGATTCGAGCGCTCCGTCCTGGCCGGTTGTTTACTCCATCGACCGCTTTGCGCCGTCTGCGGCCCACCGTTCCATGCGATCGGCGGCAGTTTCGTATGAGGCGGCCCCAGACGTGGCTGGCCTCAGCTCGGCGCGTAGGCCAGCCTGACGTAGATCGGCGCAAAGGCTTCGGCCTGTGTCAGCTGCAGCAGGTTCTCGCGCGACAGCTCGAGCATCGCCAGGAAGGTCACCACCAGCACGCCCACCCCGCGTGTCGCATCGAAGAGCTCGTTGAACTCGACGAATCGCTGGCCCTGCAGGCGCTTGAGCACCAGACTCATGTGCTCGCGCACCGACAGCTGCTCGCGCGTGATGTGGTGGTGCTGGTTCAGTTTGGCGCGTTTCAGGATGCTCAGCCAGGCTTCGCGCAGGTCTTCGGCCTCCACGTCCGGGAAACGCGCTTCGATCGACTGCTCGATCGTCACCTGGGCGCGCAGGAAGTCGCGCCCCAGCACCGGCATCGCGTCCAGCTGCGCGGCGGCCAGCTTCATCTGCTCGTATTCGAGCAGGCGGCGCACCAGCTCGGCCCGCGGGTCGGCCACCTCGGCGCCGTCCGCCGTCTTCTTCGGCGGCAGCAGCATGCGCGACTTGATCTCGATGAGCATCGCCGCCATCAGCAGGTATTCGCTGGCCAGCTCGAGGTTGCGGCGGCGGATCTGCTCGACATAGTCGAGGTACTGGCGCGTCACGTCGGCCAGCGGAATGTCCAGGATGTTGAAGTTCTGCCGACGGATCAGGTACAGCAGCAGGTCGAGCGGGCCTTCGAAGGCTTCGAGAAAGACCTCGAGCGCGTCGGGCGGGATGTACAGGTCGGTGGGCAGCTTGAACAGCGGCTCGCCGTACAGACGCGCCAGCGCCACCTGGTCCACGACCTCGGGCAGCGGCGCTTCCGCCACTGCGGTCGAGCCGTCGAAGTCGGCCGAATCCCCGGCCCGCGACCTGCGATTCAAGGCGCTCAGTCGGTCTTGGTCTGGTAGACGTAGGGTTGCTGCGGCACCTTGGCCTCTTGCCAGGCTTGCTGCGACTGGCGGTCCAGCGTCTTGTCCCACAGCAACGCACGGCCGGCGCGCTGCTCGCTTTCCAGGCTCGGCTTCTTCGCCTTCAGTTCGTCGATGAAGATCGACACCTCGGACTTGTAGGGCGCTCGGGCGAAGAAGGGCATGTTGTCACACGACTGCAGCAGAATGCGGCATTTTAGCCGGGCTGTCGTCCGTCAACGCCTTCGCGCATGACCGAAATCGAGTTGAAGTTCCAGGTGCCTGCCGCACGCCGCGCCGCCGTGACCCGTGCAGTGGCCACGCGCAGCGCGCAGAGGGTGCAATTGCGCGCGCAGTACTACGACAGCGCCGACCGATGCCTGGCGCAGGCCCAAATGGCGCTGCGCGTGCGCAAGGAGGGCCGGCGCTGGGTGCAGACGCTGAAGGGCGCCGGTGACGGCATGTGGCAAAGGCTGGAGCACGAGGTCGTGCTGGCCGTGCCGGCGGGTACGGTGCCGGCCGCCGATCCGGCACTGCACGACGGCACGCCGGCCGGCGACGCGCTGCGCCGCGTGCTCGGCGAGGCGCAACTCGTGCCCACTTACGGAACCGAGGTGAGGCGCACGAGGCGCCTACTGCGCGCGCCGGGCTGCCAGGTGGAACTGGCTTTCGACGAAGGTGCGCTGACCGCCGGCGACCGGCGCTGGCCCCTGTGCGAGCTCGAGTTCGAGCTGAAGGGCGGCGACGCCGCGGCCCTGGTGGCGCTGGCCGCGCGCTGGGTGCAGCGCTTCGGCCTGACGCTGGACGTCCGCACCAAGGCCGAGCGCGGCGCGCGGCTGGCACGTGGCGTCCGTCTGGGTGAGCCTGTCAAGGCGCGCGCGCCGATGCTGCCTGAAAACGTCGGCGGCGCCGACGCACTGCGCGCGATGGTCAGTGCGTGCCTGGTGCAGGTGCTGGGCAATGCCAGCGAGATCGCGCACGAAGCGCAAACCACGCCCGAGCATCTGCATCAACTGCGCGTAGGCCTGCGCCGCTTGCGCACGGTGCTGCGCGAACTGGGTGAGCTTTCGCCGCAGACCGATCCGTCCTGGCTCGATGCGCTGTCGCAATTGTTCGCCCGGTTCGGTGCAGCGCGCGACCGCGACGCGCTGGAGCAGACGCTGTTGCCGGCGCTGCGCAAGGCCGGCGTACCCGATCTCGAACTGCCACCGATGGCCGACGACGCCGACGCGCAGCAGGCCTTGTGCGAAGTCGCCACCACGCGGTTGTGGCTGACGCTGTTGGCCTTCGCCGCGGGTACCGAGGCGGGCGATGCACCGGCCGAGCCGCGTGTGCGGCAACATCTCGCGCGGCTGTACCGACAGGTGGGCCGCGGCGCCACGCGCTTTGAATCGCTGGACGATAGCCTGCGCCATCGGCTGCGCAGGCGCGTCAAGCGGCTGCGCTACCTGAGCGAACTGGCGGCGCCGTTGTACCCGCGCAAGGCGGCGCGTGCCTTCCTGAAACGGATGGGGCCGGCGCAGGAGACGTTGGGCGTCTTCAACGACCTCTGCGTGGCGCGCTCGCTGTTCGCAGCACCCGCGCGTGAGGATGGGCAAGCCATGTTCGCGTTGGGCTGGCTGGCGCGCGAGCGCGACATCGCGATCCAGCGCTGCATGCTCGCTTTGGCCGACCTGCGCAGGGCCAAGGGCTTCTGGCGAACGCGCCGGTCGAAATAGCGCGGCGACACGCCGCCGGCCCTCAGCCCGCCTGTTCCATTGCCTCGGCCAGGTTCGGCACGATGGCCTCCGCCCCGATCACCGCCTCGAAGCCGGAGCGGCGGATCAGCGACAACGGCTGCTCGTTGACGTTCGCCAGGATCAGCGCGACGTCGCGCCGCTTCAGGTCGCGGTGCAGCAGGCGCAGTGCCTCCAGGCCCGAGGTGTCGATGGAGATCAGCCGGTGCATCTCCAGCACCACGGCGCGGGTGCCGTCGGGCAACTGCGTGGCCAGGGCCTCGATCTTGCCGACCGCGCCGAAGAACAGCGAACCGAAGAGCTCGAACACGCGAACACCGGGTGGCAGACTGTCTTCGGCATGGGGCCGCACGCTGAACAGCGTGCCCATGCGGACGATGAAGAACACGCAGGCCAGCAGCAGGCCCACCTGCACCGCCACGGTCAGGTCGAAGACCACGGTGAGCGTGAAGGTGCCGAGCAGGATGGTGCGGTATTGGGCGCTGAACCTGCGCAGCCGCGCGAACTCGTGCCATTCGCCCATGTTCCAGGCGACGAACATCAGGATGCCGGCCAGCGCCGCCAGCGGTACATGCACCGCCAGCGGCGCGGCCAGCAGCACGATGGCCAGGAGCGTGGCCGCATGCACGATGCCGGCGATCGGCGAGGCCGCGCCGGCGCGCACATTGGTGACGGTGCGCGCGATGGTGCCGGTGGCCGGTATGCCGCCGAAGAAGGGCGTGACGAAATTGGCCACGCCTTGGGCCATCAGTTCCTGGTTCGGGTCGTGCCGCGGGAAGCTGGCGGCGTTGTCGGCCACGCGTGCGCAGAGCAACGACTCGATCGCTCCGAGCAACGCGATGGTGATGGTGGGGATGAACAGCAGCTTGGCCGTGGCCCAGCTCAGCTCGGGCAGCGCGAAGGACGGCAGCGCCTGCGGTATGCCGCCGAAACGCGAGCCGATGGTCTCGACCGGCAGCTTCAGCAGCGCTGTCGCGGTGGTGGCGACCGCCAGCGCAATGAGCGTGCCCGGCAGGTGCGAACTCAGCCGCTTGAGCTTACCCCAGCGCCCGGCGGGCGCCTGCGGCATGGTGTAGGACTTGGGCCACAGCACCACCAGCGTCAGGCTGATCGCTCCCAAGGCCACAGCCGCCGGGTTGATCGAGCCCAGGTGCGAGGCCAGCGCGTGAATCTGGGTGAAGAAGTCCGAAGGCATCTTCTCGATCTTCAGGCCCAGCAGATCCTTCAACTGCGACAGCCCGATCAACACCGCGATGCCGTTGGTGAAGCCGATGATGATCGGCACGGGCACGTAGCGCACCATGCCCCCGAGCTTGAACAGCCCCATCACGAACAGCAGCACGCCGGCCAGCGAGGTGGCGATCAAGAGATTCGCCAGGCCGTAGCGCTCGACGATGCCGTAGACGATGACGATGAAGGCACCGGCCGGCCCGCCGATCTGCACCGTGGAGCCGCCCAGCGCACTGATCAGGAAGCCGGCGATGATGGCGGTGAAGATGCCGGCCTCGGGATTCACGCCCGAGGCGATGGCAAAGGCCATCGCCAGCGGCAGCGCGACGATGCCCACCGTCAGCCCGGCGCCGACATCGCGTGCGAACAGCGCGGCGTTGTAGCCGGCCAGAGCGTCGAGCAACCGGGGTCTGAAGCGCTGCAGCTGCATTGCCGGTGGGAGAAGCCTCTAGCGCACGCGCAGTCCGGGCGTGGCCCCGGGCCAGGGTTCAAGCACGTACAAGCCGGGTTGCGCCTTCTCGTCAGCATGCGACGCGGCCAGCACCATGCCTTCGCTGAGCCCGAACTTCATCTTGCGCGGCGCCAGGTTGGCGACCACCACGGTCAGCTTGCCGACGAGGTCTTCGGGTGCATAGGCCGACTGGATGCCGCTGAAGACATTGCGAAGCCGGCCTTCGCCCACGTCGAGCGTCAGCTGCAGCAGCTTGCTGCTGCCATCGACGCGCTTGGCCTCGACGATCTTCGCGATGCGCAGGTCGATCTTGGCGAAGTCGTCGATGCCGATCTCGGGTGCCAGTGCCTCGCCGCCGGGCAATACGGCTGGCGCGGCCGGCGGCTCGAACAGTGCGTCCATGGCTTTCGGGTCGATGCGCTGCATCAGGTGCTTGTACTCGCCAATCTTGTGGCCGCCGATGGCGCGCGACGCGTCGGCGAAGACCAGTGGCTCGACGTGCAGGAAGGCCTCGACCTGCGCGGCCAGCGCCGGCAACACCGGCTTCAGGTAGATCGTCAGCAGGCGGAAGGCCTCTATGCACACGCTGCACACATCGTGCAGCACCGTGTCCTGCCCGGCCTGCTTGGCCAACTCCCAGGGCTTGTGCTGGTCGACGTAGCCATTCACCCGGTCCGCCAGCGCCATGATCTCGCGCAGCACCTTGCCGAACTCGCGCTCCTCGTACAGTTGCGCCACCGTGCCCTGGTGCGCGCGCAGCGCATCGAGCAGCACACGGCCCTCGACGCCGATGTCGGCTGACAGGTGGCCGGCAAAGCGCTTGTTCAGGAAGCCCGCGGCGCGGCTGGCGATGTTGATGTACTTGCCCACCAGGTCGGCGTTGATGCGCGCGACGAAGTCCTCGGCATTGAAGTCGATATCCTCGACGTGGCTGTTCAGCTTGGCGGCGATGTAGTAACGCAGCCATTCCGGGTTCAAGCCGATTTCGAGATAGCGCAATGGCGAGATACCGGTGCCGCGGCTCTTGCTCATCTTCTCGCCGCTGACGGTGATGAAGCCGTGCACGAAGATGCGATCGGGCACCTTGCGGCCGCTGAACTTCAGCATCGCCGGCCAGAACAGCGTGTGGAAGGTGACGATGTCCTTGCCGATGAAGTGGATCTGTTCCAACTCGGGGTCGGCCAGGTAGGCGTCGAAGTCGACACCACGCTGGTCCAGCAGATGTTTCAGCGAGGCCAGGTAACCCACCGGCGCGTCCAGCCAGACATAGAAGTACTTGCCCGGCGCGTCGGGGATCTGAATGCCGAAGTAGGGCGCGTCGCGGCTGATGTCCCAGTCGGCCAGGCCGCCTGGTTTCGAATCATCGCCGTCGTTACCCTTGACGAACCATTCCTTGACCTTGTTGGCCACCTCGGGCTGCAGCTTGCCGTCCTGCGTCCAGGCTTCGAGGAACTCGACGCAACGGGCATCGGACAGCTTGAAGAAGAAGTGTTCGCTGCTCTTCAACACCGGTACCGCACCGCTCAGTGCGGAATACGGGTTCTTCAGTTCGGTGGGGGCATAGACGGCGCCGCAGTTTTCGCAGTTGTCGCCGTACTGGTCTTTCGTGCCGCATTTCGGGCACTCGCCCTTGATGTAGCGGTCGGGCAGGAACATGTTCTTCAGCGGGTCGAAGAACTGCTCGATGGTACGCGTCGCGACCAGGTCGTTGTCGCGCAGCGCGCGGTAGATGTCCTGCGCCAGCGCGTGGTTCTCCGGCGCGTCGGTGCTGTGCCAGTTGTCGAAGGCGATGTGGAAACCGTCGAGGTAGGGCTTGCGCCCGGCAGCGATCTCGGCAACGAAGGCCTGCGGCGTCTTGCCGGCTTTTTCGGCCGCAATCATGATCGGCGCGCCATGCGCGTCGTCGGCGCAGACGAAATTCACCTCATGGCCAATCAGCCGCTGGAAGCGCACCCAGATGTCGGCCTGGATGTACTCCATCATGTGCCCGATGTGGAACGGCGCGTTGGCGTAGGGCAGGGCGGTGGTGACGAAGAGCTTGCGGGTCATGCGGCGGCCTGGGGGCTGGAGGGGCGCGGGTGAGGGGCGGATTCTAGGCTGCTGCTCTCGCTCATTGCCCCCTTGCAGCGCGTAGGGGCGAAGGGTGCTCAGTTAGACTTCGGGCCCTTTCAAACGAACTATGTGCCCATGCCTGCCGTGAATGAAGCATTGCTGCTCGACGCACTGAAAGCCGTCATCGATCCGAACACCGGCAAGGATCTGGTCTCGACCAGGCTGCTGAAGAACCTGAAGCTCGAAGGCGGCGATGTGGCCTTCGATGTCGAACTGGGCTACCCGGCGAAGAGCCAGATGCCGGCGCTGCGCAAGGCGCTGATCGCGGCCGCGCGCAGCGTCGCCGGTGTCGAGAACGTCAGTGTCAATCTGAGTTCGAAGATCACCGCGCACGCGGTGCAGCGCGGTGTGCAGTTGCTGCCCAACGTGAAGAACATCGTCGCCGTGGCCTCGGGCAAGGGCGGTGTCGGCAAGAGCACCACCGCGGTCAACCTGGCGCTGGCGCTGGCCGCCGAGGGGGCCAGCGTGGGCATCCTCGATGCCGACATCTACGGCCCCAGCCAGCCGATGATGATGGGTATCGAAGGCCGCCCCGAGAGCAGCGACGGCAAGACCATGGAGGCGATGGAGAACTACGGCGTGCAGGTCATGTCGATCGGCTTCCTCATCGACGCCGACAACCCGATGATCTGGCGCGGCCCGATGGTCACGCAGGCGCTGGAACAGCTGCTGCGCCAGACCAACTGGCGCGAGTTGGACTACCTGATCGTCGACATGCCGCCGGGCACCGGCGACATCCAGCTCACGCTGTGCCAGAAGGTTCCGCTGACCGGCGCGATCATCGTCACCACGCCGCAGGACATCGCGCTGCTCGACGCACGCAAGGGCTTGAAGATGTTCGAGAAGGTTGGCGTGCCGATCCTCGGGCTGGTCGAGAACATGTCGATCTACGTGTGCCCGAACTGCGGTCACAGCGAGCACATCTTCGGCGCCGACGGTGGCAAGAAGATGGCCGGGGAATACAAGGTCGACTATCTCGGCGCGCTGCCGCTGAACCTGTCGATCCGCGAGCAGACCGATGGTGGCCGGCCGAGCGTGGTGGCCGATTCGGAGGGCGAAATCGCCGGCATCTACAAGGCGGTGGCGCGGCAGGTGGCGGTGAAGATCGCGCAGCGCGCCAAGGACTTCTCGTCGAAGTTCCCGACGATCTCGATTTCCAAGGACACCTGAGGGCCAGCGGGCGTCTGTCGCTTGCGGCCAGAAGCAGTTTCCGGACCGGGCTCTCGATGCGAACGAGCTGAGCCTTCCGTGTCGTCTCGAACATCGGGTCATGCGCGTCAGCGCAGATCCGGCGACATGTCTGCGCTGAGATCAAGTGCGTAGTGGCATCCCCGGCGGCGATGGTGTCGTCGGGACCCCGAGAATCGGTGCCCGAGTCTGGGGGATGTGGATAGGACAATGTCCCGGATGCGGTTCACGGATGCATCCGATGTGGGTATTGCGGTGTCATGAGTGGTGGGCCGGGCAGGTCGACGGCCAGGGGGTCGTGCTGCTGCGCGCCATCAGCAGGGTGAAAGCAGCGAGGCTGGAGCAAAGTTGAGCTCCACGCGTTCCAGCAACAAGCTGAAGCCGACGCCCGGCGCCAAGCCGGCGGCATTCAGGCGCACGGGCGGCCGTCGCTTGCCAGCAAGCCGACGCAGGCGCCGAGAAAGACGGCGACTGAGGCTGGCACTGCTGTATTCCGTGCTGATTCACGCCCTTCTCTTTCATCTGACCTTCGGCGGGCAGGGGCTCGGCCTTCCGGGCTTGCGTTTCCCCTGGAAGGATCGACGGGCCGAGGTGCCGGAACTGCGCATCGTGCTCGTTCCCTCGCACGAACCCGTCGCACGACCAGCGGTCGTGCCCGTCTTGGAGGCGTTGCCGCAGGCACAGGTCAAGCAAAGTGGGGCGGGCGCGACAGGGACGAAGCCATCGGCGGCGGCTGCGCCCGACCAAGAGCGGACGGCCGCGGCGATCGTGCCAAGGGCCAAGGCCAAGGCCAAGGCGGGCGCTGCACCCGCAGCGATGCCTGCGAAGACGCCGTCGCGCGCCGATCGGACAGCTGAGACGGCACGCTCGCCGATGCCAGAACCTGTTGTGATTGCCCTGGCGCGGCCCGACGAGGCTACATGGGAGGTGCGCGCAAACCCCGCGCCGCCAACGCCCGTGATCGCTGTGGCGCAAAGTGCCTCGAGCCCGAAGATCGCGATCCCGGTGCCACGCGAGGCGGCTGCGGCAGCGCCGCTGAAGATCGACCAGGTGGCAAGCCAGCAGGCCGATGAACAGGCCATTCTTGATCTTGTCAAGGAGCGCGAGGCGACCCGCCGAAGAGCGCTGCAGCAGGTGACGGCGCGGCTCGAGGCCGAACGAGAACAGGCCACAAGGCAGATGGCGGTGGCACGGCAAGCGGCGGCGCGACAGCAAGCCGCCCGGCAGGAGGCAGCGCGAGTCGAGGCATCACGGCTTGAGGCGGAGCGCCAGGAATCCGAGCGGCAGGGGGTGGTGTTGCAGGAAGCAACGGCGCGGCAGGACGCCGCTCGGCAGGAAGCTGCGCGGCTCGAGGCGTTGCGGCTCGACGCGGAGCGAAAGGAGTCCGAGCGGCGGGTGGCGGTGCTACAGGAAGCAGCGGCGCGGCAGGAAGCCGCCCGGCAGGAAGCTGCGCAAGTTGAGGCTTCCCGCCAGCTGGCCGAACGAGAGGATGCCGCACGGCGCGTGGCGCTGATTCAGCAAGCCACGGCGCGGCAGGAAGCGGCGCGCGTCGAGGCTTCGCGGCTCGAGGCGGAGCGAGAGGAGGCCGCGCGGCGGGTGGTGATGTTGCAGGCGGCAGCGGCACGGCAGGAAGCCGCAAGGCAGGAAGCGGCGCGGCTCGAGGCTGCGCGCCAGGAGGCGGAACGCCTGGAAGCCCAACGTCTGGAAGCCGCTCGGCAGGCGGCCGCAGATCAAGAGGCGGCGAGGCAGGAAGCTGCCCACCAGCAAGCGGCGCGAGTCGAGACCCTGCAGCAGGAGGCCGAACGCCAGGCTGCTGCACGGCTGGCCACCGCGAGGCAGGAAGCGGCGCGGCAGGAGGCGGCGCGACAGGAGGCGGCGCGACAGGAGGCGGCGCGACAGGAGGCGGCACGACAGGAGGCGGCACGACAGGAGGCGGCACGACAGGAGGCGGCACGGCAGGAGGCGGCGCGGCAGGAGCCCGCCCGGCAGGCGGCCGCACCGGTAGGGACCGCGCGCGTCGATGCCGCGGACGAGGCCGCGGCAAGACGGGAAGCCAGGCTTCGCGCAATAGGACGGCAACTCGACGAGGAGGCCGCTCAGCGTGACAAGGCATCGGCGGCGGCGCGCCTGCCACCTTCGCTGGCGCCGTCTTCGGGCAGCGCGCGCCGAGGCCGACTCTTCGGTCATACCGACCCCAACGCCGAACTCATCCAATATGCGCAAGCCTGGAGTCGGAAGATCCAGCTGAACATGACCTTCGACATGGTCCGGGAAGCGGCGAAGCAGCCTCACGCAGATCCCCTCGTGACGGTGGCCATCAGGAGCGACGGCTCGGTGGAGTCGATCACCTTCGTGCGCTCCAGCGGCGTGCCTGCCATCGACGAAGCGATACGAAACATCGTGCGCAGCCAGGAGCACTACCAATCGTTCCCGCCGGGCCTGGCCCGCGAGTTCGATGTGATCGAGATCCGCCGGACCTGGTACTTCGACGTGGCGATCCGGCTGTACTGAACCGGCGCTGCTGCTGCCCCTGCCTTTGCAAGCTTCGCGATGCGTCAGCCAGCGGCCTCCGCATCACGCCACAGCCACGCCGCGCCGCGCACGCCCGACGCATCGCCGTGCAGGCTCGGCGCCAGACGCGTGCGCACGTGGTCCTGGTGGCCGCCCGAGAACACCCATCGACCCCACAGTCGCGGCACCTGCTCATAGAGCATGCCGACCTTCGACAATCCGCCTGCCAGGACGATGACGTCGGGGTCGAGGAGGTTGATGACCGCGGCCAATGCGCGCGCCAAGCGGCTCGAATAGCGCGTCAGCGTGGCGGCGCAAACGGCATCGCCCGCCACGGCCGCACTTGCGATGGCCTCGGCCGTTGCTGGCGCGCCACCCATCCACTGGTGCTCGCGTGCCAACCCAGGTCCGCTGAGCAGCGTCTCGTTGCAGCCGCGCTGCCCGCAATAACAATCGAACACCGGGTCCTCGCCAGGCACCGCCCAGGGCAGAGGGTTGTGGCCCCATTCGCCGGCGAGTGCGTTGGGGCCGCCCAGCACCTGGCCCCGAATGGCGATGCCCGCGCCGGTACCGGTGCCCAGGATCACGGCGAAGACCACGCTCGCACCGCCGCCCGCACCGTCGGTGGCCTCGGACAAGGCCAGGCAGTTGGCGTCGTTGGCGATTCGCACCGGCTGGCCCAGCGTTGTCGCCAGATCCATCTGCAGCGGCTTGCCGTTCAGGCAAAGCGAGTTGGCGTTCTTCATCAGGCCTTGCGGCGTCAGGCTGCCTGGTGTGCCCACGCCCACCGTCACGGCGCCACCGGCTTCGACACGCGCCTGTACCACCAGCCCGGCCACCGCATCGACGGTTGCGCCGTAGTCACCTGCAGGGGTAGGGACCCGGCATCGCCACAGTTCGCGCCCCTGTGGCGACAGCAGCAGGGCTTCGATCTTCGTGCCGCCCAGGTCGATACCCAGCGCAGCGCCGGATTGCATCGCTCAGACCGACGCGCAGCGCCGCTGTAGCCAGGCCAGTGCCGCGCCGTCGACGCGTGTTGCCAGCCGCTGCAGCACCGTCGCGTGGTAGCCGTTCAGCCATTCGATCTCGTCGCGGCGCAACAGTGCGGGGGCGATGCATGTGGTGTCGATCGGACACAGCGTCAGCGTCTCGAATTCGAGCATCTCGGCGAAGGCATTGCCCTCGGCGGTCTGCGCCGGCACGTTGAGCACCAGGTTCTCGATGCGCACGCCCCATTGGCCAGAGCGGTACACGCCGGGCTCGATCGAGGTGATCATGCCCGGCTCCATCGCCATGTGCGCGTCGGGAATCGTGCGGCTGATGCTCTGCGGGCCTTCGTGTACGTTGAGGAAGTAGCCCACGCCGTGGCCGGTGCCGTGGCCGAAGTCGAGGCCTTCGGCCCACAGCGGCGCACGGGCGATGGCGTCGAGCATCGGGCTCAGCGTGCCGCGCGGGAAGCGCGTGCGGCTCAAGCTCATCGTGCCTTTCAGCACCAGTGTGTAATCGCGCCGCATCGCCGCACTCGGCGTGCCGATGGGCCAGACGCGCGTGATGTCGGTGGTGCCGCCGAGATATTGCGCGCCCGAGTCGATGAGCAGCAGGCCGTCGCCCTCGATCACCGCATAGGACTCCGGCGTGGCGCGGTAATGCGGCATCGCGCCGTTGCCGTTGAAGCCGGCAATGGTCGGGAAGCTCAGCCCGACGAAGCCCCTGCGCCGCGCGCGAGCCGCGCTGATGCGCTCATCGATGTCCAGCTCGGTGACGCGTTCGCCGCGCGCCAGCGCGGCTTCGAACTCGGCGTAGAACTCGCACATCGCGGCGCCGTCCTCGGCCATGGCGTCGCGCACGAAGGCGGCCTCCTCGGCCGTCTTGCGGCTCTTCAGCAGCGTGCTCGGGTTGATGGCCTCGATGACCTTGCAGGTGCTTGAGATGCGTTCGCGAAAGCCCAGCGTGATGCGCTTCGGATCAAGCAGCACCGTGTCCTGTGCACCCAGAGCGGCCAGCGCTGCCGCAGCCTGCTCGTAAGGCACCAGTTCGATGCCGTCGGCCGCCAGCGCGGCGCGCAGCGATGCGTCCACCTTGGCCAGATCGACGAACAGCCGCCCGCCCGTGGCGTGCAGCAGCAGGTGCGCCAAGTACACCGGGTTGTACTCGACATCGCTGCCGCGCAGGTTGGTCAGCCAGGCGACATCGTCGACGGTGGAGATGAAATGCTGCGTGGCGCCGTGCTGCGCCATGGCCTCGCGCACCAACGCGAGCTTGGCCGCGCGTGTGCGTGTCGCCTGGGGTGCCCGGTGCGCATACAGCGGCTGGGCCGGCAGGGCGGGGCGCTCGGGCCAGACGCCGTCGAGCAGGTCGAGATCGGTGCGCAAGATGATGCCGGCGCCGTCGAGCCGTGTCTTCAGCGCCTTGGCCGCATTCAGCCCCAGCACCTGGCCATCCACCGCCACGACGCCGCCGCGCGGCACCTGATGCACGAGCCAGTCCAGATGCGCCGGTGCGAGCGCCGATTCGATGCGCACCAGGTCGATGCCCGTGCCCGACAGCTGCGCTTCGGCCTGCACCCAATAGCGGCTGTCGGCAAACAATGCCGCTTGCTGGCGGG
>JAHECC010000088.1 GCA_024641965.1 Rubrivivax sp.
AGAAAGACCGCGCCGAGCGCGGCCGCCGCCAGCAAGCCCGCGGCCACTTGCAGGGCGCGGCGCGGCAGCTTCATGTCGGCTGCCACGCCGGGCGCACGATCGGCGTCTCGCGCACCGGCCAGTTCAGCGCCGCGGCCACCAGGCCCAACCCAACTGCCAGCCACCAGACGATGTCGTAGCTGCCGCTAGTCTCGTAGAGCTTACCCCCGAGCCAGGCGCCGAGGAAGGAGCCGAACTGATGGTTCAGGAAGACGATACCGCCGAGCATCGACATGTACTGCACGCCGAAGATCTGCGCCACCGTGGCATTGGTCGGCGGCACGGTGGACAGCCACAGCAGCCCCATCGCCGAGGCGAACAGGTACACGCTCCACGGCGACAGCGGTGCCAGCAGGAAGGCCACGATGACCGCTGAGCGCAGCAGGTAGATCACCGACAGGATGCGCGGCTTGGACACACGTTGCCCCAGGCTGCCGGCGATGTAAGTGCCGAAGATGTTGAACAGCCCGATCAGCGCCAGCGCAGTGCTGGCGACGGTGGGCGACAGGCCGTTGTCTTTCAGGTAGCTGGGCATGTGCACGCCAATGAACACCACTTGGAAGCCGCAGACGAAGTAGCCGGCCGTGAGCAGCCTGAAGCTGCGGTGGCCGAAGGCCTCGCGCAGCGCCGCGCCGATGCTCTGCGGCGCGCCGTGCGTGCCCGGCGGGTGCGCCGGCTCGCGCAGGCCGAAGGCCAGCGGCAGGATCAGCAGCGCGGCGAAGCCCAGAACGAACAGCGCGTTCTGCCAGCCGAAGCCGCCGATCAGCCAGTTTTCCACCGGCACCATCAGGAACTGGCCGAAGCTGCCGGCCGCCGCCGCCACGCCCATGGCCCACGAGCGCTTCTCGGGTGCGACGTTGCGCGCGATGACGCCGAAGACGATGGCATAGGTGGTGCCGGCCTGGGCCATGCCGATGAGCAGTCCGGCGCTGCCGGTGAAGGCCAGGCCCGAGGTGGCCAGTGCCATCAGCACCAGCCCCGACGCGTACAACAGGCCGCCGACGACGAGCGCGCGGAAGGCGCCGTAGCGGTCGGCCACCATGCCGGCGAAGGGCCCGGCGATGCCCCAGGCCAGGTTCTGGATGGCCAGCGCGAAGCCGAAGGTCTCGCGCGTCCAGCCGCGGTCCATCGTGATCGGCTGCAGCCACAGGCCGAAGCCGTGGCGGATGCCCATCGACAGCGTCACCACCGCGGCGCCGAAGAGCAGCACCTGCGTGAGCGAAAGGCGAGGTGGCGTGGCGGCTGCTTGCGTCGTCATGTGGCGAATCTAGCCGATCGCGGCCGGACGCGCCGGCGGCGCTACAGTGCACGCCAACCAGGAGATCGACTTGAAAGTACTCGTGCTCGGCAGCGGCGTGATCGGCACCACGGTGGCCTATTACCTGGCCAAGGCCGGGCACGAGGTCGAGGTGGTGGACCGCCAGAACGGCGCGGCGCTGGAGACGAGTTTCGCCAATGCCGGTGAGGTCTCGCCCGGCTACTCAGCGCCCTGGGCCGGGCCTGGCGTGCCGCTGAAGGCTGTTCGGTGGATGCTGATGCGCCACAGTCCGCTGGTCATCAAGCCGCTGCTCGACCCCGCCATGTGGCGCTGGGGACTGGCCATGCTGGCCAACTGCACGGCGCGCGCCTATGCGCTGAACAAGAGTCGCATGGTGCCCATCGCCGAATACAGCCGCGATTGCCTGATCGCCCTGCGTGCCGAAACTGGCATCGCCTACGACGAGCGTATGCAGGGCACGCTGCAGCTGTTTCGCACGCAAGCGCAGCTCGACGGAACGGCCAAGGACATCGAGGTACTGAGGCAGTACAACGTGCCCTACGAACTGCTCGACCGCGCCGGCTTCATCAGGTGCGAGCCGGCGCTGGCGTTGACGCAGCAGAAGTTCGTTGGTGCATTGCGGCTGCCGGGCGACGAGACCGGCGACTGCTTCAAGTTCACGAACCGGCTGGCCGAGATGGCCATGGCGCTGGGCGTGCGCTTTCGCCCGGACAGCGTGATCGAGGGGCTCGACATGCAGGGCGGCAAGCTCGCGGGCGTGCGAGTGCGTGATCAGACGGGAGGCGAGACGGGAGGCGAAACCCTGCGCGCCGACCATGTGGTGTTGGCGCTGGGCAGCTACTCGGCGCCGATGCTGAAGCGCGTCGGCTTGCGCATCCCGGTCTATCCGGTGAAGGGATATTCGATCACCCTGCCCATCACTGACCCGAAGGGTGCGCCCGAGTCGACGATCATGGACGAGACGCACAAGGTGGCGGTGACGCGGCTGGGCGACCGCATTCGCGTCGGCGGCACGGCCGAACTGGCCGGCTACGACACCACACTGCGCGAGTCGCGGCGCGCCACGCTGAACCATGTCGTCAGCGACCTGTTCCCCACCGGCGGCAACGTGTCGAAGGCCAGCTTCTGGTGTGGGCTCAGGCCGATGACGCCCGACGGCACGCCGATCATCGGGCCGACGCCGCTAGCGAACCTGACGCTGGCTACCGGCCACGGCACGTTGGGCTGGACCATGGCTGCCGGTACCGGGCGCGTCGTGGCCGACCTGCTGTCCGGACGCCAACCCGAGATCGACATCAGCGGATTGACCATGGCACGCTACGGCACTGCCTGAGGCGGCCGGAGGCGGCAGACCGGCTCCCTACAATCCGCCGCCATGGCAACCAGCAAGCAAGGCAGCTACGCCGAAGCCTCGATCCGCGTGCTCAAGGGCCTCGAGCCTGTGAAGCAGCGGCCGGGCATGTACACGCGCACCGACAACCCGCTTCACCTCATCCAGGAGGTCATCGACAACGCCGCCGACGAGGCGCTGGCCGGCTTCGGCAAGCGCATCGCGCTGACGCTGCACGCCGATGGCTCGGTCAGTGTCGACGACGATGGCCGCGGCATCCCCTTCGGCCTGCACCCCGAAGAGCAGGTGCCGGTGGTGGAGATCGTCTTCACGCGGCTGCATGCCGGCGGCAAATTCGACAAGGGCGCGGGCGGTGCCTACAGCTTTTCCGGCGGGCTGCATGGCGTGGGCGTCAGCGTGACCAACGCGCTGGCCAAGCGACTGCAGGTGACGGTGTGGCGCGACAGCCAGGTGGCCACGCTGGCCTTCGGCGGCGGTGACGTGATCGAGCCGCTGGTCGTGCGCAAGGCCGCCGCCGGCGAGCGCCGGCACGGCACCACGGTGCGTGTCTGGCCCGACCTGAAGTACTTCGACAGCGCCGAGCTGCCCCGGCACGAGTTGATGCACCTGCTGCGCAGCAAGGCGGTGCTGATGCCGGGTGTAACGGTGACGCTGGCGCATGAAAAGACCAACGAGGCGCAGACCTGGCTCTACAAGGGCGGCCTGAGCGACTACCTGGCCCAGAGCCTGACGGCCGAGCCGCTGATCCCGCTGTTCGAAGGCGAGCAGTTCGCCACAGGCAACGAAACCGAGAACATCGCCGAAGGCGAGGGTGCCACCTGGTGCGTGGCCTTCACGGAGGACGGCGCGACGCTGCGCGAGAGCTATGTCAACCTGATTCCCACGCTGGTCGGCGGCACGCACGAGGCCGGGCTGAAGGAGGGCCTGTTCGGCGCGATCAAGGGATTCATCGAACTGCATGCCATGTTGCCCAAGGGTGTGAAGCTGATGAGCGAGGATGTGTTCTCGCGCGCCAGTTTCGTGCTCAGTGCCAAGGTGCTGGACCCGCAGTTCCAGGGGCAGATCAAGGAGCGCCTGAACAGCCGCGATGCATTGCGATTGGTGTCGGGTTATGTCAAGCCGGCGCTGGAGCTGTGGTTGCACCAGCATGTCGAGTACGGCCGCAGGCTCGCGGAACTGGTGATCCGCCAGGCGCAGACACGCCAGCGCGCGAGCCAGAAGGTGGAAAAGCGAAAGGGCTCGGGCGTGGCGGTGCTGCCCGGCAAGCTGACCGATTGCGAAAGCCGCGACCTGCAGCTGAACGAGGTGTTCCTGGTCGAGGGCGATTCGGCCGGCGGCAGCGCCAAGATGGGCCGCGACAAGGAAACGCAGGCCATCCTGCCGCTGCGCGGCAAGGTGCTGAATTCATGGGAGGTGGAGCGCGACCGCCTGTTCGCCAACAACGAGATCCACGACATCGCGGTGGCCGTGGGGGTAGACCCGCATGGGCCCAACGATAGCGTTGACCTCAGCGGCCTGCGCTACGGCAAGGTGTGCATCCTGAGCGATGCGGACGTCGACGGCTCGCACATCCAGGTGCTGCTGCTCACGCTGTTCCTGCGCCACTTCCCGAAGCTGATCGAGGCGGGCCATGTCTACGTCGCCAAGCCGCCGCTGTTTCGCGTCGATGCGCCGGCGCGCGGCAAGAAGCCGGCGGTGAAGATCTACGCGCTCGACGACGGCGAGCTCGAAGCCACTCTCGACAAGCTGCGCAAGGAAGGCGCGCGTGAAGGCAGCTGGAGCATCAGCCGCTTCAAGGGCCTGGGCGAGATGAATGCCGAGCAGCTGTGGGACACGACGCTGAACCCCGACACGCGCCGTCTGTTGCAGGTGGCCTATGGCGCGGCCGGCTTCGACGCGGCGGTGCGCTCGTTGACCAAGTTGATGGGAAAAGGCGAAGCCGCATCACGGCGCGAGCTGATGGAGCTGCACGGCGACGCGATCGAGGTGGATGTGTAGGCTGCTGCGCATCAGAACTTCATGCGCAGCGCGACTCCCACCGAGGAATGCCCGGTGGCGTCGCGCGTCACCATCGGCTGCAGCAAGTAGCGGTCGGTGACCCAGGCGCCGAGGGCGGCGCCGAGAAGGTTCGAGCCGAAGTCCAGTGCGGAACCGCGCAGCTGTGAGGAGCCGTTCGACGCCACTTGCGCCGCCTCTTCGACGAAGCTGATGCCCACGCTGGTCCAGAAGCCGATCCATCCGCGGTCTTCGAGTTCGTAGTGCGAGGCTACGGCGGTGGCGGCCGATGCGATCGCGGCCCCGGTGACGAAGTGAGAGAACTCGCTGCCGAAACTGTCGTTGGCGCGCGCAGCACCGCATCCCAGCATCAACACCAGGGAGGTCATGACGACGTGCGTGCGTAGCATCGTGGCACCAGCGGGAGTGTGAAGTTGCGGGATGGTAGCCGGCCGCAAGGCCCGACGCATCGCGCCGGCGCGCAACCGCTAGAGTCGGGTGTACGTTGCTTCCAGGAAGGGAACCCCGCCATGTCGACACTCGCCACCGAAGTCGTTCCGCTGCCGGCCGTCGCCGAGGCGGTGCACGGTCTGCGCGACCAGGCCGTGCAGATGCTTTGCGACCTGGTGCGCGAGCCTTCGCTGCTCGGCGACGAGGCATCTGCCCAGCGGCGCATGGCCGAGACCTTCGCCGAACTGGGGTTGTCGGTGGAGGAATTCGAGATCGACGAAGACAAGATTCGCGATCACCCGGGCTACTCGCCGTCGATCGTGTCCTATGCCGGGCGCCGCAATGTCGTCGGCGTGCACCAGCCGCAAGGCGTGGTGCAGGGCAAGTCGCTGATCCTCAACGGCCACATCGACGTGGTGCCGGTGGGGGCGCAGCGGCTGTGGTCGCATCCGCCCTTCGAGCCGGTGGTGCACGGCGACCATCTCTATGGCCGCGGCGCCGGCGACATGAAGGCCGGCATCGTTGCCTACTGCATGGCCTTCGAGGCGCTGCGCCGCCTGGGCCTGGAGCCGGCCGCGACGGTGTACCTGCAATCGGTGATCGAGGAGGAGTGCACCGGCAACGGCGCGCTGGCCTGCCTGGTGCAGGGCTACCGCGCCGACGCCGCGCTGATTCCCGAGCCGATTCCCGGCATCATGAGCAGCCAGATGGGCGTGATGTGGGTCGGCATCGAGGTGCTCGGCACGCCGGTGCACGCGGCGGTGGCGCAGACCGGCGTGGCGGCGATCGAGTTCGCGCAGTACCTGTGTTCGCAACTGAAGCTGATCGAGGCGCAGTGGAACCAACCGGAGCACCGCCATCCGCATTACGCGCACCACGACCATCCGATCAACTTCAACATCGGCAAGCTTTCCGGCGGCGAGTGGGCCTCGTCGGTGGCCACGCAGTGCCGCGCCGATGTGCGCATCGGCTTCTATCCGGGCATCAAGCCGGCGCAGGTGCGCGCGCTGATCGAGGCCGCGCTGAAGGCTGCCTACGAAGCGCACCCGAAGAAGGCCCACGTGCGCTACGAGCTGATCTACGAAGGCTTCCAGGCCGAAGGCATGCTGGTCGACCTGAACCAGCCGATGATTCACACGCTGAAGGCTTGCCACCACGAGGTGGCCGGCGGCAACATGCCGCTGATCGCCTCCACCGCCACCACCGATGCGCGCTTCTTCCAGCTCTATGGCGGCATCCCGGCCACCTGCTACGGCCCGCACTCGGGCAACACGCACGGCATCGACGAATGGGTGTCGATCGACAGCATGATGGAAGTGACGCAGGTGCTGGCGCTGTTCATGGCGCGCTGGTGCGGTGTGAACCGGATCTGAACCGCTACATGCCCGCGTAGTTGGGCCCGCCGCCGCCTTCGGGTGCGACCCAGACGATGTTCTGCGTCGGGTCCTTGATGTCGCAGGTCTTGCAGTGCACGCAATTCTGCGCATTGATCTGCAGCCGGTCACTGCCGTCGTCTTCGTTCTTCACGAACTCGTACACCCCGGCCGGGCAGTAACGCGCCTCTGGCCCGGCATAGCGCGCCAGGTTGATCGATACCGGCACGCTGCTGTCCTTCAACGTCAGGTGCGCGGGCTGCTGCTCCTCGTGGTTGGTGTTGCTGATGAACACGCTGCTCAGGCGGTCGAAGGTGAGCTGGCCATCGGGCTTCGGGTAGTCGATCGGCGTGCAATCGGCGGCGGGGCGCAGGCTCATGTGATCGGGCTGGTCGCGGTGCACCGTCCAGGGCGGCGTCTTGAAACCCAGCTTTGGCAGCAGCCATTGTTCGATGCCGGTCATCAGGGAGCCGATGATGAAACCCTTCTTGAACCACTGCTTGAAATTGCGCGAGCGCTGCAGTTCCTCGTGCAGCCAGCTCTTTTCGAAGGCTGCCGGGTAGGCCGTCAGCTCGTCCATCGCGCGACCTTCCTGCAGCGCGGCGAAGGCGGCCTCGGCGCAAAGCATGCCGCTTTTGAGCGCCGCGTGGCTGCCCTTGATGCGGCTGGAATTCAGATAGCCGGCATCGCAGCCGACCAGCGCGCCACCGGGGAACACGGTCTTCGGCAGGCTGAGGATGCCGCCGGCGCAGATGGCGCGCGCGCCGTAGCCGATGCGCTTGCCGCCCTCGAGGTGCTTGCGGATGCTGGGGTGCGTCTTCCAGCGCTGCATCTCCTCGAAGGGGCTCATGTAGGGGTTGCTGTAGTCCAGCCCCACAACCAGGCCGAGCGTGGCCTTGTTGTCCGCGAGGTGATAGAGGAAGCCGCCGCCGTAGGTGTCGTTGTCCATCGGCCAGCCGGCGGTGTGCACCACCAGCCCGGGTTTGGCGCGGCCGGGTTCGATCTCCCAGAGTTCCTTGATGCCGATGGCATAACTCTGCGGATCGCGGCCGGCATCGAGCTTGTACTTGGCGATCAGCTGCTTGCCGAGCTGGCCGCGCGCGCCTTCGGCGAACAGCGTGTACTTCCCGAGCAGTTCCATGCCCAGCTGGAAGCCGTCGTTCGGCTCGCCGTCCTTGCCCACGCCCATGTTGCCGGTGGCCACGCCGCGCACCGCGCCCTTGGCGTCGTACAGCACCTCGGCCGCGGCAAAACCCGGGAAGATCTCCACGCCCAGCCCTTCGGCCTGCTGCGCCAGCCACTTTGTGACATCGCTCAGGCTGATGACGTAGTTGCCGTCGTTGTGCAGGCACTCGGGCACCATCATGGTCGGCGTGCGCGCGGCGCTGCCCTCGCGCAGGATCAGTACTTCGTCGCCGGTCACCGGCTGACTCAACGGTGCGCCGCGTTCCTTCCAGTCGGGGAACAGCTCGTTCATCGCGTGTGGGTCCATCACCGCGCCGCTGAGGATGTGCGCGCCGGGCTCGGAGCCTTTTTCCAGCACCACCACCGAAACTTCCTTCTCGACCGCTGCCGCGAGCTGCTTGAGCTTGATGGCCGCCGCCAGGCCCGCCGGCCCCGCGCCGACCACGACGACGTCGTATTCCATCGACTCGCGCGGGCCGTACTTTTCGAGGATCTGCTGGGGCGACATGGCTGGGGCTCCGAAGGCTAAGCAGCAGCGATTCTAGCCGCGGAGGCTCTGAAATAGAACGATCGTGCTTTTTTAGAGGCATGCCTCGACAGTGGCTGGCCGTCGAGGCTGCGGCAAGGTGCTGTGCGAAGGCTGCGTGATATCGTCGAAATCGACTTCGGCGAGGAAAAGAACATGAGCTACAACATCGACCTGTCGGGCCGCGTGGCGCTGGTCACCGGCGCGTCCAGCGGGCTGGGCGAGCAGTTCGCGCGCACGCTGGCCAAGGCCGGTGCGGGCGTGGTGCTGGCGGCGCGGCGCATCGAGCGGCTGAAGACGCTGCGCGCCGAAATCGAGGGCGACGGCGGCGACGCGCATGTGGTCGAACTGGATGTGACCGACACCGACAGCATCAAGGCCGCCATCGCGCATGCCGAGACGGAAATGGGCACGATCGACATCCTGGTCAACAACTCGGGCGTGAGCCGGACGCAAAAGCTGATCGACGTGGCCCCTGACGATTTCGACTTCGTCATGAACACCAATACGCGCGGCGCGTTCTTCGTGGCGCAGGAAGTGGGCAAGCGCATGATCGCGCGCAGCCGCGGCGCGGCGCCGGGCACGTTCATCGGCGGGCGCATCGTCAACGTCGCGTCGATGGCCGGGCTGCGAGTGCTGGGCCAGATCGGCGTGTATGCGATGAGCAAGGCGGCGGTGATCCACATGACGCGCGCGATGGCGCTGGAATGGGGCCGATACGGCATCAACGTCAACGCGCTGTGCCCGGGCTACATCGATACCGAGATCAACCACCGCCATTGGCAGACCGAAGCCGGCCGCAAGCTGGTGGACATGCTGCCGCGCAAGCGTGTGGGCAAGCCGCAGGACCTGGACGTGGTGCTGATGATGCTGTGCGCCAACGAGAGCCGTTTCGTCAACGGTGCAGTGATCTCGGCCGACGACGGTTATGGCGTCTGAGATGACGACCCCGAGACGAATACGTCGTCGTCCCCCAAGGGGAGCGTGGCCCGCTTGGGGCGGCCCGGCGCTGGCCACATGCGCTCACTGACCCCGCTCGAAGCGCGCGTGCTTGGCGTGCTGGTGGAAAAGCAGCACACCGTGCCCGACACCTACCCGCTGTCGCTGAATGCGCTTGTGGCCGGCTGCAATCAGAAGACCGCACGCGAGCCCGTCATCGCTGCGACCGATGCCGAAGTACTGACGGCCGTCGACGGCCTCAAATCGCTGAGCTTGGTCTTCGAGGGCAGCGGCAGCCGCGTGGTGAAGTTCGAGCACAACCTGCCGCGTGTCTTCAACGTGCCCGCGGCTTCGGCAGCGCTGCTCACGGTGCTGATGCTGCGTGGGCCGCAGACCTCGGCCGAGTTGCGCCTGAACAGCGAGCGGCTGCACCGTTTCGCCGACATCTCGTCGGTGGAGGGTTTCCTCGAGGAGATGGCCGACAAGGAACCGGCACGCGTGCTGAAGCTGCCGAAAGCGCCAGGCGCGCGCGAGCCGCGCTGGGTGCATCTGCTGTGCGGCGAGCCGGACCTGTCGGCGCTGCCGGCTGCGCGGGATGCAGCCGGCGAGGTGGGCGTCAGTGCCGGCGAGATCGCCGCGCTGAAGGCCGAGCAGACGCGCCTGGCCGAGGAACTGGCCGAACTGCGTTCGCTGGTGCGTCGCATGGCTGGCGAACTCGGCATCGACGCGGGCTGAACATGCGCTTCGACATCCCCGAGCAGAAGAAACTGGTGCACGAGATGCTGATGCCCATCCGCTGGGGCGACATGGACGCGATGGGCCATGTCAACAACACGCTGTACTTCCGCTACATGGAGGTCATCCGCATCGAGTGGCTGCACGGCGTCGGCGGGCCGCCGGACATGAACGGCGAAGGCTTCGTCATCGTCAACGCCTTCTGCAACTTCATCCGCCAGCTCGAGTACCCGGGCGAACTGCTGGCGAAGCAGTACGTCGCCAATCCGGGGCGCAGCAGCTTCGACACCTTCGTCACGCTGGAGCGCAGCGACCAGCCCGGCGTGCTCTATGCCAGCGGCGGAGCCACGACGGTGTGGCTGAACATTCCGCAGGGCAAGACGGTGCCGCTGCCGGACTGGCTGCGCAAGATCGTCGAGTAGTATGAAACTGCCCCCACGCTCACTTCGTTCGCTGCCCCCCGAGGGGGCGCGTCAGCGTCTTGGGGCGGCCCGGCGCCACTGACATGGCGACCAGCGGCTTCGAGACACGCCGCGCCTGGGTACGCGAGGCCATTCGCCGCATCGAGGCCGATTTCCAGCGCTGCAGCGACACGCACCTGATCCCTTTGCCGTTGCCCGGCTTTGCCGGCATCGAGCTGTACCTGAAGGACGAATCCAGCCACCCCACCGGCAGCCTGAAGCACCGCCTGGCGCGCAGCCTGTTCCTGCACGCTCTGTGCAACGGCTGGTTGCGCGAAGGCGGCGCGGTGGTGGAAGCGTCGAGCGGCTCCACCGCCATCAGCGAGGCCTATTTCGCGCGCCTGCTCGGCCTGCCCTTCGTGGCGGTGATGCCGCGCGGCACCTCGCCGCAGAAGGTGGCGGCGATCGAGTTCCAGGGCGGGCGCTGCCACCTGGTCGACGACCCGACGACGATTTACGCCGAGAGCCAGCGCCTGGCCGATGAGCTGAAGGGCCACTACATGGACCAGTTCACCTTCGCCGAACGCGCGACGGACTGGCGCGCCAACAACAACATCGCGCAGAGCATCTACACGCAGATGCGCGAGGAGCCGCACCCCTGCCCGACGTGGATCGTCGCCAGCGCCGGCACCGGCGGCACGCTGGCGACGATCGGCCGCTATGTGCACTACTGTCGGCACGACACGCGCGTGTGTGGTGTCGATGCCGAGCACTCGGTCTTCTTTGATCACTACTTCACCGGCAACCAGAAGCTGACGCTGCAGCGTGGCTCGCGCATCGAGGGCATCGGCCGGCCGCGTGTCGAGGCCTCGTTCGTGCCGGGCGTGCTCGACGCGATGATCAAGGTGCCCGATGTCTGGTCGCTGGCGGCGATGTACAGCCTGAGCGTGCGCCTGGGCCGCCGCGTGGGCGGCTCCACGGGCACCAACCTGGTGGCCGCGCTGGCCTGCGCGCAAAGCCTGAAGACACTGGGGCAGGGTGGATCGATCGTCACGCTGCTGTGCGACGACGGCGAGCGCTACCGCCATAGCTACTTCAATGACGACTGGCTGCGTGACAACGATCTGGAATGCGGTGTGCAAAGCGAAGCCATCGACGCGCTCATCGACAAGGGCGAGTGGCCAGCCGACTTGCGCCGCAGCTGGCGCCTGGCGGGTGACCTGAGTCTGTGAGGGGCACTCCGGCATGAGCCACTTCGACGACGACACCCGGGTGGTGCCCATCGAGCCGGGCCTCGATGGTCCGGGCGGCGCGGCCTCCTTCAGCGGCCAGGTGCAGCCGGCGTGGAACATCGGCGCCAACCCCAACGGCGGTTATCTCCTGGCGCTGGCCGCGCAGGCCCTGCGGCAGCGCACACCCATTCACCCTGACGCGCTGAGCATCACCGTGCACTATCTGCGCCCGGGGTTGTCCGGCCAGCCTTGCTGCATCGATACGCAGTTGCTGCGCAGCGGACGCACGCTCAGCACCGTGCGCGCGACGCTGGTGCAGGACGGCAGCGCAAGGCTGGAGCTGCTGGCGGCGATGGGCGATCTGGGCGATCCCGACGCCGCGCCGCCGCTATTGACGATGCTCCGCCCCGACATGCCGCCGCCCGAAGCCTGCCCGACACGCTCGGCGCCGGCCCAGGGTGTCGAACTGCCGATCCTGCAGCGGCTGGATGTGAGGCTGCATCCCGATGACGCGGTGCCTGGCGCCGCCGGCCGGGCGCGGCTGCGCGGTTGGATCCGTTTCACTGACGGCCGCGCGCCCGACGCACTGGCCTGCCTGCTGATGGCCGATGCATTCCCCCCTGCGGTGTTCGGCATGCTCGGCATGGTGGGCTGGGTGCCGACGATCGAACTGACGGTGCATGTCCGTCGCCGCCCGGTGCCGGGCTGGTTGCTGGGCCGTTTCGAGTCGCACGACCTGAGTGACGGCCGCATGGTGGAGGATGGCGCGCTGTGGGACGCGGCCGGCCATCTGGTGGTGCAGTCGCGACAGTTGGCATTGGTGCGGCGGGGCTGAGGCGCCATGCGAGCCTGCTCACGATAGCAAGTCGTGGACGGGCGCTCGCGGCGCGTAGCGGCCGTTCGCGTTCGCTGTTTCAGCGCGGGCGGAGGACGGTGGGCAAGCGAATCCGTCCATGTCCCCCGCCCGGTCTGCCGACCGGGCTCCTCCTTTACTTCCCGGATTCGCTTGCCCACCATCCTCGGCGAGCCACCATCGAGTGTCGCGTTGCGCCGCGAACCACCGATACATCCTCAGGCCACGGGGGGCTCACTGGCAGGGCGCCTATGCGATGCCGAGGAGCACGGGGCTTGCAGCCGCGCGCGCAGCGCGCTTCGTGCTCATTCTTTTCGCAGCTGTTCGAGCGCAGCGGACGCAGTCCGCGTAGTGAGTTCTGCGACGGGCCGCGAGACCGCGCACCGCAGGGAACCCCGCCCGAAGGGTGGGGCGTCGCATTCGAAGCCCTGCCAGTGACCTGCCTGCGGCCACGCGCTGACATACGCACGCGTGAACCAGTGAAGGTCAGCTACGCGCCGCAAGCTGTCCGCGGCTTCCATGCGATCAATGACAAAACGCATCAGCCGCTGAGCAGCTTGTTCACCAGTTCAGGCGTGCTGGCCGCACCCAGCTTGCGCATCAGCCGCGCGCGATACACATCCACCGTGCGCGGGCTGATGTCCAGGCGGCGGCCAATCAGCTTGCTGGTCAGCCCGTCGATCAGCAGCGCGGCGATCTCGCGCTCGCGTGCCGTGAAATCCACTTTGAGCGCGCGGCGCGACGACAGGTCTTCGAAGGCCCAGATGCCGGCGGCATGCGGTGCCGTCGGGTCGAGCGCGCGCCCCGATACGTGGCACCAGAACAGCTCGCCCGCAGCCTCGCCGCCCAGCCGCTTCATGATGCGCTCGTCGGCATAACGACCTTGTTTGTCCAGGCTGGCAACGATGCGCTTTCCGGTGCGCTCGAATTCGTCGTGCGTGGGGTAGAGCAGCTCGAAGGATTGGCCGACCAGTTGCTCGCGCTGTACGCGGAAGATGACACGAGCCTGCTGGTTGACGTCGGTCACCAGGCGCTGGCGCGACAGCATCAGGCCGATCGGCGCCAGCTCGAAGGCGGTGCGGTAGTCCAGCGTCTGCGTGCTCACAGCAGCGTATAGGTGGTGGTGCAGTGGGCGGCCAGCTGGCCCTTTGCATCGAGGATCTGGATCTCGCCAAAGGCCAACTTGCGGCCCAGGCGCAGCACGCGGGCCACGACGCGCGCTTCGCCACTGTCACTGGCAATCGGCCGCAGGAAACTGGTCTGCAACTGCACGGTGGTCATCGGTTTGAATTCGCCCAGCTTCGTGACGATGGCCAGGATCATCGCCGTGTCGGCCGCGGCCATCATCGACTGCCCGCACAGCACGCCGCCGCCGTGCACATGCTTCGGCGCCACGGGCAGCGACATCACGACCTCGCCAGAACGCGCCTCGATCAATTGCAAGTCCAACTCCAGCACCCAAGGGGCGGCCACCTTGGGCAACACGGCGCGCAGGGCTTGCAGGTCAACGGTCGGGGCGAGCATGGGCTGGCGCTGGGGAGTTCGGGTTAATCAATTCTACGTAATGGCTACGTAACGCATTACGTAGTACGCTGGGCGTTCGTCATGAACCAAGGAATCCTTGCATGAGAAAGATCTATCCCAGCGCCGCGGAGGCACTGAAGGGCATCGTCCGCAACGGCCAGTTGATGGCGGTGGGCGGCTTCGGCCTGTGCGGCATCCCCGAAGCGTTGATTGCCGCACTGCGCGACACCGGGGTGAAGGACCTGACCGTGATTTCCAACAATGCTGGCGTCGACGGCTTCGGCCTGGGCCAGTTGCTGGAGACGCACCAGATCAAGCGCATGATCTCCAGCTACGTCGGCGAGAACAAGGAGTTCGAGCGCCAGTTCCTGGCCGGCGAACTCGAGCTCGAGTTCACACCGCAGGGCACGCTGGCCGAGAAGCTGCGCGCCGGCGGCGCCGGCATTCCGGCCTTCTTTACGCGCACCGGCGTGGGCACGCTGGTCGCCGAAGGCAAGGAACTGCGCGACTTCGACGGCCACACCTATGTGATGGAGCGCTCGCTGACGCCCGACATCTCGTTATCCAAGGCCTGGAAGGCCGACCAAAGCGGCAACCTGGTGTATCGCCGTACCGCGCGCAATTTCAACCCCGCGGTGGCGATGGCCGGCAAGATCAGCGTGGTCGAGGTCGAAGAGATCGTGCCGACCGGCAGCCTCGACCCGGACGAGGTGCACCTGGCCGGCATCTACGTGCACCGGCTGGTGCTGAACGCCCAGCCCGAAAAGCGCATCGAGAAGCGCACCACCAAGCAAAACCCGAAGGGAGCCTGACATGGCCTGGACCCACGATCAGATGGCCGCGCGCGCGGCCAAGGAACTGCAGGACGGCTTCTACGTCAACCTGGGAATCGGGCTGCCGACGCTGGTGGCCAACTTCGTCGATCCGAAGATCGAGGTCTGGCTGCAGAGCGAGAACGGCATGCTCGGCATCGGCCCGTTCCCGGACGACAGCGAGGTCGACGCCGATCTCATCAACGCCGGCAAGCAGACCGTGACCACGCTGCCGGGCAGCAGCATCTTCGGCAGCCACGACAGCTTCGCGATGATTCGCGGCGGCAAGATCAACCTGTCGATCCTGGGCGCGATGCAGGTCAGCGACAAGGGCGACCTGGCCAATTGGATGATCCCCGGCAAGATGGTCAAGGGCATGGGCGGCGCGATGGACCTGGTCGGCGGCGTGAAGAGCGTGGTCGTGCTGATGGAACACGTGGCGAAGAAGAAGGACGGCGGCTTCGACCTGAAGATCCTTCCCGCTTGCACCCTGCCGCTGACCGGCGTGGGCGTGGTCGACCGCATCATCACCGACCTGGCGGTGCTGGACATCACGCCGCACGGCTTGAAAGTGGTGGAAATGGCGCCGGGCGTGACGCGCGACGAGCTGCAAGCCAAGACCGGCGTGACCTTGCAATAGTTTTCTCGCGCCGCGGCCTGTCGCGCGGCTGTCACGATTCGCGGGCAGAATCCGTGCAACGCGCACGTGTTTTCGGTCACGGCAATTCATCGGATTTCGCTCGTGGGATTGCGGCGGCGCGGCTGCTGTGAGAGCCTTTGAATCTGCACGAAAGCTCTCGAAGACGCGTTGAGGCAAAGCACATGGGCGAACTCGCTGACAGCCTGGCCGGCATGAATTTCGTGCAATTGCTGCTGTTGTTCGCCTTCGTGATCAGCTACATGCTGGCGCTCGGCGGTCTGCTCGGCAGCGCTTCGCGCATCCGTGCGGCGGTGTTGGCGTTGGGGCTGGCAATCGCCTTTGCTGCACTCACCAAACCGTGGGTGCACGGTGCCTTGTTGATGGCCTTCGTGATCGCCGGGCTGGGGCTTTTCGTGCTGCTGACCTGGCTGCTCGCCCGCCTGCTCGGGCC
>JAHECC010000284.1 GCA_024641965.1 Rubrivivax sp.
CAGGATCTTGTCGAACACCGGCTGGGTGTCTTCCACCGACTGGCTGATGACGTTGAGGATCTCGGCCGAGGCCTGTTGCTGCTCCAGTGCTTCCTGCGTCTCCTTGAACAGCCGCGCGTTCTCGATGGCCACCACCGCCTGGTCGGCATAGACCTTCAGCAGCGCCAGTTCCTTGTCGCTGAAGCCGCCCAGCTTCATGCGGGCCACGGTGATGGCGCCAAGGCCGCGGCCGTCCTTGAACAGCGGCAATACAGCCGCCGAGTAGGAGTGGCGTCCGCCAAAGAGCCGCCTGGCGGTGGCGCGAATCGCCGCAGGCACATCGGCGCCATTCAACACGTCGGCAATGCTCAATGGCGCCCCATGGCGGATGGCCGCTTCGACGACGCTGCCGGCCATCGGTGTGGGCGGCCGTGTGTTGAGGTACTGCAACATCTCGGCGACTTCGGCTTCGCTTCCCAGGAGCGTGCGCGCCAGTCCTGACAGCCTGAAACAAGCGAGGTGCTGTAGCCCGTCGTCACCCAACAGGGTGAGCGAGCTGCCTGCCGAGTCCTCGAACAGCCGCTCGCAGCGTTCGAGGATGGTTTCGAACACCGGGCGCGCGTCGGTCATCGAACTGCCGATGACCTGCAGCACTTCGGCCATGGCGGTCTGCTGCGCCAGCGCTTCGTTGGTCTTGCGGAACAAACGCGCGTTCTGGATGGCGATGACGGACTGGTCGGCAAAGGTCTGC
Source organism: Rubrivivax sp. (assembly GCA_024641965.1). Taxonomy (GTDB): domain Bacteria; phylum Pseudomonadota; class Gammaproteobacteria; order Burkholderiales; family Burkholderiaceae_C; genus Rubrivivax. Next base: position 731 of record JAHECC010000284.1, read on the forward strand.
AGCAGCGCGACGGCCTTGGCGCTGAACTCACCCGGCGCCCGCCGCGCGACGGCGATCGAGCCGATGGCCTGCCCGCCCTGCAGCATCGGCACCGACAGCAGGCTGCGATAGTCAGCCGCCTGCGCCGATGCATCAAGCTGGTACTGGGCGTCGAGCCGCACGTCGGGGATGACGACCGCGGCATTGTTCAGAATGCAGCGTCCGTGCGCCGAACTGGCGTCGGGCTTGCGCGGGAAGGCGGCGTGCATCGCCTGCGCAGCCCCGGGCAACTTGCCGTCGAAACCCACCAGGTGCATCAGCTCGCCGTCGTAGCGTGTGGCGGCGCCGATGGACGCGCCGCACAGCACGCGCGCCCGCTCGGCGATGGCCTGGAACACGGGGGATACGTCGGTCGGCGATTCGCTGATGATGCGCAGGATTTCGGAGGTGGCGGTCTGCTGCTCCAGCGATTCGCTGACATCGCGGTTGCGCGCCTCCAGCTCGTTGAACAGGCGCACGTTCTCGATCGCGATCACGGCCTGGTCGACGAAGGCCTGCAGCAAACCGATTTCCGGCGGCGTGAAGGGTTGCACGGTCGTGCGCAGGACGCCCAGCACGCCGATGCATTCGCCGTTGCTCATCAGGGGAAGCGTCAGCGACGATCGCGTGCCCCTGGCAAACATGCGCTGCTCGCTCTGCGGCAGGTCGATGGCTGTCCAGTCGGGCACGTGCAGCATCTGCCCGGACAGGAACACGCGCGACGGAAAATTCGCAGCCGGGTCGATCGGCGCGTAGCTGTCTTCCGGGGGCTGGCCCTCAGGCAGGTCGGCCCGGTAGAGCGCCTCCACCCTGAAGGTATCGCCCTTGCGTATCAGCACCGCCGAGAGGTTGGTGGACAGCAGCTTGTAGGCCGACCTGGCGATGGCATCGAACACCGGGTGCGCGTCGGTGGGTGACCGGCTGATGACCTTCAGGATCTCGGCCGTGGCGGTCTGCCGCTCCAGTGCCTCCTGGGTCTCGCTGATCAAGCGGGCGTTCTCGATGGCGATCACCGCCTGGTCGGCAAAGGTGCGCACCAGCGCCTGCTCCTGCTCGCTGAACGGGCGCGGCGGGCGGTGCATCACGTTGAGCGTGCCGATGCTGCGGCCCTTCCAGCGCAACGGCGCCATCAATCCGGCGAAGTTGCCGTTGTCTCGCGCCAGCTGCTTCATGTACTCGGGCATGAAGGGTGCGGCCAGGGTGTCGGGCCAGTACAGGACGTCGCCGCGCTCCATCACCATGCCGCTGAGCGTGCCGGCCAGCGGCCTCGGGTACTCGGTGCGGGCCCATCGCGCGAAGTGGCCACGGAAGGCTGCCGGCGCGGGCAGCATGTCACCCGCGGTAAGAAAGACGGCGAGATCGTCGGTGCCGAACAGGCGGGCGCTGCAGTCAAGGATCTTTTCGAACACCGGCGCGGCGTCGGCCACCGAACTGCTGATGACATGCAGCACCTCGGCCGAGGCGGTCTGGCGTTCGAGCGACAGCCGCGTCTCCTCCAGCAGGCGCGTGTTCTCCAGCGCCACGCCCATGCTCGCGGCAATGGTCTGCAGCAGTTGCACTTCGGCAGCGCCGTACGCGTATTCGCGCTGATGGTCCTGCAGCGCGAACCATCCGAGCGACCGGTCGCTGCCGACGATCGGCACGACCACCATGGAGTGGCATTGTTCGGTGCCGGGCGCGGTTTCCTTGCCGGCCGCATCCTGCTCGGCGCGCGTGTTGAACACGATGGGCACGCGCTGGCGAGCCATGCGCCGTAGCGCGTCGTGGGGCCGGCGCGGCGGGCTGTGCGGTATCGGTTTGCCGTGCTCGTAGTTGTACAGCGTATGGCACAGGTTGGCAGCTTCGTCCCACCACACCAGGCTGACACTGCCGGTGCGGAACACTTCGCGCAGCTTGTCGCCGACCAGCTTGGCGATGCCGTCGAAGTCCAGCTCGCCGGCCATGCCCTGTTGCACGGCGTTGATGACTTCCAACTCGGCGGTACGTGCTTCGACCCTGTGCTCCAGCTCCTCGGTTGCGCCGAGCTTGGCCAGCGCCACGGCGGCCTGCGCTGCCAGCATCGCGAGATGGTCGCGGTCGGCGTCGTGCCATCGGCCGTGAAGGCCCTCGATGTCGGCGTAGAGATGTCCAAACAGCTTGTCCAAGGCCACCAGCGGCACGATCAGGCAGCTGCGCTGATCGCGCGCTTCGGCGCCCTCGGGCCCGTGGCGCAGGCTGGCCGCGCCGGTACGCCGGGCTTCGTCGAGCCAGGGGGTGATGGCTTCGAGCAAGGCTGGCGCGCTTTCGCCCTTGGGCAATCTGGCGCTGGCGACGCCTGGCGAGGCCTTGCCATCGCGCAACAGCAACACACGCCGCGCGCCGGTGAGCTGGACGACGGCATCGACGACGCGGCGATGCAGCGTGCTGGCGTCGTGCGCCTCTTGCAATCGCAGCATGTTCGCGGCCAGGCGCAGCTGCGGCGTGCGCGGTCGCATAGCGGTTGCGGCCTGCCGGGTGGCGTCGGGTTCAGTGCGTTTGGGCATTTGGCGTCGGGTCATCGCGGGGTTGGACGCTGCATGGCGGGTGTGCGGGCCACGACAGGGTCGTTCGATGGACGCTATTAACGTCATTCGTTAATATGCGTGCGTGGCCATCCGAAGCTTCAAGTGCCGGGAGACACGCTCGCTGTTCGAAGGCCATCGCGTCCGGCGTTGGGTGAACATCGAGCGCCCGGCGCTGCGCAAGTTGGAGCAGTTGGACTGGTCGCTGTCGCTGGATGACCTGCGCGCGCCGCCCGGCAACAAACTCGAAGCCTTGAAGGGTGGCCGAAAAGGACAACACAGCGTCCGCATCAATGACCCGTGGCGCGTGTGCTTCGTCTGGAAGGCGGACGGCGCCCAGGAGGGCGAGATCGTCGACTATCACTGAAGGAACATCACGATGCCTCGAACCCGTACCGTAGCGCCCGTTTCGCCCGGCGAGATGCTCGACGAAGAGTTTCTCAAGCCGTTGGGCATCACCAAGTACCGGCTTTCCAAGGACATTGGTGTGCCGCCGCAGCGCATAGGCGACATCGTCGCCGGCAAGCGCGCCATCACGGCAGACACCGACCTGCGGCTGTGCCGGTACTTTGGCCTCAGCGACGGCTGGTGGCTGCGCGGGCAGGCCAACTACGACACTGCCGTAGCGCGCGAGGCGATGGGTGATGCGCTGGCGAAGATCACGCCGCGCGAGCTGGCCGGCGCCTGAGGCCGCCGCATTCACGCGCCACCCTCCACCACCGGGCCGCGCGGCTTGACGCTGTCCAGCGCCGCCACCAGCGCATCCACGCGAATGGGCTTGGTCACGTAGTCGTCCATGCCGGCGGCGAGGCATTCCTCGCGGTCGCCGGCCATCGCGTTGGCCGTCATCGCGACGATGCGCGGGCGTTG
>JAHECC010000285.1 GCA_024641965.1 Rubrivivax sp.
TTCGGCTTCGGCTTCGGCCGCAGCCGCAGCCGCACGTGCCGCCTCGGCCTGGGCCTCGCGCCGTGCTGCGGCATCCACTTCGGCGGCCCGGTCGCTCGCCGCCTGGCACTCCAGTCCAGCCAGCCGCTGCGCCGCGGCTGCCAGCTCAGCGCGCTCCGCCGCGCGTCGGGCCCGCTCGCGGCGGTAGGTCAGACCCACGGCCACGATGCCCAGCGCCAACGCGGCCAGCAGCCAGAACAGCAGTTCGTCGATCAAGACAGCCCCTCAACCTTGCAGTGTGTCGAGCATAGGGGCGAACGTGGTGCGCGGGCACGCCGTGCCGCGCGTTCATGCGGCACAAATGTCTCGAACCCGCCGCCTTCGGCGCTGAAAGGCGCTGACGCGCGTTAACGGGCGGCTACAACTTCGGTGTGCGCGCCATCGCCTATGCTGCGCCATGGACTACAGCTTCCTGTCCGCGCTGATCCTGCTGCTGCTGGTGCTGGACCCGCTGGGCGGCTTGCCGATCTACATATCGGTGATGCGCGCCGTGGCTCCCGAGCGGCGCACGCGGGTGGCGCTGCGCGAGACGGCCATCGCCTTCGGCATGCTGCTGGGCTTCATGCTTGCCGGCCAGGCGTTCCTGCGCCTGATGCACCTGTCGGAGCGTTCGCTCGAGGTGGCCGGCGGCACGATCCTGCTGATCATCGCGATGCGCATGATCTTCGGCAGCGGCGACCAGGTCTACGAGACCGACGCGCAGCGCGAGCCCTTCGTCTTCCCGCTGGCGGTGCCGCTGCTGGCCGGGCCGTCGGCGATGGCCACGGTGCTGCTGCTCGCGTCGCGTCAGCCCGAAGGGCTGTGGCACTGGGTCGGCGCGCTGTCGCTGGCGATGGCGCTGTCGGGCCTGGTGCTGCTGGCGGCCGAGCGCATCCGCCGTGCGCTCGGCGATTCCCTGGTCACGGCGATCGAGAAACTGATGGGCCTGGTGCTGACCGCGGTAGCGGTGGAGATGATCCTGGCCGGGCTGAAGCGCTACTTTTTCGACCCAGCCTGAGGCGGCCCAGCAGGCACCGTTTCAGCCCAGCCGTCCGGCGATGCGATCGTCGCGCACCTTTTCGGGGTGCTTGGTGACGTGCACGTCGTAGCCCGCGAGTTCGTCCGGCACATACCAGTGCAGCCTGTCGCCGTGGTAGGCGTCCCAGGCCACCTGTGCCACGGCCTCGGGCGGCAGCACACGCAGCATGCCTTCCTTTGGCAGCATGGCCTTCTCTTTCGCACTGAGCATGCCGGTATCGATGATGCCGGGCAGCAGGTCCGCAGCGCGCACGCCGAGGGCGGCGAACTCCACCGCCAGCGCCTCGGTCAAGCCCTTCATCGCATGTTTGGTCGCCGAGTACACCGCCAGGTTGGCGGTGCCGAAGATCGCCGACGCCGACGCGGTGCTCAGGCACAGCGATCCCGGCGCGGACTGCAGCAGCGGCAGTGCGGCGCGGATCGTGGCCATGCCGCCGAGCAGGTTGACGTTGACGAGGCGCTCGATCTGCTCCCAGGGCATGGTCGCGAAGCTGCCCTTGGCGTCGATGCCGGCGTTGTTGAAAAGCAGGTCGAGCTTGCCCCCGGTGGCCTGGCCGAAGGCCGCCACGGCATCGGCCAGCGCACGGCGATCGGTCACGTCCGCTGCTCTGCACATCCCGTGGCCCGGGCCCAGTTCGGCTTCGAGACCGTTCAGCGACTCGGCGTTGCGGTCCAGGCAGCCGATAAACCAGCCCTGGGCAGCGAAGTGCCGCGCCGTCGCCAGGCCGATGCCCGACGCCGCGCCGGTGATGAGGATCGATCGGCGGTGCGTCGAGCTGTTCTTGTCCAATGCGATCTCCTGCGCTTTTGGCGGCAGTCGTGGAGGGGTGGACGATTATGCGAGGCACCCCGCTACCATCGGCCACCTGCACATCCACGCGCTGCGACATGAGTGAACACCTGGGCTTCCGCCTGCCGCACATCTGCCTGCCGCGGCCGGACATCGACCTGGCGAAGTGGGCGGTCATCGCCTGCGACCAGCACACCGCGCAACCGGACTACTGGCAGCAGGTGGCCCACCAAGTGGGCGATGCGCCGTCGAGCCTGAAGCTGATCCTGCCCGAGGCCTACCTCGGCGCCGCCGACGGCGAACAGCGCATCGAGCGCATCCAGCAGACGATGCGCCGCTACCTGGCCGACGGCCTGCTGCAGGACCACGACGGCGCGATCCTCGTCGAACGGCGCATCGACGCCCGCGTGCGCCGCGGGTTGATGCTGGAACTGGACCTGGAACACTACGACTTCGACGCAGCCTCCACCAGCCTCATCCGCCCGACCGAAGGCACCATCGTCGAACGGCTGGCGCCGCGCATCGCGGTGCGCAGTGGCGCCGCGCTTGAATTGCCGCACATCCTGGTACTGATCGACGACCCGCAGGGCACGGTGATCGAAGCCGTGGCGGCACAGCGCGAGGCGCTGAAGCCGCTGTATCGGACCGAACTGATGCTCGGCGGTGGACAGGTGGCGGGCTACGCCGTCGACGCGGCGCGCGGCGAAGCCGCGGCGCGGGCGCTGGACGCGCTGGCGCAGCCGCAGGCCTTCGCCGATCGTTACGGCGTGCCGCCAGGCACGCCACCGTTGCTGTTTGCCATGGGCGACGGCAATCACTCGCTGGCCACTGCCAAGGTGATCTGGGAGCGTTGCAAGGCCCGCGTCGGCCTGCAACATCCCAGCCGCTATGCGCTGGTCGAGGTGCTGAACATCCACGACGCGGCGTTGCACGTCGCGCCCATCCACCGCCTGCTGTTCGGCGTGACGGGCGATCTACGCCAGGCGCTGGCGCAGCACTTCGGCGCGCGCCTGCACTGCCGGGACGTGGGCAGCGCGGACGAAATGCGTCGCCAGGTGTCGGCCGCAGCGGCCGGCGCGGGCACGCGCCAGACAGTGGGTTTGATCGGGCCGGGTGCACGCTGCAGCTTGCTGGAAATCAGCGATCCGCCGTCGCCGCTGGCGGTCGGCTCGCTGCAGCCCGCCATCGATGCCTACATCGCGCAAGGCGGCGCGGCCGATCTGGACTATGTGCACGGCGACGAGGTGCTCGAAACACTGGCGGCGGTTGAAGGCCGCGTCGGCCTGCATTTCGCGCCCCTGGGCAAGAGCGATCTGCTGCGCCATGTGGTGCTGAACGGGCCCACCCCGCGCAAGACCTTCTCGATGGGCGAGGCGCACGAGAAGCGCTACTACGTCGAGGCGCGGCGCCTGTCAGCGCCCGAACCGGCGTGACGGCGTTGGGCACCGGAACAGTTTGCCGCTGACACATGGACAAGTCGCTGGAGCCGTTGTCGGGCCCGTTCGTGGACGCGTTTCGCGACCCGCTGGCGTGGCAGGACCTGCTCGAGCACCTGCCCTGCAGTCTTGCGGTCTTCGATGCCGACGACAGGCTGCTGCTGTGCAATGCCGGCTTTCGCCAGCTGTACGCGGCCTTGGCGCATCTGCTGGTGCCGGGCCGGCGTTTCGAAGAGATCCTGCGTGCTGCGATCGAGCGCGGTCTGGTCCCCCAGGCAGCCGGCAGCGAAGAGGCCTGGATCGAGGAGCGCCTTCGTGCACATGCCGCTCCGCAAGGCCCTCACGTGCGCCAGATGGCCGATGGCCACTGGCGTCGCATCATCGAAAACCGGCTGCCTGACGGCAAGCTGCTCAGCTTCAGCGTCGAGGTTACCGAGCAGGTGCACAAGGCCGAGCAGTTGCAACAGGCTCTCGCGGCCGCGAAGCTGGCCGCCGAGCGACTCGAGGATGCCGTCGAAGCGCTGCCGGCAGGCTTCGAGCTGTGGGACGCCGAGGACAGACTGGTCACATCGAACAGTGAACTCGGTCGCCTGTACCCACGTTTGGCAGAGATACTGAAACCGGGCATGGACTGGGAGGATCTGGTACGTGCCAACCATGCCGCCGGCGGCCTGGCGCTGCCGACCAAGGATCTCGACGCCTACATCGCCTTGCGCCGGGTCCAGCGGCGTTCCGCTACCGAGCCGTCCACGCACGGCACGGGCGAGGGGCTGTGGATTCGCACCGTGGAACGGCCGACACGCGACGGCGGGCTGGTGGCCGTGCGCATCGACATCACCGAACCGCGCCGCCAGCGTGCGGTCGCCGAGCAGGCA
>JAHECC010000089.1 GCA_024641965.1 Rubrivivax sp.
TCGTGCCCGGATCAGGGCTTGGGGAACGGTAAGCGCACCGTGTAGCGCAGCGCCTGGTCGAGGTCGATGATAGGAACTGTCATCCTGCCGGCGATTGGCTTATCGGGCAGCGCAAAGTAGAGTAAGCGCGCGGCGAACCCATCTTGAATTTGAGCGAGCCGTCGATAAGGATCGCGTCCACGTAGGAATAGGTGGACGCGATGACAAGCGAGAAGACGACGACCCGGCGGCGCTACAGCGTTGAATTCAAGGCGCAAGTGATCGCCGAATGCGACGTGCGCGGCGCGTCGGTTGCGAAGGTGGCGATGTCGCACGGCATCAACACCAATGTCGTTCACGGCTGGCGCAAGCTGGCTCGCGAGAGTGGCGCCATCGCGCTGCGGCGGCAGCAGGAGTTCGTGCCGATCCGCGTGTCGCAGCCGGTTGCGCAGCCTGTGGCCGAGGGCGGCATCGAAGTCGAACTGCGTCGCGGCGCGGTGACGATGAAGATCACCTGGCCGTCGTCAGCCACCGCCGGCTTCGCGGCCTGGACACGCGAGTTGCTGCGGTGATCCGCGTGGATTGCGTGTGGCTGTGCGTGGCACCACTGGATATGCGTGCCGGCACCGAGTCCGCACTGGCGAAGGTGGTCAACGTCTTCGGTGCTGCCCGACCGCATCACGCCTACCTGTTCGCCAATCGCCGCGCCAACCGCATGAAGGTGCTCGTGCATGACGGCATCGGCGTGTGGCTGGCCGCGCGTCGGCTGAACCAGGGCAAGTTCGTCTGGCCCAAGGATGTCGCAGGCACGATGGCCATGACGAATGCCCAGCTCGACGCCCTGGTGCTGGGCCTGCCCTGGCAGCGCATCGGCGAGGCCGGCGTCATCACGGTTCTGTAGCGCAATTCAATTGTCGAATGTGCCGATGCGCAGCGACGCATCGACAGGCAAGATCACGATCCGTGATCGCCCAGAACCTTCACCGCCTGGATCCCGAACAACTGCGCCATGTGGCACAGGGCTTGATGGCCGAGGTGGCGCAGCGCAGCGCGATCATCGAGCGCAACGAGCGTGAGCTCGCGTTCAAGCAAGCCACCATCGACAAGCTCACGCACGAGATGGCGATCCTGAAGCGGCTGAAGTTCGCTGCCAAGTCTGAAGCCTTCAACGCCGAGCAGAAGAGCCTGATCGAAGAGACGATCGACACCGATCTGGCCGCGCTGGCGCAAGAGATCGAGCAGCGTGAGCCGAGCAAGGACAAGGGTGACAAGCAGCAACCCAAGCGTGCTGTGCTGCCAGCCGAGCTGCCGCGCACCGAGCACCACCACGAGCCCGACAGCATCACCTGCCGCTGTGGCTGCCAGTTGAAGCGCATCGGCGAGGACGTGGCCGAGAAGCTGGATTACGCGCCTGGCGTCTTCACGGTGGAACGCCACGTCAGAGGCAAGTGGGTCTGCACCAAATGCGAGACCCTGGTGCAAGCCGCCGTGGCCCCGCACATCATCGACAAGGGCATCCCCACCACGGGTTTGCTGGCCCAAGTGCTGGTGGCCAAGTACCAGGACCATCTTCCGCTTTATCGCCAGGAGCACATCTTCGGGCGTGCCGGGCTGGCCATCCCACGCTCGACGCTGGCCACCTGGGTGGGCCAATGCGGCGTGCAACTGCAGCCGCTGGCGGATGCGCTGAAGGCCGCGATGCTCAAGAGCTCGGTGCTGCACGCCGACGAGACGCCTGTTGCGATGCTCAAGCCGGGCAACAAGAAGACCCACAAGGCCTACATCTGGAGCTACTGCACCACCAGCTACGACGCACTCAAGGCAGTGGTGTTCGACTTCGCCGAGGGCCGCGGCGGTCAATACGTGCGCGGCTTCTTCGGGCTGGACATCAATGCCGGCGAAGACGGCTGGCGCGGCAAGCTCGTGTGCGACGACTTCTCAGGCTACAAGGCCTGCTTCGAGCTCGGCGTGACCGAGGTTGGATGTCTTGCCCACGCCAGACGCAAGTTCCACGAACTGTGGGCCAACCACGCCAGCCAAGTCGGCGAGCGAGCGCTGAAATTCTTCCAAGAGCTGTACGACATCGAGCGCGAGGTCCGATTCCTCCAACCCGATGAGCGGCGACGAATACGCAAGGCACGGTCAGAAGAAGTCGCCAAGGCGCTGCATCAGTGGCTGCACCAGCAGCGCCAACTCGTGCCCAACGGATCGGCCACGGCCAAGGCCATCGACTACAGCCTCAGACGCTGGCAGGCGCTGACGCGGTTCATCGACGACGGCGATCTGCCGGCCGACAACAATTGGGTCGAAAACCAAATCAGACCGATTGCCATCGGAAGATCGAACTGGTTGTTCGCCGGCTCGCTTCGCGCTGGCCAACGCGCTGCAGCCGTGATGAGCTTGCTACATTCGGCCAAGCTCAACGGGCTCGAACCCTACGCCTACCTCAAAGACGTGCTGACCAGACTGCCAACGCAGCCTGCCGCGCGAATCGAGGAACTGCTGCCACATCGCTGGCGGCCAAGCGCCAGCTCATAGTTGGCGCTCAGCGGCGGGGATGTGATGCCCGCGCGCTTACGTCGCAAAGCCGTCATCGGGAATGACGAACTCGGCATCGATTGCATCTGTCGGGCTGGGCACACCACTGCCCAGCTTTCACTCGCGACCGCCAGATCAGTTCATGTAGGCTGAGACTTCGTCATCCGGCTTGGGCAGGCCAGCGATGCGCCACAGGCTTCGGCAACTGCTGAACACGTGATGCGCCTGGCGCGGGTCCAGGCCCGCAGCCCGACACACGAGCCGCATCACCGGCAGTGCGCCGAGCGAGAAATAGCGATCGCGCACCAGATGGATGACCTTCCAGTGAATCGCCTCTAAGCTATCGATGCCGTCGCCTAGTGCGAACGACTTGGCTAGTTCTGGCGACCAGTCCAGTGTGTCGATCAGGAAGCCGTCGGCGTCCAATGCCGGCTGCGCACCGACTGAGCGCGCCAATGTTGTACTGCTGACCCGAGCCTCCATTAAGCATGTCCCCTGCAATTTCTCGTGGCGACACTCTAGGGCGCGGCGCTGGGCGCGCCAACGATTAAATCGTCAGTTGCATCCAACCTCAGGCTATTAAGGCGGCTTGGCGAAGTCCGAATCCGAATGCCGGCCTTACGATCGCGAATGATCGCGAAATCATGGATCGATGCAGCAGCGGTGCGTCAAGGATGTGCGCTCGGATGAACGCGCTCGAGGCCCCGACGCCGGGTAGTTCATGGCGTTGCCAGGGTCATGGCTGCGGCAATGCGGATTCGGGCCCTTTGAGAAACCAGCTTTGGCCGGCGCTTACCCGGCAAAGAAGGCCTGCAAAGCGGCCGCCGTTTCGGCTGGCAGTTCCTCGGGAATGAAGTGCCCGGCTGGCATCAGCCGGCCGCTGACCGCGCCACTGCATTGCGCGCGCCACAGCGCCATCGGGTCGAAGAGCTTGTGCACGACACCGCGTTCGCCCCACAGGACCATAAGGTCACAGGCAACTCGGGCACCTGCGTCGCGTGACGCCTGGTCGTGCTCGAGATCGATCCCGGCGGCGGCGCGGTAGTCTTCGCAGGCGCCATGGATGGCTTGTGGGGTGCAGAAGCAGGCTTCGTATTCGGCAAGGGCCTGAGGCTCGATATACGCCGTTCCGGCCGCGCCCCAGCCGCCGAGCTTGGCGTGCAGGTAGTCCTTCGCGCAACCGCCGATCATCATCTCGGGCAGCGGGTGCGGCTGGATCAGGTGGAACCAGTGGTAGTACGCGCTGGCGAAACGCATGTCGGTGGCGGCGTACATGTCGAAGGTGGGCGCGATGTCGATCACGCACAGCTTCTCCACCGCATCGGCATGGTCGAGCGCCAACCGGTGCGCAACACGCCCGCCACGGTCGTGACCAGCGACACCGAACCGTTCGTGGCCGAGCGAATGCATCAGCATCGCCAGGTCAGCCGCCATCGTGCGCTTGCTGTAGTTTGCATGGTCGGCCTGGCCACGCGGCTTGTCGCTGCGGCCGTAACCGCGCAGGTCGGGCAGAACGAGGCGGAAGTGCGGTGACAGTGTCTGCGCAACGCGGTGCCACAGCGCGTGGGTCTGCGGGAAGCCATGCACCAGCAAGAGCGGCGGTGCGTCTACACGCCCGCCGATCCGGGCGTGCAATCGGATCCCGTTGACGTTGAAATCACCGGCCTTGAAGCCATCGAACCAAGGCTGCGCATTCATCGCTGCAGCATACCGCTCTCGAAATAGTTCAGCCGAACGACGCTGACTTGTCCGAATTGCGAGCGGCCTGGAAGCACTTCGATCTTGGCGTCATCGACGCGCTTCATATGAAGGGCCATATCACCGATCCGAAGGGCCGCCAGGCATCCGTCTATGCAAGCAGGCATCCGCGCCCTAGACTCGCACACAGAATTCGGGCGGGGCAGTATCAAGGAGCGACTTGTGAGCGGCGATCGGCATTGCCATGGCGCACAGTTTCTCGCCGCCGTCGTGCTGGAATGAATTCCCGGCGGCAAGTGCTGTTGACTGCCGGCGTACTGGTCACGGCGCCGTTGCGCGCTGCCGATGCGCTGCCGATGCCTGACGGCGGTCGGCCGTGGCGCATAGGCTGGCTCAATGGCGCCGCCGGTCCGGACGACCTCGGCGTGAAGGCAACGGTGGACGTGGTCGTCGGCGCGCTGCGAGCCAAAGGCTGGCAGCGGCAGCTGCACTATGTGCTCGAGATGCGTTTCGCCGGCGGCGACCCACACGGCATTGCGGCGCTGGCGGACGAATTGATCCGCTGGCATCCCGACGTGCTGTACGGTCTGGAAACGGCGGCTGTCACACTCGCATCGAAGACCCGGACGATCCCTATCGTGATGGCGACGTCGATCGACCCGGTCGCCGCCGGGCTGGTCAGGAGCCTGGCCGCACCGGGTACAAACGTAACCGGCATGACCGGCCAGGGCGCTGAGGTCGTTGTCAAGCAGGTGGAACTGCTGAACGAGTTGGTCCCGAACGCGCGCCGTATCGCTCTTCTGTTTGACCGCTTGGGGCCCGGCAGCGCGGAAGCACTGAGGTACGCTGAGCAAGCGGCCCAGGCTAAGGGGCTGACATTGATGCAGGCGCCGGTGACCGACTCCGCCAGCGTGGGCTCAAATGTGCGGCGGATGCAGGCCGAGCATGTCGGGGGTGTAGTCTTGTTTCCAAGCCCCCGGGTGCAAAGACTGGCCGGCGACATCGGCTTCGAGCTGCAAGGTGCACGACTGCCCATCGTCGGTGGCGGGGCCGTTGTCCACCCTGACCTTGTACGGGTCGCAGACTACGGTCAGGACTTTGCCGATCAATTCCGCCAGTCGGCCGACTACATCGACAGGATTTTGCGCGGCGCGAAGCCGGCCGACCTGCCGGTGCGACAGGCCACGCGCTTCGTGTTGAGCGTCAATGTAAATGCCGCGCGTGAACTCGGCATAACGGTGCCGGCGATGATCCTCCTGCGAGCGGACAAGGTGATCGAGTGAGATCGTGCGCGCTGCGACGCCGGTACCACTGAGGCCGTTTGCAAATGCCTTTCCGGATATCTCATTGGTGCCCAACCCGATCGGAGCGCAGTTCCGCGAGGACGGAAATCTCCAACGCGCTGTATCGGCGCGACGGCACGCCGGCCAGCTCGCCACGTCGCGCACAGACCTCGGCGCGATCACCCTGAACGCACCTTGATGTAAACAATGGACGGCGCGATCACCGAGTGGTCGCAAGCGCGGGTGCCGTAAATGGAGCGTTGACTTCACCCTCCCGGCAACTTCCGATCGATCGCCAAGGGCACATTCAGGGACACTCATCTCTTGGCCGCGGTGATCATCAAAGCCGGCATCGCGAACGCGACCATACCGCCAGCAGTGACGAACGGCAAGAACGTTCTTTGTGCCTCACACCGAAGGCGCTCGAACTGTCCATCGTCGAGCAGGCCACCGAGTGTCCACGCGCAGGCGCGCTCTGTAGATACCAGGGCGTCGATCGACGCGAAGCGCACGATGCCTTGGCGTTGAACAACGCTCGCCTCGGCAATGCCCGCGTCTGTGCATAGCGTTCGCAGTGTCGTTGCATCGCCGAGTACGAACGGTGCGCGGAACGAATCGGCGACGGGCTTGCCGAACATCCGCTCGAGCAGCGCCGCGAGCGAAGCGTAGCCAGGGGAGCGCTCGAGAGCATCGCAAACCGCTACGGCAAGGTGGCCGCCGGGCCGCAGCACGCGCCGCATCTCGCGCAGGGCGGCAACACGATCGTCGAAGAACATCAGGCCAAACTGGCTCACGACCGCATCGAAGCTCGCGTCGGCGAAGGGCAGCGACTCGGCGCGGCCGCCGCGCCATTCGATGTGCGCATGTTTGCGCCGGGCCACCGTCAGCATCTCAGGGTTGGCATCGAGCCCGACCACCGCACCGCTTTTCGAGACGCGCTCGGCCACCGCAACGGTCAAGGCGCCGGTGCCACATGCAACGTCAAGCACACGCTGGCCCGACATGATGTTCGCCGCGTCGCACAGCACTGGTCCCCAATGTCGGAACAGCGCTGGAACGAACTGTTCGTCATACACATCAGCCGGAGAACGCACGGTGCCCTCGGTTCGCGCGGTAAGGGTCTCGTTCATGGCATGCTCCTTCGGTGCAACGCGATACCGACAGCATCGACGAAACCATGAAACCGGGCCATGATCGAACGTCCGGATCGTATGTTGAGGCGTCCGGCTTCGACGTCTTGTCCGCAGTGCTGAGTTGCGTGCGGCTCACCGGCTCGATGCTGTTTCTGGTAGACGCGCATTCGCCATGGATGTCGTGGGCACCAAAGACCGAGGCGTTTCGCCGGGTGGTGCTGCCGGCCTCGCAGCACCTGATCTCGTACCACATCGTGACGCAGGGCGGCTGCTGGGCCGGGCTGCGCGATGCGCCGTCCGAACGCTTCGACACAGGCGACGTGCTGGTGGTGCCCCATGGCGACGCTTACTACCTGGCCGATCCGGTCGACGCTGAAGCGGCGTACGGTCCCGCGGAGGCGCTGGCGTTCTTCCGCAGCATGGCTGCCGGTGAATTGCCGTCGATCGTCAGCGAAGGGAGCAGCGGGGGTGAATCGACGCAGTTCATCTGCGGCTTCCTCGGCTGCGACCTGGGGCCTTGCAACCCGGTGCTCGATGCATTGCCAGCGATGGTCCACTTGCGCGGCGCCAACCGGTCGAGCGACCGCATGCGCCACCTGATCGAATTTGCCCTGTGCGAGTTGCGCGAGCCATCGTTCGGCGGCCGGGGCGTGCGATTACGCCTGGCCGAGTTGATGTTCGTCGAGGTGGTGCGGCGCCACCTGGAAACGATGAATGACGTGCATACCGGCTGGCTAGGCGGCCTGCACGATCCGCTGGTCGCGCGCACACTGTCGCTGCTTCACGGCGCACCGGCCACGCGCTGGACATTGGAGGACCTCGCGGCGCAGGCCGGCACATCGCGTTCGGTGCTGGCCGAACGTTTTGCGCAGTTCGTCGGCCAACCTCCGATTCAGTACCTGACGCAATGGCGCATGCAACTGGCGACGCGTCTGCTCGCCGAGCCCGGCACGCGGAAGATCGCTGCGATAGCCGAGGCCGTCGGCTACGAATCGGAGGCTGCGTTCAGCCGCGCATTCAAGAAGTGCGTCGGCATGGCGCCCTCCGCATGGCGAATGCGCGAGGTGGCCTGATGCACGAAACTGACGGCGAAGCCGTGGATATCACCAACGTCAGGTTCACGAATGTCAATTTGGACGGGCCTACTTGCAGGACCCCATCGTCAAGTACGCAGCGTGAAGACTTCATCTTGCTGGATCAATAGCGCAGGACCAATCGCACGCAGGACACTTGCACCTCGCGCTCAGCGGCGAACACTCACGACGTGCGCTTGAATCTTGGTGTCGATCTCCCCGGAGCCAAATCGCTTGGCGATCGTGGCCTCACAGGCGGCGGTGGCCTGCGTCAGCGTGGCACCCTGGCGCGCCTCTATCTCGGTGCGCAAGAGTGTGCCTTGGCAATATGCCATGGCCGCGGTCAGCGCCGACGGTGCGCGGCTGCGCTCGGTCACGGTCTCGATGCGAGGGGATTCGCTGAAGCCTGCGCCCGCCAGGTCGCGCGCCATCGCGGCCTGATCGAACCAACCATGCGGCGTGCGCGCCATGAAGCGCGGCGGGTCGGCGGGAAAGACCTCGGCCAGCGTTGCCGTGACGAGATCCGCCAACTCGTTTTCTTCGATACGATCCCAGACATTGAACAGCAGTACGCCGCCCGGCCGTAGCACGCGCCGCGCTTGCGAGAACGCGCGCACCTTGTCCGGGAAGAACATCACGCCGAACTGACAGACGACGGCGTCGAAGCGCTCGTCGCCGAAGGGCAGTTGCATCGCGTCGGCTTGCTGCCAATGCACCGGCCGGCTGGTGCCGACAGCGACAGCGCGGTCCAGCATCGACTGGTTCAAGTCTGTGGCGATCAGTTCCACATGCGCTGGCAAGGCCCGCGCCATCGTGCGTGTCACCGCACCGGTGCCGGCCGCCGTCTCCAGCACACGCGAAGGCCCCAGGGCCGCGACGCGACGCGCCAGATCATCCGCGTAGGGCTGGAAGATCAATGGGACGAACAGCTTGTCGTAGAGCTCTGGGATCGAGCCCACGAACAGCGTGTCGGAGCCGGGCTTTTTCATGGCGCGCTTCCTTCGCTCGCGAGAGAGCGTGTAGACCTGCCGAGAAGTTGCCATGGCGGCGCGGCCTCGGTTCGAGCCGGGCGTCGAGCCGGGCCAGTCGCGTCAGCCTCGCCTCCGTGCACCAACGCCGTCCGAAAGGCATGACTCGCGACTTATCAGGCAACCTGCGCGCGCGTTAGCAAATAGTCCTGGTGCATCACGTTGTCGAAGTGATACGGCGCGGCGAGCGCCTCGAATTCGGCACGGAATTGCCCAAGCTTCGGTGGATCGGCTTTCAGGCTTTCGACCAACTTTTGTATGGGGCCGACCGAGCGCTCCATGAACAAAAGGAAGTGCGGGATGCTGAGCGCGGAGAACTTCATGACCCCGCGCTCGAAGAACGGTAGACCGAACTTGTCGCCGAGGCGTTCGGCAATGAGCGCCGGGTTGCCCCATTGTGGCGGCGGAGCCGCGCCCGGCGGCGGAGGCGGCGAGTTGCGGCCGACGAACGCAAACATGCGGCCGATGAAGTGTTCGGGCGGCCAAGTTGCGAACACGACACGGCCACCGGGCTTCAGGACACGTCGCATCTCGGCCATGACCACCTCGGGGCGTGGAGCGAACATATGGCCGAACTGACTGGCCACGACGTCGAACGATGCGTCAGGGTAAGGCAGTTCCTCCGCATCTCCTTGTTTCCACTCAATGTCCGACATGCGGGCAATGGCAGCGTTCTCACGCGCTTGCTCGAGCAGCTCAGGCGTCAGGTCGAGCCCAGAAACTTTCGCCCCCAGGCGCGCGGCGCTGATCGCTAGGACGCCAGTGCCAGTGCCGACGTCCAGCACGGTTTCTCCTGCGACGATTGCCGCGAAGCGGACGACGTGCCCAGCGACCGGCGTGGTGAACAGCGCGGTGGGCCCGAACGACGCCCACATCTCGCGCTGGCGCAGCTTCAGTTCGACAAACGGATCCTGGCTCATCGTGACCTCCTGGGGAGTTGGGTCGTACAGGACGCTGGGCTCTCGACCGGGCTACGCATAGCCGCGACCGCGAAAACCGGAAGCTATGTGATCGGCGATGGCACTGTCAATCCTGTGAATGCCGAGCGCCCCGAGCGCCATACCGTTCGTCAAATGCGTAAGCTTGGACGGCTGCGTTAGAACCGCCGAGTCCAGCTATGGGGCGTATACGGCGGTAGGACCTGGTCGATGGCTCCAGGACAGTCTGTGTGCGCTGGTACGCCTGTTCGAAATGTTCCTTCCGTGGCATTTCTGCTCGTCAGCTCGACTGAGTCGCAGTCTTTGGTGAGGCGGTCCGCTACGACAGCTTTGCGGCAATCATTTCGATGAACTGATCGGCGGGTATGGGTCGCTATGCAAAGCTTTCCAGCGACCCCTATGCATAGTTCGCAACTATGTTGAGTTCCCGGTCCGGGCTGTCGTCCCGTCGAGGAACGAGCGAACGAGACACCTGGCTTTGCTGCGCATAGTTTTCGTTCATCTCCCGCTGGCGCCAGCGCACGCAAGGAGATCCACGGGGCACTGACGGTCAGGCCGCCGAGTTCCACGCCCTCGGCGGCGACACTGTGAGTGTTGACCTGCATTTGCTCATCTGGCACATGGCGTTGCCCCGCGCCGCGAACCATTGACGCGAAACTATGCGTAGATCTTGAAGCGCCCTGCGACGAAGTACGCCATCGAACTTGCCATAGTTGACATCTACGCATAGGGGTCGACTCGAACCGCTCGCTGAGGTGAACTGGACGCCGGTCAGCTGACATCCAAACCAGGCGGCCTGGCAGTTGTTATTCGGCCGCATCGGTCCCGGCCAGGAGCCGCCGCTGGTGACCGGCTGCTGTTGTGCAAGCTGCTTGGCGCCGGAGTTGATACGTGCCGCTTCTCTGGCTAGCGGAGTTCCGCGCAATAGAGCGGCGCGCGGGAGGGTTGAACCATGAAGGCATGGCCCAAGCGGTCAGCCTCCGGTGGCTCCTGGGGGCCGGAAGAGAGAAAGATCGAACCCAAGACCGTTAGGCCACGCCGGCCTGAATCAAGCCAACAGGCCTCGTCGAATCCCGATGCGGTTCAGATAACCGCGCCCCTCTGGATCCGCGAGCCCAGACCTCAGCCGATGCCCATCGGCTTGGCCATGCCGACGAAGATGCAGATGCCGTCGCCGCCGGAATTGAACAGATCGACGGCGAAGGCAGGCTTCCAGTTGTTCGTCGCCCAAATGTTGCCGGCGCGGTCGATGGCCAGGCTGGTGATGCGCATCAGCGGCGTGTAACTGGGCGGCGCATTGGGGCCGTACAGCGGTTCGCCATTGCGCAGCCGCACCTGCGCCCCCGCCGATGGCAAGGTGTAGCCGGTGCGGGGCGAGATCGGATCCCCGGTGCCCAGCCCGGGCGGCCGCGTGGCGCGGTTGCTCCCGGCCAGCTTGGTGATGTTGGACTCGGTGAAGTTGCTCGTCACTTGCTCCGGACCGAAATTGCCGACCCAGATGTTGTCGTCGCCGTCCACCGTGATGCCCCAGGGCGCATTCATGCCGCCGCGGTTCTCGATGCCGCCCTGCACGTATTCGCCGACCTTCTGGCCCCGGTCGTTCACCCGATACACGAGATCGTCGCCTCCCGAGGCCAGCCAGGCGTGCCCCTGCGCGTCCAGCACCAGCGCCTTGTTGGAGTTGCCCAGCTCGGTAAAGAAGATCTGGCGAAGCTGTTCACCCTGCAAGGCGTAGCGCGCGATGCTGCCCTGCCCGCTCGCCTGCAGCCCGCCACTGTTGCTGACCCAGGCAGTGCCGTCTGCGGCGATCTCGATGTCGAACGGCCCGCTGCGATTCGGCTGCTGGAAGTAGATCGCGCGCTGCGGATTGCCTTGCAGGAACACGTAGATGCGGTCGTTGCCGAAGCTGGCGATCCAGATGTTGCCGAGTTTGTCGGGCACCACGGCCTGCGCACGCACCGGCCCACCCTGAAAGCCGAGCGGCCCCGAGATCGGTTTTCCGGTGCGCGTGAACAGCGAGACGCTGCCATTGCCGTCCTCCGACGGCCAGTTGCGCGGCAGGCCCCAGCCGAAGTTCCCGAACCAGACCTGCCCGCTTCGCGCGATGCCGACGCCGTAGCCGCCGCCGAGCAGTCCGCCGCCGAGCAGCGGCGATTTCGGTTGTCCGCGCGTGCCGTCCGCCGGCCGACCATCGGGCTGCAGCACCACGCCGAAGCGGGAGGACGCACCGGTGCCCTGCACCACGTTGTTGGTGATCCATGCGTAGCCGTCCGCGTCGAAGGCGATGTTGCCCGGCCCGCCGAACAGGAAGCGGTCGTCGCCGGTGTTGTTGACCTTGACCACGAGCGTCCAGGCATCGGGCATGCGCACCAGGGCCGGGGCGTAGACGGCGGCCTGAAGCGTCAGGTCGAAGAGCGGTGCCACGTTCTGCTGCGGAAAGCGGCACAGGTTCGACAGCGCCTGCAGCAGGTTCGTCGGCGCGCTGCCGCCCGGTGGCGTGGTCAGCGCATAGAACAACTGCAGCCCGACCCCGCCGTGCCGCACCAGCCCGGCCAGCAGGTTGGCCAGCGACCCGGTCGAACGCCATGAGTTGGTCTCGTCGCCGTTCGGCGACGACGCGATCACCGTGGACGATTCACCGCTGGACGCCGCGACCAAGTTCTCACTCATCCCGGCGGCGATGCCCAGGCCGAAATCATCGCCCGCCAGCACTCCCGAGATGGCGAATTGCGCAAACGCGAAACCGGCCGCCACCGTGGTCAACTCGTTGATGGTGATTGAAGTCGGCAGGCTCGGCCCGATCACGCACAGCAGTTGCAACCCGCCCGCGAGATCCGCGGTGGCATAGAACACCCCCTTCGATCCTCGCCCGGACGGCGCACTGCGGAGTTGAAAGCGCCCCGAGCCGTCGGTTGTCGTGCGCGCGAGCAGGCGCGGCTCGCCGGCACCGGCCGCGTACAGGCTGACCTGGGCGCCGGGCAACGGCATGGCCTGTACGCCGTTGCCCGAACGCACGATCCCCTGCAACTGTGGGCCGCCCGGCCCGATCGAGATCCCACCATGCGCCAGCGGGGCCACGCCCAGGAACGACGCGCCCAGGCCGAGCGAGGTGGACTTCACGAAGCGACGGCGACTGCATTTCATGGGTTGCACCTTGACGAACATACCTCGGGGTTACGGATGGACGGACCGGCACCCTAAGGCCAAAGCGCCTGGCGTTCAACCCCGCAGGCATGTGGACACTGCGCGCCGCTGGGCCTCATCTCGCAAAATGGGGCAGCAGAAGGCGTCATGGCGGTATCCGTTTTCGACCTGTTCAAGTTCGGCATCGGCCCGAGCAGCAACCACGCCGCCGGACCGATGCGCACGGCGCGTCTGGTCGCGCTGCGCCTGCAGCACGACGGCGTACTGGCGCACACCGCGCGCGTATGCTGGGACCTCTACGGATCGCTCGGCGCCACCGGCAGTGGCCATGGCAGCGACAAGGCGGTGAACGCCATGGCGGTGGCGTCGGCGCCGACAACCAGATGGTCGGTCTCGATCGGTTCACTGGACATGTTCTTGCCTCGTTTCTTGATGTATGTCGACGGGAACAGTCGCGGCACGGGTTCCTATCCAACCAAGAGATTTCATTGCTACTCCATCGAGTGGCTGCTTCCAGGGTTCCTGTTTGAGCCCGTCTACGGCTCCTATGGGTCAAATCGAACCGCACGCTGACGTGAACAGGGCAAGGTACACCTGACTGTGGCAAACGCAAGCTCGCGGCGCCGACTTCTCCGAAGTAGCCGTTCGACGATGTCCCGCAGCCAATCGCCGTCGGACAACGGCCCAGTGACCGTTGCGACGATTCAGTTGGTCGCTGCGCTTGTTGCCGAGCGCCGGGTCGGAATGCGACCGCACCAGCGAGTAGCCGTCGACGTGCCAGCGGATCGGCCCGCTGTCGATGGGCGCGCCTCCAGGGGTCAGTTGGGCGATGGTGTCCTTCGAGACAGCGCATCGTCAGGCTCGAAGCAGTCTCGGCACGCCAAGTCGACTGGTCGTCGCGCCAGCGTTCGCGTCCGTCCTACGCTTCGACTGGGATGCTTTGCGGAAAGTGGAAGACGTTCCCGGGATCGTGCGTGCGCTTGACCTCGACCAGGCGGGCGAAGTTCTCGGCGTAGTAGGCCTGCTGCCAGTCGATGAGGGTCGGATCGATGAAGTTCTGGTAGGCCTCGCCGTTGAAATAGGGCCGAACGGCATCGCCGAGCGCTTCCACCCAGGCGATGCTTTCTTCGATCTGCTGCGGTGTGGCGTCGTCGAACCAATCCGCTTCGTACTCGAAGCAGGCCTGTGCGCCGCGGTGAACATAGGCCGTCGCCGTCCGGCTGATCGTGTTGGACACACCGCCGACCGTGTGCAAATCGAAGACGCCCGCCCGAGACGAGGCCGGCCAGCGGCTGAACAAGTCCAGGATTGCGCTGATACCCGCTGCCGGAAACGGCACCTCGGCGTAGGCGGACTTCGCCAGGAAGCCGTTGGGCGACGATTCCTCCGCCACGAAGCCGGTGGCGTCGGCAATCGACCCCGTGGCGATCGTGATCTCGGTCGGGGGCGCGGCGTTGAGCGCAGGAGCCAGTATGTCGCGTGCCTCATCCTCCGGACCGAAATAGATAAACAGCGCGCTGACCGTGTCCGTCGAGGAGGCCCCCACAGAAGTGCGCGAACGCGCAATGCCATTGCGCATCCCCATCGCATCCGGAGCGGTGATCGCAATCGTTTGCAGCTCGGTCCAGACAGCCTCCACGTCATCGAAGGACCACACCACCTTGCCGTAGGTCGTCGCCACGATCGGCAGCGCCCGCATGGTGAAGGAGGTATTGATACCGAAATTGCCACCGCCGCCGCCGCGGCACGCCCAGAACAGATCGGCGTTCTGTGCCTCGTTACAGACCAGCAGCCGACCGTCCGCCGTGACGATCTCGGTCTCCATCATGAGATCGCAAGTGACGCCGAAACGGCGCGTTTCGAAACCGAACCCGCCACCGAGTACGAACCCGGCGATGCCGACGCTGGTGCAGCGTCCGGCCGGAACGAAGAAGCCCTGACTGAACAACGTGTCGTAGAGAGTGCCGAGTTGCATCCCGGAGCCGATGGTGGCGATCTCGTTTTGCGGGTCGAAACGCACCGCGTTGATGGGACGAACGCTGATCAGGAGCCCCCTGGTGGTCGAATAGCCGCCATAGCTGTGTGCGCCCGACTGAGCGACCAACGGCATGCCGTTGTCCTGAGCCCATACGACGCAGGTCTGTACGTCTCGGGCGTTGGCACACAGAGCGATCGCGGCGGGGCGGATGGCGGCGGAGACCGTGTTCTCGGACAAACCCGTGGCTGGGTAGAGCGGGTTGCTCGGGAGCAAGAGCTGGCCATCGAGCTGCGCTGCCAGGCTCCCCCAGTTGGTTCCGGAGCCGCCGCACCCCTGCAGCACCCACGCATTTGAGGTGGCGGCCATACCGAGAGCGGCGCGGGTGGTTCCTGTGAAGAACGCTCGCCGACTGATCGGGCTCATCGTGACCTCCTTGCTTCGTGGACGTAGACCATAGTGGGCTTGGATCCGCAACCGTGCGATGCCATCGACGTTGTTGGGATGCGGGTGGCGTCGGCAGTTTGATCCACTTCTCCCGCTCGGTAAACCCCAGGGCCGTTGGCTGTCAGGCTTCAGGTTGATGGCGCGCGTGATAGCGTCGGCGCCGAAGCGCGTATGCCCATCTCGCGGTCGCCCCCGTGAAGATTTGACGGCGTCGAAGCCTACGAGGCCGCGAGCGGTGCTGCAAAACGCGACTTGTTCGAAAGCGAGCAGTGCCGGTTCCTGGCGGATCCTGCGCTGCTGGCAGGACTGGCCCTCGAAAAGCTCGAAC
>JAHECC010000286.1 GCA_024641965.1 Rubrivivax sp.
TGACGGGCAACCCCCACCTTTCGAAGAACCTTTGCTACTTCTATGTCGTCAAACTGGTGCGGGTCGGAGGCTCGGGACCCGCGGAACTGGTGCTCGATCCATGGGCCAAGCCTAAGTAGCGATAGGACGGCTGGTCGGTGCCCCTGAAACGAGGGCCTCGACCAAGGCAACCGCCTGTCCAAGTTCGGAATCGGGACCTACCGAGGCGGAGGCTGCGATCGCTTTGGCCTCGCCCAAGGCAGCAAGGCAGGCATCCACGCACCCTGCACTCCATTCGCACCAGGCACGGTCGCAGAGCAGGATTCCCAGACTCAACGGGTCCATGCACTCCCTCAACAGCGACTGGCCGTCGTCGAAGCTGCGGCGCGCGACATCGAACTGACCCTGCTTTGAAAGCGCCCGACCGAGGTACCCCAAAATCTGTCCCTCGTAGCGCCGCTGGCTGAGTTCGCGCATGGTCTTCAATGCCGCCTCAAGATTTGTCATGGCCTCCGGCAGGCGGTCGACTTCGATCAGGCCGAGCGCAAGGTTGCACTGAATGATGCCTTCCAGCTCCCTGTGCCCCAGATCGCGCGCGACGCGTAGCGCTTCCTCCGACCGCCAGATGGCCTGTTCAGTCTGCCGCTGCACGAGGTGGAGCATCCCGAGATTGCACAGCTGAGTGCATTCGCGCTGTCGGTCGCCGAGCTTACGCGCCAGCTCAAGGGCTCGATCGAGGCAGTCACGGGCTTCCCCGAGGCGACCTGCGTTGGCATGGACCATGCTGAGGCCCCCAAGCAGCGAGCATTGCCACCAATCGTCAGCAGCATCGCGCGCCCGGGACAACGCCTGCTCATACCTGACCCTGGCAGCCTCCAGGCGACCTTGATCGATCTCAACATTGGCCAAGCCGGTCAAGGCGGCGCATTGAGCATCGGTATCGTCAACATCCACGGCGAAGGCCAACGCAGCATCGAGATCGGCCCGCGCCTGCGCCATATGCCCGTCGCTCGAGCTCAGCAGCGCCAGGCGGGTCATCATGTTCGACTGGCAAGCGCGGTCGCCGCAAGCCCGCGCATGCCTCAGCGCCAGCTCATACTGCTGGCGGGCCGGCTCCGGGCGGCCCAGAGAATCCAGCGCCCGGCCGTGCACAGCATGCGCCCGGGCGGCGCCTTCCTCGTCGAGTTGGTCGAGTGCGCAGACGGCTTCGGCCAACTCCACACCGGTACTGAATGGGCCAAACCGGCTCAGCGCAGCCCAGGCTCCCACCAGGGCACCAACTGCCATGGATGCAGCGCCTGCGCGCACCGCCCGCCGGCAGGCGATTACAAGATTGGGTAGTTCAATACAGGCTTGCTCGACAGCGCGCGCCGGCCCCAGGGCGGCGAACCAGGCGTAGTGCCGCGCCTGCGCCGATTGCCTGGCGGCCTCGCCGCTGTCGGAGTAGCGTCCCTCGGACCCCAGGTGTTCCGAGGCATAGGCCTGGACGCTAGACAGCAGGTCGAGCCGGTCCGGCCCAGCGAAGTGCAGGAACGACTTGTCGGCCAAAGCGTGTACGACGTCGACGAGCCATTCACGTCCACCGCTGGCCGACAGGTCCAGTACGGCTTCTGCCGCCTCGAGCGTGAAGCCTCCTTCGAACACCGACAGCTGCGCCAACGCAGCGCGTTCGACGTCCTCCAGAAGGTCCCACGACCAGTCGAAGGTCGCACGAAGCGTGGCCTGCCGGTCGTGCCGCCCCCCTTGCGACGCAAGCAGCTTGAAGCGCTCGCCCATGCGCGGCAGCATCGCGACTGGTGACATCACGCGCGTCCGTGCAGCGGCCAGCTCGATGGCCAGCGGCAAGCCGTCGAGCAGCTTGACGAGTCGATCGATCGCGATCCGGTCCGCGTCGCTCAACTGGTACCCCGTCTTCGCCGCAGCCGCGCGACGCAGGAAGAGCCCCACTGCGTCTTCATCCGATAGAGGTGGCAGCGCCAGGGTCTCCTCGCCGGACAAGCCCAGCACTTCGCGGGTCGTGACCAGGATTCGCACCTCAGGCGCGGCGTCCAGCCAGCAGCCCACGGTCTGAGCTGCATGACGCGCAACCTGCTCGAAGTTGTCGAGGATCAACAGGCACTCGCGCCGTCCGGCAAGTGCTTGACTCAGTTGGCCCACAGGATCGTCCGTTCCCAGCGGTACGTCCAGCGCCCGCGCGACGATCTGCGCGATGCCGTCGGCATCGCGTGCCGACGACAGATCGCAAAACCACACACCGCCCGGATAGTCGCCGAGCCAGGTCCGGCCAAAGCGCGTGGCCAATCGAGTCTTGCCGGTACCACCGATACCGAGCACCGACACCATACGCGCCCCTCGTTCGAATCGGCGTGCAAGCTCAGTGAGCGCGTCGCGCCGTCCGACGAACGAGTCACGCTCGGCAGGCAGGTTGTGCCGCACGTCGCGCAATGGCAGCCAGAATTCGTCGCCACGCACCACGCGATAGACCTTGGCCGAATCCGGCGGCGGCGTGAATGGCGCCGTGTCGTCACCCAGTTCGAACAGTTCCACCGGCTCGGCGATGCCCTTGATGCGCCAGTGCCCGTGCGACTGCACGTGCAGCACCGTATCGCCCAATGCGGCGCGCGCCTCGGCACTGAGCAATGTCTGCCCGCCCAGCGCCAGCGACATGATGCGTGCCGCCACCGGCTTGGCGATGCCCTCCACTTCCAGCGGCTTGGCGCCGTGTGCCACGTCCTCGGGCGAGTTGGCGCGCAGAATCACCGGCCCCACATGCAGCCCGACACGCGCCTTCATCGGCACCGGCTGCGCCGCCAGCGCGGCGTGATAGGCCAGCGCATAGGCACCGGCATCGCTGGCCCGCTCGAAGAGCATCAGCATGCCGTCGGTCTTGTCGATCTCGCGGCCCTTGCAGCGGCGCAGCAGGTCGCGCGCGACGCGGTCGTGTGACGCGTTCAACGCGGCAGCGGCCGCATCGCCGATCGATGCAGCCAGTTGGGTGCTGTCCACCAGGTCGGTGAGCAGCAGCGCGCGTTCTTCGCTCATGTCGAAATCATTGGCGTGGCCCGGCAGCATCGGGCAAGGCAACCCAGGGGTCAAGTCTGGGCACACGACGTCGCGCTCAGCCTTTAGTCATCGAAGCGCGCCGCTCGCTTTTGTAGACGTGCCGTCACCGCTTCGACCTGCTCCGGCGCGCCAATCAGCGCCGCCTGCTCCCGGCTCTCGGCGAGCAGAATGGTCTTCGTGTCGGCATCGACGGCCAGATCGAGCAGGCGCTTGGCCGCGCGCATGGCTTGCGGCGGCCGCGCAGCGATCTCGTGCGCCAGCGCCAGTGCGTCGGCATGCGGGTCGTCGCAAAGCCGCGTCGCCAGCCCGAGCTGGTGCGCCTCGGCGCCCGAGAACACGCGCCCGGTGTAGGTCAGCTCGCGCACCACGTCGTCGCGCAGCAGGCCGCGCAGCAGCGCGATGCCGGACATGTCCGGCACCAGCCCCCAGTTGATCTCCATGATCGACAGCCGGGTGTCGGCATGCATGAAGCGCATGTCGGCGCCCAGCATCAGCTGGAAACCGCCGCCGTAGGCCGCGCCGTGCACCGCGGCGATCACCGGCACCGGCATGTCGCGCCACACCATCACCGCATGCTGCGAGGGGTTCGCGCCGCTGGCGCTGCGCTCGCCCTGCAGCAGCCGCTCGCCGCCACGCTGTCCCGAGGCCATCTTGCCGAAGTTGGCGGTGTCCAGCCCAGCGCAGAAGGCGCGGCCCTCGCCGGACAGGACCACGGCGCGCAGCCCGCGCTGGCCTTTCAACTCGTCACCGGTGCGGCGCAGCGCCTCGAACATCGCGTCGTCCAGCGCGTTCATCTTGTCGCCACGCACCAGGCGCACATCGGCCACGCCACGGTCGAGGGTCACGCGAATACGTTCATCCATGTTTCATCTCCTTCGAGGTCAACCGGTCGATGCCGGCCATGAGTTGTTTGAAGTCCAGCGGTTTGGTCCAGAAGTCGTCGAAACCGGAAGCCAGCGCGCGTGCACGCTCGTCGGGCAGGGCGTTGGCCGACAGCGCCACCAGCGTGGCGCGAGTGTCCTCGGCACGCAGCCGGCGCAACACCTCATGACC
>JAHECC010000287.1 GCA_024641965.1 Rubrivivax sp.
GCTCCGCCAATCAGGGAAATCCATGCTAGCAGCGGCTCAACCCATCTCGGTGGCGCGATTCAGCGGAAGCGTGAGGCGTATCACGGTACCGTAGCCTGGGCCGGACTCGACCAGGCACTGACCCTGCAACTGCTTGGCGCGGTGCTTCATGCTGGCCATGCCGTGGCCGCGATCGAGGTGGCCGTCGAGCTCCAGCGGAATGCCTTCGCCGTTGTCCTGCACCACCAGTTGCATGTCGCCTTCGACGAGCCGGCACCGGAGCGAACAATGCGTGGCGCCGCTGTGCTTGATGACGTTGCTGACCGCCTCGCGCAGGATGCGCGTGGTCTGCACGAAGGCGCGCGCCGACAGTGTCTGCGGCAGCTCGTCGGCCGGCGTGCTCCAGTCGGCCTCGATGCCGGCCTGGCTGAGCCGCGAGATGACCTCGGCCCGCCAGTCGCCCAGCGCATCGATCAGCCGCACCGGCTTGCCCGTGAGCCCGCGCACCGAAAGCCGCATCTCCTCCAGCGCCTCGCGCGCCAGCGTGGAGATGCGCTCCGATTCGCTGGTGTGCACGATCGTCAGCAGCTTGGCGCCGAGGTCGTCGTGCAGGTCGGCGGCGATGCGCTTGCGCTCGCGTTCGGTGACCTTCTCGACGCGCAGTTCGGCCAGCTGCGTGAAGTTGCGTTCGATCTCGGCGGTGGCCTCGTGGATGCGTGCCTCCAGGTGCACCTTGCTTTCCTCGGCGGCCTCCAGCGCGCGGCCCTGCTGCTGCAGCAGGCGCAAGCCGACCAGCACCATCATCAATGGCGTCGCCAACTGCGCCAGCTGCGTGGCCATCGATCGGATGCCGAATTTCTGCGCCACGTATTCGACGCCCAGCGCCAGCGTCGCGATGCACAGCAGCAAGGCCATGGGCCAGAACGCCTGGCGCCGGTGGTGGAACTGCGTGCGCAGGTAGAACACGGCAGCGGCCAGCGTCTGCAAGGCCAGCAGCACGTACCAGAAGCTGGCCATCGCATACAGCCGCTGCGGTCCGGCGAGCAGCAACGTCAGCGGCATGAGCACGCACTGCACGGGCAGGGCGATGTCGAGCCAGCGGCTGCGGTACTGCGCGTAGCGCAGCAGGAACTGCACGCTCGCCAGTGTGAGAAAGGGCAGCAGGGCGCAGATGATCAGCTCGGTGGTGTGGTTGTCGAAGGGCAGGTCGCGCCACCACAACCGCGCTTCGACAAGGGCCCAACCAACCGACAACGCGCCGAAGTACGCGAGGTGGCTGTCACGCCGGTTGATCCAGCCGAGCACGAACATGAAACTGCCCATCAGCAGCAGCGTCGCGCTGATAGCCTGGGGCGCGGCGACGTTGAGGGCGACCTGCCGCGCGTATTTCGGTTCCAGCACCGACTTGGGGCCGATCTCCAGCGCCGACAGGCCGCCGGCGCGGTGGCTCGAGGCCACGCGAGGCAGCGCATGACCCACCACCTTCAGGTCCAGCGCGTTCAGCCCCGGCGCGATCAGCGCCGCAGGCAGGCTGACCAGTTGTGGGTGATCGCAGTTGCGCGTCACCGGCTCACTCATGCGGCCGCCGCTGTGCACCAGCTGACCGTTGAGGTAGACCTCTACGTTGGTGCAGACATGGGCGATGTACAACGCCAGCAGATCGCCTTGCTGCCGCAGCTCCGGCGCCGAGAAGCTCAGCCGGTACCACACCGGTCCGCTGCTGCCGGGGCGACTGTTCGCCCATTCGTCCGGCAGCTCGACCACCGGGGCCGGCACATCGCCGGGGAAGCTCGCGCTGTCCGAAACCACCGCCTGCGCCGAGTGGATGGTCAGGGTCTGTGCCCACGCCGGCGCGACCCCTGCGCACAGCATCGCCAGGCAGGCGATCAGCGGCCAGCAGCGCCACCCATTCGCGCCACGAAACCGGTGAGCGGGCGGCCTGGCGGCAGGCGGATGGCGAAGGCTCGGCATGTCGGCGACGATTGTGCAGGATGGCCCCGTGGCAGCACGGCGGCGACAATGTGCGCTTGTTCCGCTTCCGTGCGGCCCCGATGATCCTTCGACATGTCTTCTCGCCGACCGACAATCCGCGCCTGGCCCATCTTTGTGGCGCGCTCGACGAGAACCTGCGTGCCATCGAAACTGCGCTCGGTGTGCGCATCACGCACCGGCAGGAGGCCTTTCGCATCGAGGGCCAGCGCGAGGCGGCCGAGGCGGCACTGATGCTGCTTCAATCGCTGTACCGGGACGCGACGCAGCCGCTGGATGCGCAGACGCTGCAGTTGGTTCTGCGCCAGCCGAAGGGGGCGGCCGAAGCGGACGAACCACGCATCGTGCTGCACACCCGCCGCAGCGACCTGGCCGGCCGCACGCCGAACCAGACGCAGTACCTGCGCCAGATGCTGTCGCACGACATGTGTTTCGGCATCGGCCCGGCGGGCACCGGCAAGACCTTCCTCGCCGTGGCCTGTGCCGTGGATGCGTTGGAGCGCAGCACGGTGCAGCGCATCGTGCTCACGCGCCCGGCGGTCGAAGCCGGCGAGCGGCTGGGTTTCCTGCCTGGCGACATGGCGCAGAAGGTGGACCCCTACCTGCGCCCGCTGTACGACGCGCTGTACGACCTGATGGGGCTGGAGCGGGTCACGCGGGCCTTCGACAAGGGCTTGCTCGAAGTCGCGCCATTGGCCTTCATGCGCGGGCGCACGCTGAACCATGCCTTCGTCATCCTCGACGAAGCGCAGAACACCACCTCCGAGCAGATGAAGATGTTCCTTACGCGCATCGGCTTCGGCTCGCGCTGCGTGGTCACCGGCGATGTCAGCCAGATTGATCTGCCCAAGGGGCGCGTCAGCGGCCTGGTCGAGGCCCGAAGCGTGCTGGCCGGCGTCGAAGGCGTGGCCTTCACCGAGTTCAATGCCGCGGATGTCGTGCGCCACCCCCTGGTGGCGCGCATCGTCGAGGCCTACGCCGCGGCGCGCTTGCGCAGCGAAGGCAACTGATGGTGCGGCCGTTGGTCCGGCCGGCATTGAACCTGTCGTTGCAGATGCCCGATTCGCGGCACAGGGCGCAATTGCCACGGCATCGTGTTGCGCGCTGGATCCGCGCGGCACTCGAGGCGCCGGCACAGATCACCGTGCGCATCGTCGGCGAGGCCGAAGCGCGCTCGTTGAATCGTCACTACCGCGGCAAGGACTACGCCACCAACGTGCTGACCTTCGACTATGCCCGCCAGCCGCTGGTCCAGGCCGACCTGGTCTTGTGCGCCCCCGTGGTGGCGCAAGAAGCCGAGGCGGCGGGCATCGCGCTGCAGGCGCACTATGCGCACCTGCTGGTGCATGGCACGCTGCATGCGCAGGGTCATGACCATGAGACCTCGGCCGCTGACGCGGCGGCGATGGAGGCGCGCGAGTCGGCGCTGCTGAAGGAACTGGGCTTCGCCGACCCGTATCCGGCCTGAAAGTCGTCCCCGCAGGGCCGTTCGCTTGTGGAGTCAACGCGCTCTTCCAGTACACGCCCGTGCTCTCCACAGCCACCACACTTCGGGTCTGAACTGAAGCGACCACTGCGCCAGGTGTGGCGGTCGCGCTTGGTGACTTCCGCCCGCCCGTCGCCATGTTCGACAACGGCGCAGGCGATGATCTTGGCTTGGTGAAGGTCCAGCGCAATGACGGGCCTGTGCATCGGGGTCAAGTCCGTTGCCTCGGCTCCGGGAGCCTGAACAACAATCACAAGCGTGCGGGCGCAGCGCAGGTGCCGCCGACCCACGGCCTGCCGGGCAGGCCCGGCGGCGGCGCTGTCAGAATGGATCGCACATCGCAGATTGGGAGGGCGGCACATGTACAGCGTCAAGTTCTACAAGGGTGACTACCTGCAACGCCAGCAGCAGGCCAATGCCGACAAGGCCGTGGCCTATGTCGAGCATCACTTCAACAGCAGCGCGTCGGAGCAGGCCAACTACGCTGTGGTGGTGGTCGGCTCGAACGCTTCGCAGACCAGTCGCAACTGGGGCCGCTGGTATGCGCGCGCCATCGCCGAGCAGTTCGGCACCAAGGTGGCGGGTGAGCAAGGCATCCTCGTCGGCGGCTGGAACGGCCGCGGTGA
>JAHECC010000288.1 GCA_024641965.1 Rubrivivax sp.
CGCTGCGCCTGGTGGAGATCGGCCGCCCGGCCGGCGTCATCGTCGGGCTGTCGAACTCGACTTCACCGGTGGCCACGATCATCTTCAAGGCGTTGATGGCGCTGATGACTCGCAACGCCATCGTCTTCAGCCCGCACCCGATCGCGCTGCAATGCTGCGGCGACGTGGTGCGCGAGATCGAAGCCGCCGCGCGCCGCGCCGGCGCACCGGACGACACCGTGCAGATGCTGACGCGCCCGACCCTGCAGGCGACGGATGCGCTGATGCGCGACCCGCGCTGCGACCTCATTGTCGCCACCGGCGGTACGCCGATGGTGCGCGCCGCCTATGCGTCGGGCAACCCGACCATCGGCGTCGGCGCCGGCAATGTGCCGGTGTACGTGGACCGCAGCGCCGACATCGCCGCCTTGGCGCCGGTGCTGGTCAGCGACAAGAACTTCGACCACGGCAGCCCTTGTTCGGCGCCGAGCGTGCTGCTCGTCGACCGGCCGGTGGCGCAGCAGCTGCGCGACGCGCTCGGCGCCTGCGGCGCCCATGTCTGCAAGGACGATGAAGCCGCGCGGCTGCAGGCCCATGCCTGGCCGGACGGCCGCTTCAATGCCAAGGTGGTGGGCCGCCCGGCGGGCGAGATTGCCGCGGCGGCCGGCATCGCCGCAGGCCAGGACATCCCGGCGCTGGTGGTGCCGCTGCAGCGGCCCGAAGCCGGACACCCGCTGCTGCGCGAGAAGCTTTCGCCGATCCTGACGGCCGTGGTCGTCGACGGCGTCAATGAGGCCATCGCCGTGGCGCGCCTGATGATGGCCCACGGCGGGGCCGGCCACACCGCCGGCATCCACACCGCCGACGCCGAGCAGGCCATCGTCTGGGGCGCGGCGCTCGACTACTACCGCGTCGTCGTCAACGGCAGCACCGTGCTCGGCTCGACCGGCGGCGAGACCGGCTTGGCGCACACCTTCACCATCGGCACCGGTTTTGCCGGGCGCAGCTCGGTGGACAGCAATGTCGGCCCCGAACTGCTGGTGAACTGGAAGCGCGTGGCCTTCCCGCTGGCCGGCGGCTGGCTCGGCACGCGCGATGGCCGCGCCGTGCCGGCGCCGGCCGTGGCGATAGCGCCCGCGCCCGGCCGGCCTGATCCCGGCGCCGAGCTGTTGCGCGTGCTGGCCGAAGAACTGGAGCGTGCGCACTGAGCGCGCGGCAACACCGATGCCCACCCTGCGCAGCTACATCTTCCTCGACCGCCTGCAGCCGCAGCTGATGTGCCTGCTCGGCAGCACCGCGCGCGGCTACCTGCCGCGCCACAACGACGCCGCGCTGGTGATCGAGGTGGCGCCGGGCATGGACATCGAATGGCTGACCGACATCGCGCTCAAGCACGACGACGTCAAGCCCGGCAACCTGGTGGTCGAGCGCCAGTTCGGCTACCTCGAGTTCCACTCGAAGTACGCGGCATCGGTGCAGTCGGCCGGCGCCGCCGTGCTGGAAGCCATCGGCACGACGCCGGCCGCGGCGGTGAAGCCGGAGATCCTCGCGTCCAAGATCGTCGACCGGGTCGACGGCTACCACGCCTTCTTGGTCAACCGCAGCAAGTCCGGCAACATGCTGCTGCCCGGCGAGTCGCTCTACATCATGGAGATGACCTCGTCGTCGTACGCGCTGCTGGCGGCCAACGAGGCCGAGAAGAGCGCCAACGTGAAGCTGGTGGACTGCCGCTTCATGGGCGCAGCGGGTCGCCTGTACCTGGCCGGCAGCGAGGCCGATGTGCGCACCGCGGCCGAGGTGGCCGAAGCCACGCTGCGCGACTTTGCGGGGGGCCGCGCATGAACACCGAGGCCTTTCGCGTGCAGGTGCGCGAGATGCTCGCTCGTCATCGGCCGTCGGCGCCCGGGTCACCGGCCTCGGCGGGTGTCGTGGTGCCGCTCAAGCTGTCCCACCCCGACGACCTGAAGGTGCTGGGCGAACTGCTGCGCCGCGTGGCCTCAAGCCCGGCGCTGGCCCAGGCTTGCGCGGCCGGCCTGTTGCGCTTCGAACTGTGCATCGATGCCGCGGCCGCGGCGGCCGGCCCTGCGGCGCCCGCTGCAGCGGCCTGCTGCGAGGCGTGCGCGCGCGGCGAACCCTGCGGCTGTGCCGGCGGCGATGCCTCGCCTGCGCCCGTGCCCGCGACTGTTACGCCGTTGTTGCGCGGTGTCATCACCGAACGCGATGTCAAGGCGCTGCCCGCCGGCTGCCGCGTTGCCGGCGTGGCACCGCGTGCCGTGCTCACGCCGCTGGCGCGCGACGCGCTGCGCCAGCGCGGCATCACCGTGCACACCCTGAAGGAGTCCTGAGACATGAAGACCGGAACCGTCGTCGGCCGCCTGTGGGCGAGCAAGCGCCTGCCCGAGCTGCCTGCGGGTGCGTTGATCGAGGTCCAGCTCGACCATCCCAAGGACGTGATCGTCTGCTACGACCCGATGGGCTGCGGCGAAGGCGAGCGCGTGCTGATCACCATCGGCGCCCCTGCCGCCTGGTGGTTCCTGCCGGCGCAGCAGCGCGTGGTGGTGGACGCCTTGATCATCGGCTCCCTCGACGAAGGCAGCCCGCCGACGCTACCTAAATGAGGCGCCGCCGCCACCCAGCCTGATTACCGTTTCCCCGTACGGCGGCCCGCCGCCACCTTCCACCCGCACCCACCTGAACGGAGCACCCCATGTCCCAAGCCATCGGAATGATCGAAACAAGAGGCTACGTCGCCGCCTATGCCGCGGCCGACGCCATGGTCAAGGCCGCCAACGTCACGCTCGCCGGCCGCAAGGAAGTCGGCGGCGGCCTCGTCGCCATCACCGTCACCGGCGATGTCGGCGCCGTCAAGGCCGCCGCCGATGCCGGAGCCGAGGCCGCCCGCGCGGTCGGCGAAGTGGTGTCCGTGCACGTCATCCCGCGCCCGCACACCGATGTGGTCAAGGCCTTCGACGGCAAGTAAGCGCAAGGCACCGGCATGGCCACCTCCCCCAAGGCACCGGCGGCCCGACCGGCGGCCGAGTTGCGTGTCTGCCTGACGCTGACCGACCTGCAGCGCCAGTTCGCGTCATGGATGAGCTCGCCCGTCGGTGCGCGCGGCTATGTGGCGATGCAGGGCATGCACTCGCTGCTGGTCGAGATCGCGCCGGGCCTGGCGATCCAGCGCATCGTCGACAGGGCGCTGAAGCAGGAGCCCGGTCTCGAACCGGGCATCCTGGCCGTCGAGCGCCAGTTCGGCGTGCTCGAGCTGCACAGCCGCGACGCAGCGGCGCTGGAGCGCGCGCGCGCGGCCATCCTCGACGGGCTGGGCGCGAAGGCCGACGAGCAGCTCAAGCCGCAGCTGCTGTACTCGGACATCATCGAGGACATCACCGACCAGCACGCGGTGCTGATCGACCGCACGCGCCAGGCCAACATGGTGCTGCCCGGTCAGAGCCTGCTGCTGATGGAGGTGGCGCCCGCGTTGTACGGCGGCCTGATGGGCAACGAGGCCGAGAAGGCCGCGCCCGACCTGTCGCTGATCGAGTGCAGCATGATCGGCGCCAGCGGGCGGCTGTACCTTGCGGGGTCTGCGGCGTCGCTTCGCAAGGCGCAAGCACATGTCGAGCGCGCATTGGCAGGCGTCGAGGGGCGCTGAAATCCGCTGAACGCGGCTGCCCGGTCGGCCGTGTGGTTTCGAAGATTCGGCACAAGGAATCTCTTCGCGCGCGACCTGCGGCGACGAAGGGACAGCGTTTGCCGCTGGACACCGGCACTGGCGCTACAGTCGGCGCAACGCCACCGCGCTGCCGCCCATGAACCCGCCCGCCGTCGAACCCCGCATCCACAGCTACCACGCCCATGTCTACTTCGACTCGGCCGAGACGCGCGAGCGTGCCGCAGCCTTGCGCGAGCGCATCAGCGAACGCTTCGCCGTGATGCTGGGCCGCTGGCACGACGTGCCCGTCGGGCCGCACCACGTGCCGATGTACCAGGTGGCCTTTGCGACGGAGCTGTTCGCTAGCCTGGTGCCCTGGTTGATGCTCGAACGCGACGGGCTGTCGGTGCTGGTGCATCCGAACA
>JAHECC010000289.1 GCA_024641965.1 Rubrivivax sp.
CCGGCTTTGCGTGCGGCAATGACTTCTACAGCACGCTGAAGGATGCCTTCGATCTGTTGTGGCGTGAAGGTGCGCAGCGACCCAAGATGATGAGCATCGGCCTGCACGGGCGCATCAGCGGTCACCCCGCCCGCGCCATGGCATTGACGCGCTTTCTCGATCATGTGCAGGGACACGACGCAGTGTGGGTGTGCCGTCGCGACGACATCGCCCGGCATTGGCGCGCGACGCATCCTGCCCCTGCGAACGCGCACTGATGCGCCCACCTCCACGGTCGGCGAAAGTGCGCAATCTTCCGCCCGCGCAGACAGCGGCGGCGGCCGAGGGCTCGGCGATACTTGCCGCATGAGTGATGGGGCCCCGACACGCCGGCTGCGCGTGCTGCATCTGGAAGACTCCGACCTGGACCATGAGCTGGCCATGGCGCACCTGCAGCGTGCGGGGCTGGCCGTCGAATCGCGGCGCATCGAGTCGCGCAGCGAATTCGAAACCGAGCTGCAGGGAGACTGGGACCTGATCCTGTCGGACTACAACCTGCCGGGCTTTTCCGGGCTGCAGGCGCTGGACATGCTGCGCGAGAGCGACCGCGTGTGGCCTTTCATCCTGGTGTCCGGCGAGATCGGCGAGGACACCGCCGTCGAGGCGATGCGCAACGGCGCATCCGACTACCTGCTGAAGAACAACCTGTCGCGCCTGGCCCCGGCCATGGAAAACGCCATCGAGGCGGCCGAGGCGCGGCGCGCGCGTGCGGCGGCAGACGAAGAACTGCAGGCCTCGCGCCAGCGCCTGGCCGAGCTGGCGCAGCACCTGCAGACCAGCGTCGAGCTGGAACGCAGCGCGATCGCGCGCGAGATTCACGACGATGTCGGCGGCTCGCTCACCGCGCTCAACTTCGACCTGGCGTGGATCGTGCGCCACGCTGGCAGCGAGCCGGTGCGCGCGCGCGCGACTGCCGCGCTGGAAACGGTGACACACGCCATCGAAGCCAGCCAGCGCATCATGCACAACCTGCGCCCTGCCATCCTCGAACAGGGCTTGGTGGCAGCGCTGCAATGGATGGCCAGCCGCTACGAAAAGCGCACCGGCATCGAATGTGTGTTGCACACCAGTCGCGACAGCCTGCCGTTGCCGACCGGCGTGCCGCTGGTGGCCTATCGCACGGCGCAGGAAGCGCTGACCAACGTGTCCAAACATGCACAGGCCACGCGCGTGCGCCTGGACCTGCTGCTCACGCCCGACATGCTGTCGCTGGAGATCAGCGACAACGGGCGCGGCTTGTCGAACCGCGACCTGGCCAAGGCGCGCAGCTTCGGCATCCGCGGCCTGCACGAACGCGCCGTGACCGTGGGCGGCTGGGTGGACCTGTCCAGCTCGAGCAAGGGCACGACGCTGATCCTTTCGATTCCGATGACAGCTGCCGAGACTGAAGCCGACACGCCCGCCGATGCACACGGCGAAGCCGAGCTGTCGCACGACCCCTCGGCCTGGGGAGATCTATGATCCAGGTGATTCTTTGCGATGACCACGCGCTGATCCGGCGCGGCATCCGCGACACGCTGTCCGACGCCGCCGATATCCAGGTGGTGGGCGAAGCGGGCGACTATGGCGAGCTGCGCAACCTGATGCGCAGCCAGGGCTGCGACGTGCTGGTGCTCGACATCAACCTGCCCGGGCGCAGCGGGCTGGACGTGCTGCATGTGCTGAAGGACGAGGGCACGGCGGTCAAGGTGCTGATCGTCAGCATGTACCCGGAGGACCAGTACGCGATACGGGCCCTGCGCGCGGGCGCGCACGGCTACGTCAACAAGGGCGGCGACCCGCAGTTGCTGGTGCAGGCGGTGCGCACCGTGGCGCAGGGGCGCAAGTACGTCACGCCCGAGATCGCGCAGATGCTGGTGGAGTCCTTGAGCGCGCCGGCCAGCGAACACCCGCACGAAAAGCTGTCCGACCGCGAGCTGCAGACGCTGGTGATGATCGCTTCGGGCAAGCGGCTGTCTGACATTGCGACCGAACTGGTGCTGTCGCCGAAGACGGTGTCGGTGTACCGCGCACGCGTGCTGGAAAAACTGCAGCTGGCGAACAATTCGGAACTCACGGTGTATGCGATCCGCAACGGGCTGGTCGGCAACTGAGCTCAGTTGCGCATCTGCGCCGGCAACCAGGTGGCGATCTGCGGGAACAGGTAGACCAGCGCCACGGCGGCCAGCATCAGGAAGAAGAAGGGCAGCGTGACACGCGAGATGTAGCCGATCTCGCGCTGCGTCATGCCCTGCAGCACGAACAGGTTGAAGCCCACCGGCGGCGTGATCTGCGCCATCTCCACCACCAGCACGATGTAGATGCCGAACCACAGCAGGTCGATGCCGGCAGCCTGCACCGTGGGCAGGATCACGCCCATCGTCAGCACGACCATGCTGATGCCATCGAGAAAGCAGCCGAGCAGGATGTAGAAGAACATCAGCGCGATGATCAACTGCACCTTCGACAGACCCAGCGACCCGATCCATTCGGCCAGATGGCGCGGCAAGCCGATGTAGCCCATGCTCAGCGTGAGGAAGGCAGCGCCGGCCAGGATCAGCGCGATCATGCAGTACAGCCGCGTGCCGCCGAGCAGCGAATCGCGGAAGGTCGCCCAGGTCAGCGAACCTTGCGCCGACGAGATCAGCAGCGAGCCGACCACGCCCAGCGCCGCGGCCTCGGTGGCGGTCGCGATGCCGGCATAGATCGAGCCGAGCACCGCCAGGATCAGGCCGATCACCGGCAGCAGGTGGCGCGATTCACGCAGCTTGTGCGCCAGGCTCAGCGGAGCGTCGCGCGGCGGCACGCGCGTCGGGTGCAACAGGGCCCAGACCATCAGGTAGCCCGAGAACAGCACAGCCAGCAGGATGCCGGGCATGACGCCGGCGACGAACAGCTGCGAGATCGACACGTCGGTGCTGACGCCGTAGACGATCATGATGATCGACGGCGGAATCAGCAGCCCCAGCGTGCCCGAACCGGCCAGCGAGCCGATGGACATGCCGTCCGGATAACCCCGCTTGGACAGCTCGGGCAGACTCATCTTGCCGATGGTGGCGCAGGTGGCGGCGCTCGAACCCGACACCGCCGCGAAGATCGCGCAGCCGACCACGTTGACGTGCAGCAGCCGTCCGGGCAGCGCCTGCATCCACGGCGCCAGGCCGCGGAACATGTCCTGACTGAGCCGGGTGCGGAACAGGATCTCGCCCATCCACACGAACAGCGGCAGGGCGGTCAGCGTCCAACTCGACGAGCTGCCCCAGATCGTCACCGCCATCGCGTCGCCCGCAGGCCGGCTGCTGAACAGTTGCATGCCGATCCAGGCCACGCCCGACAGCGTCAGGCCGATCCACACGCCGCTGCCCAGGATCAGGAACAGTGCGGCGACGAGCAGCGCCGTGATGGCGAGGTCATTCATGACAGCCCCTCGTCCGACGGGTACGTCGGCCGGCCTTGCAGGCCGCGCCTGCCGAAGGCCAAAGGCCTCTGGCCTTTGGCGGCCCGGCGCTCGGCCCGCTATTCATTGCGCAGCAGCTCATCGCTGCCCGACTGCACGCGCTTGCCGCGCCATTCGAGCACCAGCTCGTCGACGAAAGCGATCGCCAGGATCACCGTGCCCGCGGCCATCGCCAGCTGCGGGATCCACAGCGGCGTGGCGTCGCTGGCGGTGGAGATGTCGTTGAAGCTGCGCGACTGCCACGCCAGCTTGATGCTGTAGATCGCCGACAGCGTGGCCAGCGCCGTGGCCGCAGCCAGCGACCAGAGTTCCAGCCCATGCCTTGCGCCACCGTGCAGATGCGACAGCAGCAGCGTGACGCGGATGTGCTCACCCTTCTTCAGCGTGTGCGCCAGCGCCAGGAAGCCGGCCGCCGCCATCAGGTAGCCGGCATAGGCATCGGTGCCGGGCACGTGGAAGTTCATCTGCCGGCTGACGATGGACAGCAGCACCATCGCCAGCAGGCCGATCATGCACAGCGCCGCCAGCCAGGCGGCGCCGTCGTACAGGCCGTCGAGCGCGCGCCGCACGCAG
>JAHECC010000090.1 GCA_024641965.1 Rubrivivax sp.
CGCCGGCTCGCTCGGCGCTGGCGCTGGCCGCGACTGCGGCGCCGGCGGCGCGACGAAGGGCAGTTGCAGATCCGACAGCGCATCGGAGGTCGACGCCTGGGTGGCACGCCCCACGCTGTTCAGCGACTGCAGCGGGTCGTCGCTGGCCGCCATGTTGGGCTTGGCCGATGGCGCGTCGAGCAGCGAATTCGCCAATGGGTCGCCGCCGCCTCCCGTCTTGAGCCCGAAGAGGTTGTCCAGCGAATCGTCACCGCCCGAGCCCGATGCCGGCAGGTCGGGAATGAGTGCCGATG
Organism: Rubrivivax sp.; assembly: GCA_024641965.1. GTDB lineage: Bacteria > Pseudomonadota > Gammaproteobacteria > Burkholderiales > Burkholderiaceae_C > Rubrivivax. The sequence goes on from JAHECC010000090.1 coordinate 294, forward strand.
GCGCAGCCGCGCCGATGTCCAGGCCCAGGTTGTCGGCGCCGCCCGGCGCACGCCCGAAACTGGACGCACCGCCCTTGGCCTTCACCGGTTCGGCGAACGGGTCCCAGTCTTCGGGTATGCCGCCGAGCGCCGGCTTCGGCGGCGGTGGCGCAGGCGCGGCTGCGCCGAACGCCTCCAGGGGGTCGACAAAAGCCGGTGGCGCGCTGGCACGGCCGGATGGCGAGGGCGCGCTGATCGGCCCCAGCAGGTCGGCGAAGGGGTCGTCCGCCGCGCCCGCTGCGGCAGCGGCACCGGCCGCCATCTTCACGCTCAGCACATAGCCGCCGATCTGCAGCTCGTCGCCATCGGCCAGGGGCGCCTCGCGGCCGTTGCCCAGCGGACGATGGTTGATCGAGATGGCGTTGCTGCCGCGGTCGATGACGAGGTAGCCACCGGCACGGTAGACGACCTGCGCGTGCACGCGCGAGATCGTGCGGTCCGGATCGGGCAGCACCAGCTGGTTGTTGTCGGCACGGCCGATGCTGCCGCCCAGTTCATCGAAGCTGGCACTCAGCGCGCCGGGGCTGGGCGCGCCGTTGAAGGAGATGACGCTGAGGGTGATGGTGGTCATGGGGCACGGGCTCCGTCGAGGGCGACTGCCACCGGCCGCAGGCGCCGTTTGCGCCCTTGCCGTGGCAATGGTGGTGCACATTGTGCGCAGCCTGAACGCACCGGTCGTTGCAGCCCCCATTGGCGACGACGACCACCTGTCGTGTCAAGCGCTTCGCGCCCCGAGATGGGTGGGCACACACACGCAGCGCTCGCAGGTTGGCAGGCTATGATGAAGCGGGCTGCAAGTCCGCGGTCCGCCTCAAAGGAAACCACGGCACGATGCCTTGCTTCTGTTCGGCGCAGCTCAGTTCCTTGCTGCCCAAGTTGTCCGGCATCCCGTCCTTGGCCGGCCTGGTGCCGCCGATTCCACCGTTGCTGCTGCCGGCCATCAGCCCGCCGCCGCTGCCGGTGGGGCCGGCGGTGGCCACTGCCAGCGCCAGCGCGAATGCCGCGCTGGCTGCCAACCTGGCGGTGATGGCCAGCCTGAAGGCGGACGTGCATGCGGCCATGGGCATGAACCTGATGGCCAGCCTGTCCGGGCCGCCGCTGGCGAGCCTGCAGGCCAGCTTCGCCCAGACCGTCGGCTCCATGAATGCCCATACCGCCGTGCTGCTGCCCTACCAGGACCTGTTGTCGCGGCTGTTGCAGGAACTGGCCAACCTGATGCGCCTGGCAGGCCTGGTCACCGCCGTGCAGGCGCGCTTCGGCATCAACCTGCGAGCTGCCGGCGCCATACCGCTGCTGCAGGCACGCATGACCGCCCTGGCGCGTGCACAGGCCAGCGCACGCGCCACTGCCACGGCGCACGCCAGCGCCATGGCGTCGATGATGGCCGCGCTGGGCTTCGCCCTCACGCCGGCGGGTGCCAGCGCCCTGGGCGTGTCGATGCAGGCGCTGGCCCGCGTCGGCATGACGGCCCCGCCACTGACCGCCAACCTGGGCCTGATGTCGCTGTTGTCGGCGCTGATGGCCATGTTGCAGGCCATTCGCAATGCGCTGGGCGTCAACATGCTGGCGGCAAACGCCGTGGCCACGCTTCGCGCCACCCTGGGCACGCTGCCGCTGGGTGCACTGGCCAGCCTGCAGGCACAGGCCAGCGCCATGGCCAGCGCGACGGCAAGCGCCAGCGCCTCGGCCAGCGCCTCGATGCCGGCACTGAACCTGCGCGCCGCGGCCCGCGCCAACATGTTGCCCGCGAGCCGCCTGGCCCTGGCGATGCGCCTGGCCGTGCACGCCAACATGCTGATGCTGCCGGCGGGCCAATGCGGCAAACCCTGCCCGGTCGCAGCGGTGAAAACCTTCACCTGAAGGCAATTGCGCCGGCACGACGCGCGGCGCGACGAAGGGCTTCTCAGCGCAGCACATAGAGCTTGTGCTCCACCGCCGCCAGGCGCAGCGGCAGCGCCAACGCCTGGCCGCTGTCGTCGGGCGCCGTGCGCAGCATCGGCCCGCCGCTGACGTCGAGGCATTCGAGCAAGCGGCCCTGGGCCACGCTGCGCAGCACGAAGGATTCGTCTTCCATCGGCAGCCACTTGAAGCGGCCGGCCGCCGCGGCGTCGGTCAGGTAGGCCTGCAAGCGCGCCCGGGTCTGCGCCACGTCCTGCTGATAGGCCACGGCCAGCTCGTCGCTGCGCAGCCGTGTGGCCTGCATGAAGGCGTCGATCTCCCCGGCAGCAAGACGTTGCGCAAGCTCCTGCACGAAGGCCAGGGCCAGTTGGCGCATCTCGGGCGTCAGGACGATGGGCGGTGCGTCCAGCCAGCGCCAGCGCGGAAAGCTCGCCGGCAGCTTGAACGACAACGCGTTCGTCAGCGGAAATTCGCAGGACACACCAGCCTCGGGTGCCCAGTCCAGTTGGGCCAGCGTGCGTGCGGTGTCCTCGTCGGCGGCGTTGCCCAGGCGCGGCAGCAGCATGCGCACGTGTGCAGATTGCTTGCCGCTGGACACCCAGGTCACCGGCGCCGGCAGCTCGGCCTGCTGCAGCGCCTGCGGCGCGTGTGGCCACACCACCAGCTCCAGCAGGTTGTCGCCTTCCAGCGCGTATTCGTGCACCGGCACGACGGCAGACGATCGCGCCGCATCGATGCGCGCCACCGGCACGCCGTTGAGCAGCACCTCGACTTCGCAGTCGAGGGCCTGTGCCTTGACGACCAGCACACGCTCCATCAGCCCAGACTCCAGTCGAGCAGCTTTGTGGCCGGCAACAGCGGCCGCAGGCACTGCTGCTGGCCCAGCACCGGATCGTGCAGTTGCAGCGCCACGCTCACAGGCTCGACCTTCAGGCTGGCGAACCATTGCAGGCCCACCCCATCACCACGAGGCCTCAGGCCGCAGCTGCCGACCAGCGCACCCTGCAGCGGCCCGGCCACGTTCGCCACCGCGGCATCGGGCGTCGCCATCGATTCCAGTGCCAACACGAAGGGCAGGCTGAAGCTGAGTTGCGCCGCCTGCAGCGAAGCCTGCAGATCGGCCTCGCCGGGCTGGCGCTCCCAGGACACCTGCAGCGGCTGCGACGCCATGCAGCTCAGGCTCAGCCGGCTCGACGAGCCTTGCCAGTTGAGTGTGCCGCTGAAGCGCAGGTCGAGCTGGCAGGCCACGAGATCGAGCTGCCCGGCCACACGGTAGTACGGTGGCGCGCTCAGGCCCTGCGGCGCGTCGGCCCAGCCCCAGGTCAGCGCCGCGCTGCCGCACAGCACGCGCGGCTGCGCCTGCAACCGCGCGCCGCTGACGCCGCTTTCGCGATCCCAGCCGCCGGCCAGACGTTGCAGGCCCTCGACAAGCAAGCGGTCCAGCTCGGCCAGCCCGGCTTGCCAGCGCGTGGCGTCGAGCGCGCTGCCGTCGCGCTCGATGCGCACGCGCGATGCCGGCAGCGCTTCGGCCGCGCGTGCGTCGGCAATGGCCATGGGCGCCGCAGCCTCGCGGCGCCAGGCCAGCAGATGCTGCTCACGTGCATAGGTACGCAGCGGCAGATCGAAGCTGCCCATGGGCTGCCCGCTTTCGCGCAGGCCGCAGGCACCGAAGGACAGCAGACTGTCCTGCACGGCACCCTCCGCGGCGATCACGGGCAGCAAGGCATCGGCCGGTGGCGGCACGGGCGGGGCGGCGCAAAGATCGAGCTGCAGATCGGCACTGTCGCGGCCGCGCCAGATGCTCTGCCCCTGCGAACCATTCAGCGTGACCAGCGGGTGGACAGCCGGGTCGCAGCAGGTGTCGGCGCGCGTGCGCACCCGCAGCCGGGCCATGTCCTGGCCAGCGCTGCTCAGCACATGCAAGGCTGCCGGCCGCTGCGCGCCGGCGCGGATGAGCACCGGCGCACGTTCGGCAGCCACCGCCGCACGGCGCCACTGACCCTGCTCGATGCGGTACTGCTGCGCCGGGCTGCGCTCGACCAGCCGCACTTCGACGGCATCGATGTCGCAGGCGCCGCCGAGCTGCAAGCGTTGGCGTGCCAGCAAGCTGCCCAGCGTGCCGCCCGCGACCAGGGCCGTATCGAGGGCGGCGATGGCCGTGTCGAAGGCCTCGGGGCTGAGCGCGCCCGGGCGCGCCAGTTCCTCGCGGCTGCGCCGGCACAACTGGAAGACCTTCGCGCCCTCGTCGCGGCCGGCGGCACCGAGAATGTCGCGCGCCCATTCGAAGTCGGGTTTGGCTTCGAACTCCGTGCCCCAGACGCACCAGCAGGCCAGGTAGCGCGCCAGTGCCAGCATGTGGGTCAGCCCCTGTGCCTGGCCGCGCTGCACGCCCAGCGCGACGAGTTCGCCGAGGCGCTCACCCGCGCGCTGCGCGATGGCCGGGAAAGCCGCGGCCAGCCCCTCGCCCAGGCGCTGCAGGTCGCGCTCACGCTGCAGTTGCGCCAACGCCGCGCCTTGTTCCGGACTGAGCTGCCACATGGATGAACGATCAGGCCGCGGCCAGCAGGTCGCTGCGCTGCACCTGCAAGCGGCCCAGCGCCAGGCTCAGCCGCGACCATTGCCGCGCCGTGGCGATGACGATGGACTCGACACCCGTGAACAGCCACGCCAGCTGCTGCGGCGGCGCCAGCGGCAGCAGCGCCTGCAGCACGGCCGGATCGGCCCAGTCGAGGCGCAGCTCGCTGCCATCGGCCAGGCTGGCTTCACACAGCGCGCGCCCGTGCGTGCGCATGTCGACGAAGCTATGTCGGCTGCACAGCAGCAAGCCCCAGTCACCATGGCTGGTGGCCGCGTCGGACAGGAGCCATTGCGTGAATTCGCTGTCGCGCCTCAGGCGCACCAGGCACGGCGCCGCCTCGCGTTCGGCGGGGTCCAGAGCACCGCTCCACAGCAGGCCCCAGTCGTCGATGTCGGCATCTTCCAGGCGCGCACCCAGGCCCGGCACGCGACTGCCCAACAGCACCGCATACACGCCCTGCCGATCATCGGACCACAGCGATTGCAGACGCTGCGTCAGCGACAGGCCCGCCGACTCGGCACTCATTTCTGCTTCTTGCCGTCAGTGCCCAACGGATCCTTGAACGGTTTGACGGTCAGGTCCAGGTCTTTCAGAGCCTCCGGGTTGGCTACCTTGGCCGGGCTCGCCGTACCCGCCGCACCGCCGGAGTTGATCTTCACGATGGGGCCCTGAATCGTCACGCCACTGGCATCGATGACGATGAAGCTGGCGCCGGCCTTGAGGCTGATCTTCATGCCGGCATCGAGATTGATGGCCATGCCGGCCTTCAGGTGCATGTCCTGGCCGGCCTTTACCTTCAACGCCTGCTTGAGGTCGACGTCGCCTCCCTCGGCGATGGCGAGGGCCATCGCCTTGCCGACCCTCATGTCCAGCTTGTCCTGCAGGTCCAACGCGCTGGCCGCGGCCACTTCCATCTTCAGATCGCCGCCGATCTTGACGCTGGTATCGGCGCCGACCTGCACGCTGCTGTTCTTCTTGATGGAGAGCTTGTGATCGTTGCCGATCTGGTCGGCCACATCGTTCTTCACCAGCCGCTTGAAATCCTTCTCGGCCTGCAGCCAGACGTATTCCTTGCCCTTCTTGTCGTCGAAGCGCAGTTCATTGAAGTTGGCCGCGGCGCCACTCTTGCTGGAACGCGTGCGGATGCCGCTGACCGTGGCCTGCTCCTGGGCGTCCAGAAAATAGGGCGTCTTGTTGGTGCCGTTGTAGACCGCACCGGTGATCAACGGGCGGTCGGGGTTGCCTTCCAGGAACTCCACCACGACCTCGTCGCCGATTCGCGGCAACGCCATCATGCCGAAGCCCTTGCTGGCCCAGGGGAAGCTCACGCGCACGAAGCACGAGGCCTTCTCGTCCTTCTTGCCGACGCGGTCCCAGTGGAACTTGACCTTGACGCGGCCATGCTTGTCGGTATGGATCTCGTCGCCGGCGGGGCCGACGACGATAGCGGTCTGCGGCCCGGCAATGACGGGGCGCACGGCGATCGGCTGCGGCTGAAAGCGCGTGCTCTTGGGCACGGCTTCGAAACGGCAACTGTATTCGAGCCGATTGTCGCCACCGCTGGCCTCGTAGCCGCCGAACTCCATTTCGTACTCGGCCTGCGTCACCAGGTAGCCACCACGGTCGTCGTGGTCAAGGAAGTCGAACGTCAAGCCTGCCGACACGTCGCGACTCGGCGTCAAGCCTCTGGCGATGATGTGCCCAGATTCGAAGGCGTCGACGCGCAACTTGGCCAGGCGCTCGGCTTCGGTCTTCTTGTCGGCGACGCTGCCGTCCTTCATCGCCAGGTCTTCGAAGCCGCCGGGGTAGTCGAAGACCTCGTAGTCGCCCGACTTCGGATATTGCGGGTCGCGCGCGGCGTCCTTCTTCAGGTCCTCGGCGGGCAACTCGGCGGCGAAATCGGTGTGCGTGTATTTCAGCGAACGCAGCGCGTGCGTCAGGTCCCAGCGCGAAATGACATCCTCGCGCAGCTGGTTGTCGGTGACGCTTTGCGCCCAATACAGCTTGCCGCCGCTGATCGGCCCGTGGCCGGCCGGCCCGTTGCACAGGACCAGCGTGTGCTGGCTTTCCTCGTGCTTGAAGTAGTAGTAGATGCCCTCTTCCTCCATCAGCCGGCTGACGAAGGCGAAATCGCTTTCCCGATACTGCACGGTGAAGGGGCGCTTGCGGAACTTGCCGGTGAGCTTGTCTTCAAGCTTGACGTCGGACTTGTAGTCGGTGTTGAAAACCTTCTTGATGATCTCGACCACGCTGAGATCCTGGAAGATGCGGCTGTCCGCACCGAGCGTCAGATACCAAAGCCACGGCCGCATCTCGACATGGTAGATGTCGAAACGGCCGGTGCTGCCGCCACGCCGGAACTGCGTCACCACGCTGTGGAAATAGCGAAACTTGTTCGCGTCCAGGCGGATCTTCACCGCTGCCGTCTTGCCCAGCACCTTCTTGACATCGACTTCCACCTTCTTGCTCTCGCGCAGCAGCTCGACGCGGTACTCGGGCATGCGGCCCAGCCCTTCATGCACGCTCATGCGGCGAAACAGCAGGTCGACCCCCACCGTCAGTCCGCTGGGTGGCACGAACACCGCTTCGAAGTCCTTGAGGTCCTTGGGTTTGGATTCCGTGGCCATCAGGCGCTCCAGGGTTCAACGGCAGGCAATCGCATCGGCGCGCAGGTTCAATCGAAGCTGTAGGTGAAATCGCCGTCGGCAGCGCCCAGCGTGATGCCCTTGAGCTCACCACCCTGGCTCATGCGCGTGAGGTATTCGATGGACACCTTCGGCAGCACCGTGTTGGTCAGGATCGAGTCGATGATGCGCCCGCCCGCCTCGGCGTTGTTGCAGCGCTTGACGATCAGCGCCACTGCGTCGTCGCCGTAATTGAACGGAATGCGGTGGTTGGCCTCGACACGCTTCTTGATGCGGCCCAGCTGCAGCTGCACGATCTTCGCCAGCATTTCTTCCGACAGCGGGTAGTACGGAATGGTCACCAGGCGTCCGAGCAGCGCCGGCGGGAAGACCTTCATCAGCGGCTCCTGGAGAGCGCCGGCCAGGGAGTCCGGATCGGGCAACAGCTCGGGGTCCTTGCACATGTTCATGATGAGCTCGGAACCGACATTCGAGGTCAACAGGATGATGGTGTTCTTGAAGTTGATCTGCCGCCCTTCACCGTCTTCCATGCGCCCCTTGTCGAAGACCTGGAAGAACAGTTCGTGTACATCGCTGTGCGCCTTCTCGACCTCGTCGAGCAGCACCACGCTGTAGGGCCGGCGGCGCACCGCTTCGGTGAGGATGCCGCCTTCGCCATAGCCGATGTAGCCCGGTGGCGCGCCCTTCAGCGTGGACACCGTGTGCGCCTCCTGGAACTCGCTCATGTTGATGGTGATGACGTTCTGTTCACCGCCATACAGCGACTCGGCCAGCGCCAGCGCGGTTTCGGTCTTGCCGACGCCGGAAGTGCCGCACAGCATGAATACGCCGATCGGCTTGTTGGGGTTGTCGAGCTTGGCACGCGAGGTCTGGATGCGCTTGGCGATCATGTCCAGGCCGTGCTGCTGGCCGATGACGCGCTGGCCCAGGGTCTCGCCCAGGCGCAGCACCGCATCGAGCTCGTTCTTCACCATGCGGCCCACCGGAATACCGGTCCAGTCGGCGACCACGCTGGCCACGGCCTGCGCGTCCACCGAGGGCATGATCAGTGGTGCATCACCCTGCAGCTCGGCGAGCCGTTCCTGCTCGACACGCAGTTCCTCGAGCAGCGTCTGACGCTCGGCCTCGCTCTGTACAGGCGCGGCGGCCTCGCCTTCGGGTGCATCCACAGGCTGGCTGCCCTCGCGCAGCTTGGCGCGCAGTGCCAGCACCTTGTCGACGATGCCCTTTTCCTCGTCCCAGCGCGCCTTCAGCACGCCGAGGCGCTCGCGCTCGGCGGCCAGCTTCTCGGCCACTTCGGTGCCGCGCACGCCGATGTCCACCCCCACCGTGGCTTCGCGCTCGATGATGCCGGACTCGACCTCCAGTGCCTCGATGCGGCGCATGCAGTCCTCGACCTCGGCCGGCGTGGCATGCTGACTCACTGCCACGCGTGCACACGCGGTGTCGAGCAGGCTGACCGCCTTGTCGGGCAGCTGGCGCGCCGGAATGTAGCGGTGCGACAGCGTCACCGCGCCTTCGATGGCCTCGTCGAGCAGCTGCACGCGGTGGTGCTTCTCGAGCACGCTGGCGACGCCGCGCAGCATCAGCACAGCCTTGTGCTCGTCGGGCTCGGGCACCTGCACGACCTGGAAACGCCGCGTCAGCGCCGGGTCCTTCTCGATGTATTTCTTGTACTCCGCCCAGGTGGTCGCGCCAATGGTGCGCAGGTTGCCACGCGCCAGCGCCGGCTTCAGCAGGTTGGCCGCATCGCCGGTGCCGGCCGCGCCGCCGGCGCCGACCAGGGTGTGCACCTCGTCGATGAAGAGAATGATCGGCTTCGGCGACGCCTGCACCTCGTCGATGACCTGGCGCAGGCGCTGCTCGAATTCACCCTTCATGCTCGCGCCAGCCTGCAGCAGGCCCAGGTCCAGCGACAGCAGCGACACCTCCTGCAGCTGCGGCGGCACGTCGCCGCGCGCCAGGCGCTGCGCGAAGCCCTCGACCACGGCGGTCTTGCCGACGCCGGCCTCGCCGGTGAGGATGGGGTTGTTCTGGCGCCGGCGCATGAGGATGTCGACGATCTGGCGGATCTCCTCATCGCGGCCGTTCACCGGGTCCATCTTGCCTTCACGGGCGCGTTCGGTGAGGTCCACGCAGAACTTCTTCAGCGCCTCCTGCTTGCCCATCGCCGCCGGCGCCATGGCGCCGCTGTCGGTGCCCGGTTCGCCACCGACGCCGGCCGCCAAGCCACTGCCGTCCTGCGCACCCAGCGCGGCTTCAGCGGTGCCGCCGCACAGCTTCTGGAAGTTCTCCGCCAGGTCGTCGGCCTTGATTCTCTCGAACTGGCGCGAGATCGCCAGCAGCGCGTTGCGCAGGCTATTGGTCTTGAGCATGCCCAGCAGCAGAAAGCCCGAACGCACCTGCGCCTGGCCGAACATCAGCGTGCCATACACCCATGCGCGCTCGATGCTGTTCTCGATGTGTTCGGAGAAATCGGAGATGGCCGTCGAGCCGCGCGGCAGGCGGTCCAGCGCAGTGGTGATGTCGCGCGCCAGTGTCGAGCTGTCGATCTGGTAGTGGCGCAGGATGGCTTCCAGGTCGGAGCCCTGGGTCTGCACCAACTGCGCCAGCCAGTGCACCAGCTCGACATAGGGGTTGCCGCGCATCTTGCAAAAGACCGTGGCACTTTCGATGGCCGTGTAGGCCATTGGGTTGAGCTTGCCGAAAAGGGCAACGCGGCTGATTTCACTCATGGTCTTTGCTCCTGTACATAGAGGTTGTGGCGTTGCGGTGGGCTTGCATCATGCGCTCGGTTCAGCTGGCCATACTGGCGGCCGGCTGCCCGTGGCGCACCAGCGTGCGTTCGACATCGATGGTCAGGTCCTGGGCATCGCCCGCGCGCATGTAGCGGCCCAGCCAGCTGGTGCGTCCGAGCATGCCCGGCGCACTGCGACGCCCCAGATGCAGTGGGGGGACATCGGCACGCGCCAGCACGAGCTTCAGGTCCCAGGCGAACTCCAGCCCGACCCATTGGCGCACCATCGCCTGCAGGCGCGCAAGGTCGCGCCCACCCGGCAGGAAGTCGATGTAGCGCGGCAGGCTCAGCGGCCCGATGACGATGCGGAACTTGTGCTGAACGTCCCAGACACTGGCGCCGAGCACGGTGCCCCGACCGAGCCCCTGGGCATCGTGCTTGCGCAGGCGCGAGCGTTCGTCTTCCGCCAGCGCCATCCAGTGCCCGCACCATTGTTCGATCTGCACCGGCGCATCGAATTGCGAGCGGCACCACGCCAGCAGGCCGTCGGCGTCGCGCGCCTGACGCGCCAAACGCCCGGCGAAATGCAGCTTCGAGGCATCGCCCACGGCATCGCGGGTCAGCTGCAATTCGCTGCCAATGCCGAACAGCGCACCCAGCCGGCGCGCAAAGGCAGCGCCATCCGGGCGGTCCAGGTCCAGCACCGGCTGTGCTGCCGCCCAGGCGCGGTAGAACAGCAAGGCAAAGCGATGCGTCAGCGTGTCCAGGAAACGCTGCAGCGTATTGTCGGCATGGTGAATGGCACGGTCGCGCGCCATTTCGGTCAGGTGCATTGGCAATGGGCCATTCGGCCCGAGCAGGCCGAAGATGTGCTGCATCAGCCGCGGCGTGCCGTCTTCCTGGAACTGCACGGTGTGCACCGGCGCGGGCGCAAAGCGCAGTTCGCTGGACTGCGCCACGCGTACCGGCTCGTCGCGCGGCCGCAGCGCCTCGCCCAGGCGCGGCAGATGCGGGTGTGCGCTTTCGATGCGCCGCAGCGCCTGATAGAAGTCGTAGCGGTAGGGCTCGGCCACCAGGCGTTCGAGCCAGGCAGCGTAGTACGGCGCCGGACGCGGCGCCGCGGCGCCGCGCTCCTGTGCGCGCACTTCAGCCTGCGCGGCCGTCGGCGGCGACAGTTCGGCGGGGTCCGGCGTGTCGACCATGGCGTGCTAGAGCACCGGGCGGCTGCCCAAAATGGGCTTCCAGCGCATGATCTCGCCGCGCGTCAACGACTCCAGCGACGTCTCGACAAAGCTGTTCAGCGACACATGGCGCGACAGGTAATGGTGCATCGCGGCGCCGAAGAGGAAGGCGCTGCCACCGGTGTAGCCGAGTTCGTCCACGGTCAGTTTGACCTCGATGCCGCGGCCGAAGGCGATGGGCCCGCGCACCGGGTGTCGCCGCACGACGGCACGCGCATCGACCTGCTGCAGCGCCTCGATCTGTCGCCGCACCGTGGCATCGCTGCCTTGCGGAAAGCGGCTCAGCAGATCGCGCAGCGCCGCCGTGGCCCGGCCGCCTTCGGTGTCGAGCAGCGACAGGTAGTTCAGCGACAACAGGTTCAGCAGCCGCCAAGCCACACCGCCCTCGCGCAGGGCAGTATTGGGACGCGACGGGCCGGCCACGGCCCGCACCGAATTCACCGGCAACCCGCCTTGCAGGCTGAACTCGCCTGCGCTGGGCATGAACAAGGGCAGGTCGCGATTGGTGCAGCGCGTCTGCAGCGCCACCTGGCGCAGCGCCTCGGGATAGGGCGCATCGTTCGGATCGACCAGCGAGACGAACACCTCGGAGCCGACGTAGCCCGAACGCGGCCCGTCGCGGCGCGCCGCGTCGGAGGTCACGCGCGGCTCGCGCCAGATCGTGTAGAAGGCACTTTGCTTCAGCGAGGCGCCGCGCGCGGGAGCGTACAGCGGCAGGAACTTGCGCTCGGCACCGCCTTCGTCGTAGCCCTGCATGGCCGTGACGTCATAGACCTCGAAGTCCAGCGGCGCGGCGCGGTCGGGCACGACGTGGAACTCGTACTCGCCGTCATTGATGTGGATGCGGTCGGCCCGCTTGGGAAACAGGTTGATGGCCGGCACGCAGTGCAGCGAGAAATGCTCGGCCGTGACGGCGCCGTCCAGGCCCGAGCCCTGGCGGCCGAAGAGCACGATGATCTCGACCGCGGAAGCCTGCACGGCCTTGAACGCCGCTCGCAGCCCTTCGATGTCGATGAAGAGGAAGCGCTGCGGAAACGCAAAGTACTCCTGCAGCACGCGCGTGCCGGCAAGGCCGCGAAGCGTCACCGGCAGCATCGCCTGGTCGTCGGCATAGCCCACCGGCTTGACCGACGAGGCAGGCAGAAACTGCCGGCGGCCGTCGCCGGCGCGGCCGGGCGGCCCGACCAGGATGCCCACACAACTCGACAGCATCAGCTCGTGCAGCTGCGTGGCGATCTCGGCGGGCCCGCCCAGATAGAAGCGCAGTGCGTCGACTTCCAGCTTGTCGACGGTCATGCCCGCGGGCAGTTCGAGCGAGACGCGCACGCCGCAGCGCGGCCGCTGCGGCAAGGGCAGCGCCGACACGCCGAGATCACCGACGTTGAGGATGTACTCGGCCGCCGTGGTGCTCAACGGCGTGAGCTGCACCGTCTGCGCGGTGCGGAATTCGCAGTGCGTGTCGGACACGGCACTGGCCGGTCCCAGCAGCGCCGAGTCACGGGGCACGATCGGGCCCTTGAGCAAATTGGCGTCGGGCACCGGGTTGATCTGCGCCACCATCATCGACGGCACCGGCGCCAGGAAATTCGGGTAGATCAGCTCCAGCAGGCGATGCGACAGGCGCGGGAACTCGGCGTCCTGCTTCATCTGCACGCGTGCGGCGAGAAAGGCACAGCCCTCGAGCAGCCGCTCGATATAGGGGTCGGTGACCTCCAGCCCCTCCATGCCCAGCCGTGCCGCGATCTTCGGAAACTCGCGCGCGAAGTCGCCACCCAGTTCGCGCAGGTAGCGCAGTTCCTGGTTGTAGTAGCGCAGCAGGCGGGCGTCCATGGTCGATCTCAGTGCGCCACGTTGACCGAAGAGGCGGTCATGCGCGCAATTCGCGCACGCGCGTGTTGCCGGTTTCCACGTCGACGTCGGCCGACAGCAGCAGCTCCAGCGGTACCGGCTGGCTCCACATCTGGCCGCGAATCACCAGCTGCAAGGTGTTGTGGTGCTGGGCGTAGTCGACTTTGACATCGACGCTCAGGCTCTCGGGGTCGATGCGCGGCTCGAAATTGCGAATCGCCTCGACGATGGCGCGCTCGATGGTCAAGGTGTCCATCGAAGACAACGTGATGCCGGAGAACGCGGGCACGCCGTAGTTCAGCGTCGAACGGCGCGCGAATTCGTTGTCCTCCCACATCTTCAGATCGTCGACGTAATCCGAGTTCGGCTCGGGCTCCTGACAGGTGTCGTTGAACAGCCATGACAGGTCGCGCAGCACCGCAGCGCGCAACTGCTGGCGCGTCAGGATGCGCGCATCCAGGCTTTCCTTACGCTGCTGCGGTTCGTCGTCGAGCAGCCGATCGAGCAACGAGGGCTGCAGCCGGTCGCGCGAGCTGAGTTCAGCCATTCGGCTCGGCAGCGCCCGTGGCGTCTGCTTGCAGCTCGAGCAGGCGCAGGTCGACGATGGCATGGTCGCCCTGGTCGGTGACGAGCAGGCGCTGCCCCAGGCCGGCGAATCGATCACCGCCGAGTTCGCGCCATTCGGTCTTGCCGGCCATCAGGATCTGCCCGTCGTCGCTCTTTTCCGAGCCCGGGTAGCGCGTGGGAATCATCGCAATCGCCTCGCCGCCGTTGGCGAACTGGATATTGGCCGGCAGCCAGACGCGATCGCGAAGATCGGTCGGTACGTCGATGGACACCCGGCTCAGGCGGCTGAATGGAATCCAGTAGTAGCGGCCGTTGACCATCGCTTCGAGCACCGGCCCGAGCCGCGAGTCGGCGTCGGCGATCCATTCGAAGGGCTCACCGTTGATCTGCCCGGAAGTAGCGGGAGCGGCGTCAAAGGCGCGCTGTGCCAGTTGGTGCGCCATGTCCATCGCGCCCTGCCCAGCCTGCAGAAGCGATTCGATCAACAGCGCCAGCCATTCGTCGGGTTGCCCGAAGACCATCGGCGAGCGCTTGCCGGCGAACACCGCCTCACGCAGCAATTCGCAGCGCAGCGCATGCCCGACCATCTCGCGCATCGGCCCGCCGGCGGCGTCCATGTCGGCCAGTACATTGAGTTGCGTATGGGCGCGCTCCCAGGCACCGGTGACGCACAGCAATTGCGCCAGGAAGATGCGCAGCTGCGGCTTTGCCGGGTTGGCCTTGACGGCCGCCGTGAGTGCCACGAGCGCTTGCTTGGGGTTGCCGGCACGGACCGCGGCTTCGGCATCGGCGAGGGGATCGGTCATGGTGTTGGGCATCTTTGTTGGGTGGGCCTGCCGGTCAGCCGTCGGTGACGGTTGGCGATCAGAAGCTATGTCCGCAGTCGGTGCAGAAGCGCGCCTGCCTGGGCATCATGGCGCTGCAGGACGGGCAACTCTTGTGCGTGCTGGCCATGTCGAAGCCGCATTCCGCACAGAAGCGACCACCGGATGACGGCGTCTGGCAATTCGGGCAACTGGCCACTGCCCCGTCGGCCTGCCCCGCCGGTATTTCGCCCCTGGCCCGCGCCTCACAGGTGACGCAGATGCCCTGGCTGGTGTTGTAGCAATCAGCGCAGACCGCCTTGCGGCATTGTGCGCACTCGGCGTAGAGCGTTTCCGCTTGCTCCATGGACTTGGCAAGCCACTTGTCGCGCGCGCCACGCATACCCACATCCGATGCGCCCATGCTGGCGAAGCGGGCCTGGTCGCTCACATCGCTGCCCGCACCTCTGACGAAATAGAGCAGTTGCGAAAAGATGCGCGCTGCCTGCCCGAGCCGATAGGGTTTGAATTCGGTCTGCCAGGTGCGGTCGCAGTTCGTGCAGAAGAACTCGAACTGGAAGCCCGCTTCCATGTCGTTCGAGTAGTCGCTGAGGTCGCGATAGTTCTGCAGTGTCATCGG
>JAHECC010000091.1 GCA_024641965.1 Rubrivivax sp.
ACCAGCATCGGTGCGGCCTTCTGCCACTGGCCGGCGAGTATGTTCGCACGCTCGCCGGTGGGCAGCTTCAGAAAGTAGTATTCGCGCTCGGTGCTCAGCCACGAATAGTCGCGCGGATGCTGCGTCACCATCACTAGGAACTGTTCCAGGCCCACCGGCTCCGCTGTCTCCAGCAGCCAGTTCGGCTGCGGCAGGTTCAGAGTCTGGCCAGCCTTGATCTGGTTGTTCGGCGACTGCGAGTTCGGCCACAGCAGCAGCAGTGAGCCGTCAGGGCCAAGCACGATGATCTGCACATAGCCGTCGCGCGAAGACTTGACGCTGAAGGCCAGACGGTCCCGCCCGATGACCAACTGCCGTTTCGTTGGCACGACCTCGACGCTGAAGTCGGCACTTTGTGCCGCCAGCACCTTGGCGAACTGTTCGTTCGCATCGAAGCGTGCAGGCGTAGCCGTCGGTGCAGGCACGGGCGCAGCCGAAACCGCAGCGCTGGCACTCTCGGCCGGCGTTGGTGCCTGTCCCTGCGCGACCACCGGGTCGGCCGGCGCCTTGTCCGGCTGCATCAGCAGGTAGGCGGCCGCCGCCGCGGCCAGCACGGCGACGCCCAAGCCCAAGAACAGTGGCAAACGGCTTCGCACCACAATTGGCGGCGCCGGCGGGGTGCCGATACGGGTGGCGTGCTCACGTGGCGGCGGCAGGGTGGCGCCGAAGCTGCTGCTGTGCGCGCTCAGTGGGCCGTGCTGGGAATCGGCGGCCTCATTGCCAAGGCCCAGGTCGGTGCGCAACTCGCCGATCGTCTGCGTGCGGTCTTCGGGGCGCACCCGCAGCGCCTTGTCGATCGCCTGCAGGAAGCCCGGGCTGTAGCGTCCGACCGCACTTTGCTCGAGCGGCACGTAGCTGTCGCTCATCAGGCGGCTGACCGAGGTCGGCGGCGTCTTGCCCATGATGGCGTAGTGCATCGTTGCCGCCAGCGCATACACGTCGGTCCAGCCGCCCTGCTTCATGTCCGGCGATTCGGCGTACTGCTCGACGGGCGCATAACCCGGTTTGAGGATGACCGTCAATGCCTGGGTCATGTCACCGATGACGCGCCGCGCCGCGCCGAAGTCCAGCAGCAGCGGGCGTTCGATCGCACCCAGCAAGATCACATTGTCCGGCGCGATGTCGCGGTGAAAGCAGCTCTCGGCGTGGATCACCGCCAGCGCCTCGGTCAGCGGCGCCAGCAGCGCCATCAGCCAGTTCTCGTCGGGTGGCCCGCCGAGCGTTCGCAGCCGATCCTTCAGCGTGATGCCTTCGTAGAACGGCATGACCATGTAGGCCGTTCCGTTGGCTTCCCAGAACCGGTAGACCTTGACCAGTGACGGGTGATCGAAGTGGGCCAGCATCCGGGCTTCGTTGACAAAGCTCTTCAAGCCCGCGTCGAAGGTGCTTCGGTGGCGTTCCGACTTGACCTGCACCTGCGTCTGGCCGACGCGCGCGGACAGTGCCGCAGGCATGTACTCCTTGAGGGCGACCTGTCGCTCGAGCGAGTGGTCCCGCGCCAGATAAACGATGCCGAATCCACCTTCGCCCAGCACGCTGACCAGTTCGAACTCGGCCAAGAAAGTGCCGATGGGCAGGGCATTGCCGCTATCGCCAGCGCTGGACGCCGCGCTCAGTGCTGGCGGCAGCTGGGTCGGGTTGTGTGCGCCAACAGGCGCCGTCGGTGCTGCGGCGGGCTCAGGCGCTGTGGCAGCGTGCTGCCCTGCGGCAGTGCCCGAGCCGGTGGGGCGGATGACGGTTCGGTCGTCTTCAGGAATCGGGCTGCTCATCAATGGGGGTGTTCTATGGCGCGCAGCAGCACTTGCCGCTGGAACCTGGGCGGATTGACTTTGCCAATTGTGGCTTGGAATCGCCGGTCCAACACCGGGTGCTTTCCGCGTCATCGCGACCCATGCGCTGCAAGGCCCGACGTTGACACGGGCCTCGGCAAGTGCAGCCGCAGCGGGGCGCCGCCCATCGCGCAGCGCGGTACATAATCTTGCAAATGACTACCGACCGTCCCGGTCCGAAGGACGATGTTTGCTGTTGCGCCGTATTTCTTGTTGCTGATGCAACTGCTGCTGCTCGCACTGCCGGGCAGCGCGAGCGCGCAAGACCGGCCTGCCCAGGTCGTGGTTGGCACCTATGTCAACAAGATCCAGGATCTGAATTTTCACGACAACAAGTACAGCGCCGATTTTTACCTGTGGTTCCGCTGGAGGGCCGAGGGGGCGCTGGCCGACTACAAGCCCTTGGCCAGCTTTGAAGTCATCAACGGCAAGGTCGAGAGCACCTCTGCCGTGGTCGAGAAGAAGATCGGTGAGCTGAGCTATGCCTCGGTGCGTGTGTTGGCCACCATGTCGCAGCGCTGGCAGCTGGCCAACTACCCTTTCGACGCGCATACGATACGTGTCGACGTCGAGGACAGCAGCTTCACGTCTGACCAGATCGAATTCGTTGCCGACACCACGAATTCCAGGCTGGGCGATGAGCTCAACATGTCGGGCTGGAAGGCTTCGAATTTCAACAGCGGCGTGGCGGTCAAGGAGTACCGCTCGAACTACGGCGACTTGTCGCTGCCGACCGATGCGCTGTCGCGCTACTCGCGCTTCTTCTTCTCCGCGAGCCTGCAGCGCACCGGACAGGGTGGTGCCGTCAAGCTGTTGAGCACAGTGCTGCTGGCCACTGCGGTGGCGTTCCTGGCGTTCCTGGTCAAGCCTTCGGATCTGGATGCACGCTTCGGCATGGGCGTGGGCGCGCTGTTCGCTGCGGCCGCCAGCGCGATCATTGCTGCGTCGGCGGTGCCGGAGTCTGGCGCCACCACGCTGGCCGACCTGATGCACATGGTGGCCATGGCGGCGATCTTCGGCACCTTGTTGTTGTCGGCCCTCAACCTGAAGCTCGAAGTCAGCGGCCGCGAAGCGTTGGCGTTTCGCATCGACCGCATTTGCCTGTTTGCCTTGCCTGTGCTCTTCTACGGCTGGGTCGCATGGCTCGTCTGGGGCGCGACGCACTGATCTTGCCAAAGCTCCGGCGTGGCCGGCGCTGAGCCTCGAAATGGATGCGGCGACGTGCGATGTTGCCTGATTGCTAGCGCTGCCTCTTAGTCCGGGCGCCTGTCGGCGCCGTTACCATTGTGCGCCCAACATGGGTGCGATCCTGGAGGTGCAAGTCCTCCCGCGAGCTGACCACAGCGAGCGAAGTGAAACGCAACTGCGTGAGGGCGACCGAGTGTGGGAAGGAAGCGTGAAGCGTAAACCGCGAGTCGAGGTACACGAAGCGCATCTGAGGCGGAGCCGACCAGGGCGAGCAGGCAATGAACTGCGAAGCTCATGTGGTCAAGGGTCAGGCGACGTAAATGCGACGACTGTGCGGTGAAGGATGGCATTCTTACCTGGGGAGATCCCGCCTTGCGTGTGAAAGCCCGACGCCGACGAGGTGGCGCGAGAAGTCAGCAAAGGCCGTAGTAGTCGGGATGACCTGACGAAGGGCCGAACGAGAAGGACAGTCACGAGACATGACGCTTGGCGGTGCAATGCATCAGAAGCCCGGGAGGCTGCAAGGCGGATCGGGGCGCACGGGGGCGCGGCGCGGTGAAGCCGTGCTTGATGCCGTGAGCGATGAAGCAACGCTGGCGCGGCATGCGCAAACGGACTGCGGGGCCGACGACCTGCTCGGGCAGGCGCTGGCCAGAGAGAACATGGCCCGAGCGTGGCAGCGCGTCAAGGCCAACGAGGTCAGTGCCGGCGTCGATGGACGCACGGTGCAAGACACGGGCGCGTACCTCAGAACAGCGTGGCCCGACATCCGAAGAAGATTGCTCGACGGCAGCTACCGGCCCGATCCGGTGCGCTGCGTGGGCATACCGACCGTCACGGACAGGCTGATTCAACAGGCGCTGCTGCAGGTTCTGCAACCTTGCGCTGGAAGGCGTACTTCCGGCTGGCGCAAACCCCCAAGGTCATGCGCGAACTGGATCAATTGATGAGGCACCGACTGCGTGCGGTACAGCTCAAGCAGTGGCGGCGCGGACCAACGATATTCCGCGAGCTACGAAAGTTGGGTGCCAGCGCTGACTTGGCCGCGCGCATCGCCGGCAACGCAAGACGCTGGTGGCGCAACAGCCGCATGGGCCTGAACCGAGTGCTGCCGATCGCTTACTTCGACCGCCTGGGAGTCCCGAAATTCTCCTGACCTCAACTTCTCGAACCGCCCGGTGCGGACCCCCATGCCGGGTGGTGTGGGAGGGGCCCGATCAGCGATGATTGGCCCCTATCCCGATTGAGCAATGACTGACACGCTGAGCTTGGG
This sequence comes from Rubrivivax sp., assembly GCA_024641965.1. Lineage (GTDB taxonomy): Bacteria > Pseudomonadota > Gammaproteobacteria > Burkholderiales > Burkholderiaceae_C > Rubrivivax. The sequence continues at coordinate 4,330 of JAHECC010000091.1, forward strand.
TCTGGGCCGGGCAACTGGCGCACGCAGCGGGAGCGCAAGTTGGCGCCTGCTGGCCCCAGCCTGTGTGGGCCTCGCTTTGCTCGCGCCGCTGCCAGGCCTTGGCGCGGCGCCGCCGCGACCGGCGGTGACGATTCTGGACGGCGAGGCGACCATGCTCGACGGCGTGAAGCGCAGCCGCGCCGCCATGGGTCAGCCGCTGGCCGACGCAGTGATTATCGAAACGAGCGCCGACACGCGCCTACTGCGTATTGAGTGGCCGGATGGGCAATCGCTGAACCTGGGGCCCGCGACTCGCGTCATGCTGCAGCCGCCCGGCTTTGCGCCGCGCGGCAAGCCGGGGCCTGCGCTTTACCTGCTGCAGGGGTGGGCGAAGTACAACAGCGCGCTGGCCTCGCCAGCGTCGGGGCTGGCGACGGAGCGCTTCGCGCTGGGGCCTTTCAAGGGCGTGGTCGTAGTACGGGTCGACGCGGCGGAGAGCTGGGCTTTCGTTCAGTCCGGCAGCGCCCCGCTGAGCGAAACCCGAGCGCCGTCGCGCCACGAGCTTGCCTCAGGCAGTTTCTACGCCCGCTCGGGCACTGCGCCGGGCACGGTGGTGCCCAGCGCACCTTCGAAACAACTGACGGCCGTGCCACGCGCCTTCAGGGATACCTTGCCGCTGCGCTACTCGCAGGCCACGGCGAACCCGGTGAAGATCGAAAACCTGCCGGCGCCGAGCTACGCCGAGCTGCAACCCTGGCTGGTGGCGAAAGCGCCGGCAAACACGGGGTTCACGCTGCGCTTTCGGCCGCTGTTGCGCGACCGCAGCTTCCGCAAGGAGCTGGATGCGCACCTGACGGACCATCCGGAGTGGCGCCCGATCCTGTACCCGCCTCCTCCGCCTCCTCCGCCGTCCGCCGCCACCGGCCGCTGACGCTATCCGCCCCAACCGAAAGCGCACCGCATGAAGCTGCTCGTCAAGTTCAACCTGATCTACGTCACCGTCATCGCGCTGGGTGTCGGCGTCAGCGGCTACATCGCCCAGAACCTGCTGCAGGACAACGCCAAACAGGAGGTGCTCGACCAGGCCCGGCTGCTGATGGAAAAGGCCAACGCGGTGCGCGCCTACACCGCTGGGCAAATCACGAAGTTGCTGGACACGCAGATGCAGTACGAGTTTCTGCCGCAGGCCGTGCCCAGTTATTCGGCCACCGAGGTGCTGGGCACGCTGCAGCAAAAGTATCCCGAGTTCTTCTACAAGGAAGCCACGCTCAACCCGACCAACCCGCGCGACCGCGCCGTCGGTTGGGAGGTTGACGTGGTGACGCAGTTTCGCAACAGCACCGAGCTGAAAGAGTTTGTCGGCCAGCGTGACACGCCGGCCGGCCCCGCGCTGTTCATCGCACGTCCGCTGCGCATCACCAATGCGGCCTGCCTGAAGTGCCACAGTAGCGTCGAGGTTGCCCCGCGCACGATGATCGAGAAGTACGGTCCAGCGAACGGCTTCGGCTGGAACCTCAACGAGGTCATCGGCGCGCAGATCGTATCGGTGCCGCTGCAGGTGACGTTGACTCGGGCGCAGCGCTCGTTCAAGGTGTTCGTCGGCTCGCTGGTGGGCGTGTTCGTCGTGGCCGGGGTACTGCTGAACCTGATGATCTGGCTCGTCGTCGTGCGGCCGGTGACGCGACTGTCGGCGCTGGCCGACCGTGTCAGCCAGGGTGATCTGGAAGCGGCCGAATTCAAGACCGGCGGGCGTGACGAGATCGGCGTGCTGGCGCAGTCCTTCTCGCGCATGCGCACCAGCGTCGTGCAGGCGATGAAGATGCTCGACTCGTGAACCATCCCGCGCGGCTTGGCAAGTACGACATCACCGGCGTGCTCGGTGAGGGCGCGATGGGCGTCGTCTACAAGGCCTTCGATCCCGACATCCGTCGCGCCGTCGCGCTGAAGACCATACGCAAGCAGCTGATCGACGGCTCCGACTTCGCCGCCAGCATCGCCGCGCGCTTTCGCAACGAGGCGCAGGCGGCGGGGCGGCTGGCGCATCCGGGCATCGTCGGCGTCTATGAATACGGCGAAGCGCAGGACATCGCCTATATCGCGATGGAGTTCGTCGAGGGGCAGTCCATCGCGCGCTACCTGGCCAGCCAGGTGCGTTTCACGGACACCGACATTCCGGGACTGATGAGCCAGTTGCTCGATGCGCTCGAGCACGCACACTCTCAGGGCGTGTGGCATCGCGACATCAAGCCGGCGAACGTGATCCTGTCGGCCGGGGCGCGCTTGAAGGTGGCGGACTTCGGCATTGCGCGCATCGATGCCGGCGGGCTGACGCAGACGCAGATGATGATCGGCACACCGAGCTACATGGCGCCGGAGCAGTTCCTGGGCCAGCCGATCGATGCGCGTGTCGACATCTACGGCGCCGGCGTGCTGTTGTACGTGCTGCTGACCGGTCAGCCCCCGTTCGCCGGCGCACCCGAGGCGCTGATGTACAAGGTGGTGCACGAGCCGCCGCTGCCACCGTCGCAGGTGGACGGCGCGCAGCGACCGCGCCTTTACGACGACATCGTCGCCACTGCGTTGGCCAAGGACCCGGCGCAGCGCTATGCCAGCGCCCGCGCATTCAAGCAAGCGCTGGTCAGCGCGGTGGGCCAGCCGATCGACGACACCGGCTGGGAAAAGACCATCGTACGCGTGCCACTCCGCCCGAGCGCCGCGCCGCTGCCCCCAGCCAGCGCCACCGAACGGGTGACCGGAGGGTCCTCTCAGGGCACGCAATTGCCACAGGCCTTCGATCGCGGCGTGCTCGACCAGGCGCAGACCCTGCTGGCCAACTACGTCGGCCCGCTGGCCACGGTACTGGTGCGGCGCGCCGCCCGGGAGTGCGACACGCCTGCGGCGCTGTATGCCCGCTTGGCCAATCAGGTGACGGACCCTGCTGCGCGTCAGGCCTTCCTCGGACGGGTCTCGACGCTCGGTGCCACGGGTGCCGGCGCCCACCCAATCGGCAGTGGCAGTGGCAGCGGCAGCGGCCGTGCCACGCAGGTGTCTTCGCGCCCGCCCGTGGCGCTCAGCGAGACGCTGCTGGCGCGTGCACAGCAGCTGCTGGCGCGGCATGTCGGCCCGATTGCGAAGATCGTCGTCAAGAACGCCGCCGCACAGGCGACCGACCGTGCCGCATTCGTCGCGCGACTGGCCGATTCGGTGCCAGACGCGGCGGCACGCGCGCAGCTGATCGCCGAGCTCGATCGCGTCGTCTGAGAGGCGCGCTGCAGTGGCTCAGCGCGCCGTGCCGCCCGCGCCGGGTGTTGGGTCGCCGTGCCGGAATCGAGCGCGAAGCTGCGCCAGCTCGGCCGGGCTCACACCCAGCGCGGCGGCATTGAAAGCGCGCTCGTCGGGCGTGTGCATCAGCATTGCCTGCATTTCGTTGACCATCAACTTCTCGTCGCGCGGGTTGTAGTCCAGGCTTTCCAGATAGCGGCGAAACAGCTTGCGCTGACGATCGCTGAGTTGTTGACGCCAGAAGTCCCAGCAATGCACGCGGTAGCCGGCATCGGTGAAGAACTCGCCGTGGCTGATCTCGTGGCGCAACACCGATTCACGCCGCCGCGCATCCACCGATTCATCGGCCGCCGTGGTGGGATCGTCAGCCTGCACCGCAGTGAAACTAATCACCGCCTGCGTGCCGACGGGTCGATACGCTCCCGATGCCTCGGCTTGCAGCACCGCCGCTGCGACCAGCCGCTCGCGCAAGCGCAGTTCTTGAGCGTTGAGGCTGACACGTTGGGCTGCTGCGAGCGAGAAGAACCGCGCCAGCATCTCGCCGGTGTAGTCGTGGCCCTGCAGGAAGCTGCCGACGCTGTCGCCGCCGGCTCGCAGCAGCTGTTCCATGGCCGTGTCGCTGAGCACCTGCTCCGGATTGCCGCCGCGCTTTTCGTACATCGCGGCCAGGCGATTCATCGCGCGGCCCTGTTCATCGAGGCCAGGAAACTCGATCACAAGAATCGCGCTGTTGTCCTTCAGTCGCGACACGCGCCAGTCGTCTGTCTTGGGTGCGCGCAACAACTCGGCGACGCTTGCCGATGTCGTGGACGAAGGCGGCGTAGTGGCGGGCTCGGGCGCTGCCCGCGCCGGGGTCGGCGCCGCCGTGGGCCCTGCGACGGGCGCCGCCGTCCGGGGTGTCGTCGCCGGTACGGGCGTGCTGAATCGCCATAGCGCGATGCCTGCGGCCACAACGACCAGCAGCGCCACAGCGATCGGCCATCGTCTGCCTGACCGCAGGCGGTGCGCTGCTGGTGCTGGTGCTGGTGCCGGTTTCGGGTTGCGCTTGCGCGGCCCCAGCAGTTCCCGGGTGGGGTCGAGAGGTCGGCTCAAGAAGCAGCGCTTGCGCGTCTCGACCGGAGTTGGGGCTTCGCCCTAGCCGCGCACCGTCACGATGGTGACGCGGCGATTCTCCGGTGCGTCGATGCGTGCGGTGTTCAGCGGCTCGCTCGAACCCTTGCCCACCGCCTTCAGGCGTTCGGCGAGGATGCCGTGGCGGCTAATCAGATAGTCAACCACCGCTTCGGCACGCAGCTGCGACAGCTGCTGGTTGCGCTCGGCATCGCCACGCGCATCAGCGTGGCCTTCGACCTTGAACGAAAAACCGGCCAGCGCGTCGGACTGCACCGCGCGCGCCAGCACATCGAGAATGGTTTGGGTTTCAGGCGTCAGTTCGGTCGAATCCGTGGGGAAGGTGATCAGCAAGCTGGCCTTGCCCGGTCCGGCTTTGGGTGGTGTCTCGCCCGGCTTCGCCGGCTTGAAGCCGCGTGTCGCTCCCTCGGCGGCCGCCGGCCCCTCGATGGTCAAGGCCTGGACGAGCGCGTTCTCGTTTACCTCCGAGCCTTTCATAACGGGCGCCTGCGCCTGCGCCTGCGCGGCCGAGGCCATGAACAGGCTGAGCGCGGCCCAGACGAAGGTATGTTTGATGGTCATGACGATTCTCCAGTTTGCTAGGCGTGTGCACGCCGCGACGGTCAACAGGTGCATGCTAAGCCAAGCGCTTTGCACCATGCTCAGTTCGCCTTCGATGCCAGCTGGCGCCGTTCGAAGATGTAGTCGCCACCGGTGTACTGCACGGCGGCGACGTAGGCACCGTACTTCGGACGCTGCGGCAACTGTCGGGCAACACCGAAGCGCACGCGCTCGAAGACACTGCCGCCAGCCTGCCAGCTCGACAGGTTGCCCAGCGTCTTCATCAGGTTCCAGGCGAAAGGTGAATGCCCGTTCTTGCCTTCGTCGAATACCGGCTCGTTGCCGCCCGAGGACATCACCACCGCGGTGCGCTGTGCCAGCAGCTGCGCCGGATCGGGCAGCCCGGGTGTGGCACGGATGCGCTCGTTCGACACCAGCGAGCCGGAATAGCAGCTGTCGGAGATCAGCGCCACCTGCGATGCGCCCAGGCGCGACACCATCTTGCCGATGTCGGTATTCGACAACCACGTCTCCGGCCGCTTGGCATCACTGTCGGCCAGCTGCCAATAACCCAGGTTGGTCGCTTCGACCACCCAGCCGTGGCCCGCGTAGTAGATGACCATTGAATCGTTCGGCCCCATCGCCAGCGCAATGCGGTTCAGTGCCGCAATGACCTCGCGTTTCGTCGGGTTCTTCAACTCCACGGTCTCGTAGCCGAGCTGTGATTCGAGCAGCTGGCCCACCGCAGTGGCGTCCTTCACCGAATTCTTCAGGTGCGGAATGCTCGGGTCGGTGTAGGTGTCCACGCCGATGACCAGTGCTACCTTGCGATCGATCTGCGGCACCGCAGCTTGCATCACCGGCCGCCGTGTGGCCAGCAAAATGTCATAGGCAGACCCCTGTGCCGCGGCCTCGGCAGGCACGGCAGCCGCGGGTTGCGCGGGCACCGCCGCCTGCGCCACGGCTGCCGGCTGCTCTGCCTGAGCCGGTTTCGCTGCGGCAGCGACGGGTGCCGCCGTTGCCTTGACAGCCTGTGCCTGGCGCCATTCCTGCCTGAGCTTTTCGGTGACCAGGCATTCACCGGTTTGCGCATCCTCCAGCGACTGGCACTGCGGCAGGTCGGCCAAGCCTGGGTTCTGCGCGAGTTGGTCAATCGAGCTTTCGAACAGTGCCTGCTTGAACACATCGCGCGCGCTCAGCATGTCCTGCAGTTCGGGCTGAGTCTGGCTGGCCACGTCCACTGGCGCGAAGGGGTCGGGTTGACCCGCGGAGCTTGCGGTACCGCTGCCGTTTGCGTTGCCGCTGCTGTCGCTGTCGGTCGTCGACGAGACTTGACGGTTCGGCGCTGTCAGGTCGAGCAGCCCGGTGTTCGTCGGGTCCCCTGGGGGCGGCGGTGCGGTCAATGTCTGCACGGCGATATTGACACTCGTGGTGGTGCCCTGCACCGCTGCGGTGTACTGCGTCGGCGCGGTGACGGCGAATGCGCTGGCATTCGACGGGTCCTGGACGAATACATAGTTCCAGGCACTCAGGCCGGTGCCGTCGATCGCGTAGTTGCCCGGCGCGGTCTGGCTGCTGACACTGGAGCTGAAACTCAGCGTGCCAGTGGTTGAATCTGCGATGGAGTCGCTGCCGGCGAAGCCAATGACGCTGCCGCTGAACAGCGACGGCGGTTCCTGCCCGGCGATGATGCTGACGGGCATGGCCAGATAGCTCAGCGTGGCCGGCATGATGTCGGCGTAGAAGAGCGGCTGCTGCAAGGTGTAGTTACCGGCATCCGCACCGCTGAGGCTGAAGCTGGCGGTGGCCACGGGAATGGCTGTGCCCACGTAGTCAGCGGAGAAGCTGCCGCTGCTGGGGCCGCTGACCGATACCGCATCGCTGCCCAGCGCGGCCACACTGGCGGTGCCGCTGAGCGTCGCCGCCGTAGTGGCATCGTAGACCTTGTTGTCGGCGCTCAGGCCGCTGACGCTGAGCGTCGCCGGCGTGATGTCGGCGAACAGGCTGGGCTGCTGCACGACATAGTTGCCGGCGTCCGTGCCACTGAGGGTGACGCTGCCGGTGACGGTCTTCGCCGTGCCGACGTTCTTGTCCGCGAAGGTGCCGGTGGGCGAGGCGCTGACGAAAACCACGTCGCTGCCCAGCGGCGTCACGCTGCCGGTGCCGCTGAGCGTGGCCAGAGTGGTGGCATCGTAGACCTTGTTGTCGGCGCTCAGGCCGCTGACGCTGAGCGTCGCCGGCGTGATGTCGGCGAACAGGCTGGGCTGCTGCACGACATAGTTGCCGGCGTCCGTGCCACCGAGGGTGACGCTGCCGGTGACGGTCTTCGCCGTGCCGACGTTCTTGTCCGCGAAGGTGCCGGTGGGCGAGGCGCTGACGAAAACCACGTCGCTGCCCAGCGGCGTGACGCTGCCGGTGCCGCTTAGCGTGGCCAGCGTGGTGGCATCGTAGACCTTGTTGTCGGCGATGATGCCGTTGACGGACAACATCGCCGGCGTGATGTCGGCGAACAGGCTGGGCTGCTGCACGACATAGTTGCCGGCATCCGTGCCGCTGAGGGTGACGCTGCCGGTGACGGTCTTCGCCGTGCCGACGTTCTTGTCCGCGAAGGTGCCGGTTGGCGAGGCACTGACGAAGACCACGTCGCTGCCCAGCGGCGTCACGCTGCCCGTGCCGCTGAGCGTGGCCAGCGTAGTGGCGTCGTAAACCTTGTTGCTGGCGCTCAGGCCGCTGACCGTCAGCGTCGCCGGCGTGATGTCGGCGAACAGCGTGGGCAGCAGCAGGCTGTAGTTGCCGGCATCGCTGCCGCTCAGCGTCAGGCCCGTGACGCTCACGTTCTTGCCGGTGCCGACAATCCGGTCCGCGAAGCTGCCGGTGTAGCTGCCCGATACGGACACCGAATCGCTGCCCAGAGGGGTGACGCTAGCGGTGCCGCTGAGCGTGGCCAGCGTCGTGGCGTCGTAGACTTTGTTGTTGGCCAGCACGCCGCTGAGCGACAGCGTTGCGGCCGTGATGCTCGCGCCGGTGGTGTAGGTGGGGGCGACCGAGTAATTGCTGGCCAGCCCTGTGCCATCGGTCAGCGCGACGTTGACCGACAGCGGGTACGACCCGACATCCTTCACCGGAAAAGCGGCATCCGTGCTCAGGCCGAGCGTTTCGGAGCCCACCAGTCCGCCGGTGATCTGCCCGGTCGCAACGGCCGACGTGGTGGCGTCATAGACCTTGTTCGCGACACTCGCCGAGATGGTCAGCGCCGCGGGGTTGATGCCGCCGCGAATCACGTAGGTCGGCAAGTAGCCGTAGACCGGCTTCGCATTGCTGTCGACGAAGCTCAGGCTCAGGCCGTTCAGCGTGACATCCATGTTGGTGCCGGCGTTGGCACTGATGTAGTCCGCGCCGGTGATGGTTACAGGCCCGGGCGCATCATCGTTGACACCGCTTGCGGCCAGGTTGATGACACTGGCCGCGGCCGTGCCGTCGTAGGTCTTGGCCACCGCGGTGCCGGTGACGGTGGCCAGCGGTGCGACCGAGAACACCAGGCCGTTGCCTACGTAGGTGCCGGTCGTCCAGCCATCGGGAAGCGTGCCGTAAAGCTTGAAGTCGTAGGGCAGGCCGCTGGGGTAGTCGTTAACAAGCTGCACGTCGGTCAGGAAGGCCATCCAGTTGCCGCCTGGCGTTTGCAGCACTGTGTTCGGATTCGCGCTGTTGGTCCACGTGGCCATCGGGTTGTTGCCCGTACCCCGTAGCACGATGGCATCGGCGCCGCCGTTGCTGGCGATCGTGGTCGACCCGCTCGTGCTCAGATTCAGGCTTTGCAGGTCGACGGCGCCGGTCGCGCCGATCTGAACGTTGTTCAGGCTCAGCGCATCGGCGCTTCGCAGCGCAATCGTGCCGCCGCTGGCGCCATTGGCGGAGAAGCTGGCGCCATCGATCTGGACGTCGTTGGCATTGCCGTCGCCGATCACCAGACTGCCGGCGCCCACATCGATCGCCAGCTGATAGTCCATCAGGATGGCGGTGTTGCTCGACTTGCCATAGATCTCGACATCGGCATCGACTGCGACGATCGGTGCCGCCGACAAGAGGCTGGAAGGAGAATAGAGCTCCACGCCCCACCCGGATGCGCTCTCGCCGGCAATGTAGAGCGAACCTCCCGCCGGGATCGTCAGGTTGTTGGCCTCGTTCAGTTGCCAGAAGATGCCATAGCTTGTCCCCAGGCCTTGGACGGTGGCGTTGTCGGCCGTGATCACGCTGTCCAGGATCTGCACGCCATAGCCATTGACGGCGCTGCCCTGAATAGTGAGGTTGCCGCTCGTCAGCGTGGAACTGTCGACAGACACGCCAATGCCAAAGGAGGCCCCGGTGCTGGCCCCTCTGAGGATCAGCTGGCCATTACTCGCATCGAATGTCGTATTGAATATATCGATGCCACTTCCGCCTGCCGCGGAGAAGGTGCCGGCGGATAGCGGCAGGTTGGCCACGGCCGTGCCGCTCAGCGTGATATCGCCGCCGTAGCTGAGCAGATTCGAGTCGTAGATCGATTGCCCGCCACTGCTGCTCAGGCCCATATTGCCGGTGGAGCTGAGGCTCGATGAGTTCCGGATGTCGATGCCTGCAGTGGCATTCAGATCGAAGGTCGTCGTGCCGCCCACGGGGGCGCTGATCGACTGCCCGTCCAGGATGATGTCGGACCCGCTGACGTAAACGGCACCGTTGAAGGGGGCCGTGAATGTCCCGGCATCCAGGCGCACGCGCTGCGTGGAACTCAACACCAGATTGCTGCTGGCGGACGCATCGAGTGACGCACTATCGCTGTAGATACCGTAGTAGATCGTCGGGTCGAGGCTCAGATCCTGGCCGGTCAGTGTCAGTGCGCCGCTGTTGTTGGACGCCAGCGATGCGCCAGGGTTCAGGTAGATGCCGGCGCGTCGGACCCAGCTCGAGCCGGGGGTGGGCGCCATGTCGCTGATCGTGCCGGTGATGCCGAGTGTCGGCACATCGCCGGACGCGTTGATGGACACGCTGCCCTTGATGTCGACACCGGAGACCACGGTATCGGCCCGAAAGACCGGCGAAATGGATGTTCCCTGGATGTTGATCGAGGTCGAGAACAAGCCCGTGGCCGTCACGCTACCCCAGATGTCGACGCCCTCGCGATTCGAGAATTTTCCGTCGGGGAACGACACCGGGTCAGAGCTGGGCCCCAAGAGAAAGCCCGAGGAATTCACCCAGCCCTGGATGTCGATGGCCCGCGCGGTCACGGTGCTGTTGGAGCCGATGTAGACCCCGTAGGCGTTGGCTGGGCCGGTCTCGCCCGCGATACTGGCCCCTCGCATCGTGATCTTCCCGGTGCCGGCGTCCAGCACCGTCGAGAATCCGCCCCCTGAATCCAGGAGCTCGATGCCCGACTCATGCGCGTTACCGCCGTCGTCGTAGCCCACAGCGCCCTGGAAGGGTGAGGTTGCCGACGGGCCCGTGGCCGCCGTCAGGCCACCCAGGTAGATGTCGCCGCCGCCGCTGAGAATGCTGGTACCGGTGAGTTGGATCGTTCCGGCGGTGCCGCCGTTCGCGGCAAACATGTTCACGGCCAGCGCCGAGCCACTGGAATTGTTCGTGATGTTCGATTCGAAGAGGTCGATGTTGCGGTTGGCCGTCAGCGTCAGGCTGCGAGCCGCTGTGGAATCGACGACGATGGTGGTGTTGCTGAGTTCGATATCGGTCGAACTGCTGATGTCGATCTGGCCGTCGGCCTGAACGGTCGTTTGGGCGCTGGCGTTGTCCGCAAGCCGCACGCCGACGTCTGCGGATTTGCCGGTGACCGTGAGACGCGCGCCGTTCGAGACCTCCAGGGGAACCCACCCCACCGACGTCGGCGTGATGCTCACGCCGTAGATGCTGCCCGTGGACGGCGCAGTGGCTTCGCCGACGATTTCGAGGTACGCGGCCGGGTCGGGCGCGCCGGGAAGGACGCCGATG
>JAHECC010000092.1 GCA_024641965.1 Rubrivivax sp.
CCGATGCGGCGCTGGCTGACAGCACCACCGCAGCGCCGCGCTTGCCGGCGGTGGCGCCGGCGGCGCTGGCGGCGGCCTTCACCGTCTGGCGCGCCGCGGCACGGGCCAGCACGGCCTCGGCCGCGCGCACCGACAGCGGCAACAGCACGCGCGACAGCGGCAGCGCGATGGCCGCCGACAGGCCGAGGCGCAACTTGTCTCGCGACAGGTCGGGCAGCAGGGCAGGCCGAACGGCGTCACGCAGGCAAGGCTGCACGCCGAGTCGGCCCGCGACCTGCTGGCCCAGCGCTGCGGCCTGGTCGACCATGCGCTCGAGCAGCAGCGCATCGGCGGCCTCGCCCAGGCGGGCGAGTCGCGCATCGAAACCGCTGGCATCGAAGACCTTGGCAGCAAACTGCTCGCGCATGCGCTCGGCCAGCCTGGGGATGATCACGGCCCCCAGCCGGGTGTAGCTGCCCACCAGGCTGAAATACCAGTCGAGGTAGTCGTCGATGCCGGCCTGTGCGGCGCCGAAGGCCGCGTCCAGCCCCACGTCCACCTGCACCATGGCCGCCTGCAGGGCCTGCCATTGCGCGGCGTCGAGTTGCCGGTGGAGGTCGGCCTGCAGCGCCTGCGCCTGATCGGCATGGCGCGTGCAGGGGTTGGCGGCCAGCGCCAGATGCTGTGCACTTTGGCGCAGCGTGGCCGATGCGATGTGGCCACTGCGGGCCGCCGTCAGCGCGAGCGCCGCCAGTGCGAGCGCGGTGACCGCCGCATACAGCCATGCAGCACGCTGCCACCCCTGCCGCTGTGGCGCGCGATCGACAAGAGCGTCCAGCACGGCCAACGCGCCCAGCATGAAGCGCGTGAACAGGTAGCCGCCGAAGCCGGTCAGGCCCAGGAAGACCGTCCAGGCCACGGCGCGGGCCTGCGGGTCGGCCAGGGTGGGCAGCAGCAGCATTGCCGCGTGTCGTGGCAACCGATCGGCCAGCGCGGCCACGCCGATCAGTGTGGCAGCGATGTCGCACTCTGCGCGCGCCGATGACATTGCCTGCGCGACCAGCGCGTTCCAGCTCAGCTCGCGCGTGTCGGCAAAGCCGATCCAGTAGTCGTGTGCAGCGAAGGCAACGACCAGCAACATGGTGTTGGCCATCAGCACCGGCCAGCGTCGTGTCACCACGCTGAGATAGGCGGGCACGACCTCAGCGCGAAACGCATGCTGGAGGGTCGGGCCGAGCAGTGCCAGCAGCAGTGCATCGGCTGCCAGTATCAGCCACTGCGTTGCCTGCAACTGGGCCGCCATCAACAGCATCGCCGCGGCCCAGAACAGGGCCGCCAGCACACCGAGCGACAACACGAACGTGCCTTGCCAGAACCAGCGGCGCAGCCGGCCCGTCTCGGTGCTGACTGCCGCGAGCACCAGGCGACGGCCGAACAGCATCTGCTCGCGCCGGTAGGCCCACAGCGGCCAGGCTGCGGCCGCCAGCAAGGGCAGCAGCAGCGCGCAGGGCAGGCGTGGCAGCGCCCAGGCCATGGCGTACAGCGCGAGGGCCGCAGCCAGGGTCGTCAGCAGTTGGGGCATCACGCCCGTCGGGCGCGGTGCTTCCTGCGGCGGGTCGTGCTCCGTCATCTGATCCAGCGCTGCGTGGTCGGTACCAGGCATGTGGGGGCGGCCGCGCGCAGGTGATGACGGTGCAGGACCTCGGAGCCGTTGTGACGATGCTCACGCAATGGCAGGGAATCGTGCGCATGACCCCCATGAACGGGTGTGTTTCTGCACCCTATTGCGGATGCACTTGGGCCCGAATCTGCCGAAGAACGGCCTACGGGCTGACTTGCCGGATGTTGGGCTGGCGGCAATGCAGCACCCATGCGCCGCCATGGGGCCGCTGCGCAACGGGTCAACAGGCGGCTGCAGGGGATCCTCACATGAGCGCCCATACCGCCTATGCCGACGGCTACATCGATGCCGTGTACACAGCCTCTCATGAACTGCTCTTCAGCTCGCTGTACGACCCGGGCCGGGGTGTCGCCATTCCCTGCGATCCGAGTGGAGCGGTGAACCTCGACGCGCTTTCCGAGCGCCTGCGAAACGCGTACCTGGGCGCGCGCGCGATGCTGGGACGGGAATATGCGTATCCGGTGGTCAAGCGCGCGAACTAGCCTTGCGGCGGAAGCGGTGAGATTCGAACTCACGGACGGTTGCCCGTCGGCAGTTTTCAAGACTGCTGCCTTAAACCACTCGGCCACGCTTCCAAGGTCGGCAATTGTGACCGCAGGTGCCGGTTCTGCCTGCACTCACATCGCTGCGCGATATGAGCTCCGGCGCAACGCTGCGCGTTGAAAAAGACCAGTCCAATCGCCCACTCTGCCACGCTTCCAGCATCGATTATCGGGCCTGCACCGTCGCGTTGGACGCCAGCGGAGCGGCCGCCTCGCACGAGCGCGTGCCGGTCAGCGCCTGCAGGCTCCGTCGGTACACCAGCGGTGCCTGCGCGTGCAGCCGGCTGTGCGTGCCCTCGGGCACTTCGATCCAGGTGACACCCGGTGGCGCGGCGTCGCGCAGTCGGCGGCCGAGTTCGATGGGCACGGTGCGGTCGGCCGTGCCATGCAGCATCAGCACCGGTGCATCCACGTGGCCGATCTTCGACATCGAGTCGAACTGCAGTGTCGTGATCGCCGCGCCGATGCTGCCCCAGAAACCCGCCGCCGCGGCCACCTCGGGCAGCGTGCTGAAGGTGCTCTCCAGCACCAGCGCGCCATAGTCGTGGCCGGCCTGCAACCGGCTGGCAAGCGTCACCGCGATCGCGCCGCCCATCGAGTGGCCGAAGATCACGCGCTCGGCGGGGTCGGGCTGGCGCCGCACCAGTTCTTCCCAGGCACGCCAGGCGTCGGCGACGATGCTTTCTTCCGAGGGCACGATCGGCGTGCTGTCGCCCCAGCCGCGGTAGTCCACCGCCAGCACCGAGAAACCGGCTTCGCGCAGGGCGTCGATCTTCGGCAGGTTGCGGTACAGGTTGCGGAAGGTGCCGTGCAGGTACAGCAGCGACGGCGCGTCGGGGTTGGTACATGGCAGCCACCACAGCGACAGCGTCTCGTCGGTCTGTCCGGGCACGCTCACGGGCACACTGTAGCGTTCGTCACCAGGGCGCTGCGTTGCCACGTCGGTGGGCTGGGTGGGCGTGGGGCGCAAGGCCAACTGGCGCTGCTTCATGTCCAGCCAGGCGCAACCCGACAGGCCGAGGCACAGCGCCGCCAGCAGCAGCGCCCGCGCGGCGCGGCGCCCGCTCAGGCGGGCTGTTGGGCCTGCGCGCATGGCACCTGGATCAGTTCGCGCCGCCCGCCGTCCACGCGCACGGCGCTGAGCGCACCGCCCCACACGCAGCCGGTGTCCAGCGCCAGCAGGTCCGGCCGGTTGATCAGGCCCAACGTCGACCAGTGGCCAAAGGCCATCGGCGTGCCACGCGTCTTGCGCTCGGCGATGTCGAACCAGGGCAGGGTGCCCGGCGGTGCCGCGTCGGCACTTTCCTTGGCCTTCAGCTCCAGCCGGCCCTCGGGCGTGCAGAAGCGGATGCGTGTGAGCACGTTGATGACGAAGCGCCAGCGCTGCGGCCCTTGCAGCGTGTCGCTCCACCGGTCGGGTTCGTTGCCGTACATGCCCTGCAGCAGTTTCGGCAGGTCGGGGCCGCGCAGCAGTGCCTCGATCTCGGCGGCCAGCGCCAGCGTGGTCGTGGCGTCCCATTGCGGCACCACGCCGGCGTGCACCAGCAGCCAGCCGGCGTGCCGGTGGGCCAGGCGCCGCTGGCGCAGCCAGTCGAGCCATTGTTCGCGCTTCTTCGAATCGAGGATGTCGTCGAGCGTGTCGTCGCGGCGCGGCTTGCGCACGCCATGGGCCACGGCCAGCAGGTGCAGGTCGTGGTTGCCGAGCAGGCAGGTGGCGGCGTCACCCAGGTCGCGCAGCCGCTTCAGTGTGTCCAGCGATTGCGGCCCGCGGTTCACCAGGTCGCCCATGGCGACGAGGTGGTCGCGCGAGGGCGAGAAGCCGATCTCGGCCAGCAGCCGGTCCAAGGCGTCGCAGCAGCCCTGCAGGTCGCCTACAAGATAGTCCATGGGGTGATTCTGCTACGCTGCGGGCCTTTCCCCGGGTTGCCGCCGTAGCGCGGCCGTGCATGGACGTCGCGCTGCTGGTTTTTCTGATATTGCTGAACGGTGCGTTTGCCATGTCCGAGATGGCGCTTACCGCCAGCCGCCGGGCGCGCCTGCAGGTGATGGTCGAAGACGATCAGCCGGGCGCCGATGCGGCCATGCTGCTGCACAACAACCCGAACAAGTTCCTGTCCACGGTGCAGATCGGGATCACATCGATCGGCGTGCTCAACGGCATCGTCGGCGAGGGTGCTTTCGCCGGGCCGTTGTCGGACTGGCTGCAGCGCAGCATGAACATCGCGCCCAAGGCGGCCGGGGTCAGTGCCACGGCGCTGGTGGTGGCGACCATCACCTTCCTGACCATCATCTTCGGCGAGCTGGTGCCCAAGCGGCTGGGCCAGATGTACCCCGAGACGGTGGCGCGGCTGGTGGCACGGCCGATGAACTGGCTGTCGATGGCCACGCGCCCCTTCGTCATGCTGCTCGGTGCCTGCACCGATGCCGTGCTGCGCCTGATCGGCATCCGCGGCGGGCCGACACGCAGCGTCACCGAGGAAGAGATTGCCGCCAGCCTGGAAGAAGGCCTGGACGCCGGCGTGATCGAGGCGCAGGAGCACCAGATGGTGCGCAACGTGTTCCGCCTGGACGACCGGCACATCGGCTCGATGATGATTCCGCGCGCCGAGATCACCTGGCTCGACGTGAATGCGCCGATCTCGGAAATTCTGGAGCTGATGATGCGCAGCGGCCACTCGCGCTACCCGGTGTGCCGCGGCGGGCTGGAGGATGTCATCGGCGTGCTCATGGCGCACACGCTGCTGCCCACGCTGGCCAAGGGCGATACGCCGGACCTGCACACCCACCTGTCGACGCCGGTGTTCGTGCCCGAGACGCTGACGGGCATGGAGCTGATGGAGCATTTCCGCGAGGCCAGCGCCGACATGGTGTTCGTGGTCGACGAATACGGTGCGGTGCAGGGCGTGATCACCGAGCGTGACCTGCTCGAGGCCATCACCGGCGAATTCACCGTGTTGGCCGGCGAGGAATCCTGGGCCGAGCAGCGCGCCGACGGCAGCTGGATCATGGACGGGCTGATCCCGGTGCCCGAGCTGAAGGACCGGCTGCACATCAAGGAAGTGCCCGAGGAAGAACGCGGGCGCTACAACACGCTGGCCGGCATGGTCATGCTGCTGCTGGGCCGGCTGGCGGTGGTCGGCGACGCGGTGGAATGGGAGGGCTGGCGCTTCGAGGTCGTGGAACTGGACGACAAGCGCGTCGACAAATTGCTGGTGCAACGTACCGGCGAGGACGAAGCGGACTGATGAGCGTACCCAGCCTGCGCAAGCAGATGGGCGCGCCGGCAACGATGACAAGGGCGCGTAGCAGGCGGCGCCGATCGCCGCGCTGCGCTGGCCTGTCGCAGACCGAAGGCGTGCCGCTGTTCGACGCCGAAGGCTAGCCGAGTGAACACCTGCAGGCGCTGAGCAAGCAGCCCGAACAACTGGAGACGGAGGAAGAGCGCACGCGTGAGCCGTGCCGCTTCCTGCTCGACAAGGACCTGCTGCGCGACATGCGTCCTGACGCCGAGCTGCCCGACGCCGACATCCTTCAGATGCACCGCAGCGGCGTGCTGGGGCTGATCCATGCGCACTGCGTGTCGATGGGCGACATGCGCAAGCTGGTGCAGTGGCGCAGCGACGGCCTGCCCGCCGTTCCGGCTGCCCCAGCCGGCGATCAGCCCACGGCTGAGGCGCCGAGCTGACGCGACAGCTCGTTCGCGCTGTCGCGCAGCGCGCGCGCCACGACGCCGTCGAAGCGTGCGTCGAAGATCGCGCTCAGGCCGATCGCGGTCAGGCTCATGGCGATGCCATGGCTCAGGTCGAACACCGGCGCGGCCATCGCGCTGATGCCCGGCGCCGATACATCCACCGCCTGCGCCAAGCCATGGCGCCGCACCTCGGCCAATTGCGCCTGCAGCGCGGCGTCGAACCGGGCGCTGCCGTCGACTTCGGCCGCCAGCGCCGCCAGCACCTGCTCGCGTGGCAAGTAGGCGCAGAACAGCAGCCCCGAGGCCGTGCCGCGCAGGCTCATCACCGTGCCGTGGCGCATGTTGACGTGCACGGCCGAGGGCGCCTCCTCGATGCGCACGATGGTCGGCCCGCGGTTTCCCCACACCGCCACGCCGACCGTGTGGCCGAGCGTGCGCGCCAGCTCTGCGAGCAGCGGCGTGGCCAGCCGCAACGGGTCGACCTGCTGCAGGCTGATCAGGCCGAGCTGCATGGCCAGCGGCCCGAGGCCGTAGCGGCCCGAGGCCACGTCCTGCTCGATCAGCCCGAGCTTGCCGAAGCTCACCAGATAGGGGTGCGCCTTGGCAGCCGACATGCCGGCTTCGCGTGCCAGGTCCTTGAGTGCCATCGGCCGGCCCTGGTGTGCCAGTGCGCGCAGCAACTGGCCGCCGACCTCGACACTCTGGATGCCGCGCCGCGCCCGCGGCGCAGTGGCTTCGGGTGCTACTTTGGCAGTGCGGCGGCTGGGTTGCATCGGCATCGGTATTTGTACTTAAACGAACGTATTAGACAATAGCGAATTGTCGGTCTAGAATCAAGCCCGTGCTAACACCGGGGCGAGAGCTCTTTTCCCGACCGACATAGGAGACCGCATGAGCAAAGCCTTCGCCAGCCAGGCCGACCTGGAAGAAAAGACCGTCAGCTTCACCAAGCTGTCCGACCACGCCTACGCCTACACCGCCGAGGGCGACCCGAACAGCGGCATCGTCATCGGCGACGACGCGGTCATGGTCATCGACACGCAGGCCACGCCGGCGATGGCGCAGGACGTGATCCGCCGCATCCGCGAGGTCACCGACAAGCCGATCAAGTATGTGGTGCTGAGCCACTACCACGCGGTGCGCGTGCTCGGTGCGTCAGCCTACAAGCCCGAGCACATCATCGCCAGCCAGGACACGCGGGACCTGATCGTCGAGCGCGGCGAGCAGGACAAGGCCAGCGAGATCGGCCGCTTCCCGCGGTTGTTCCAGAACGTCGAGTCGGTGCCCAAGGGCATGACGTGGCCGACGATGACCTTCACCGGCAGGATGACGCTGTGGCTGGGCAAGCTCGAAGTGCAGATCCTGCAACTCGGCCGTGGGCACACCAAGGGCGACACGGTCGTCTGGCTGCCGCAGGACAAGGTGCTGTTCAGTGGCGACCTGGTGGAGTTCGACGCCACGCCCTATGCCGGCGATGCCTACTTCCAGGACTGGCCGAAGACGCTGGACAACATCGCCGCGCTGAAGCCCGAGAAGCTGGTTCCCGGCCGCGGTGCGGCGCTGCAGAACGCTGCCGAGGTGGCCAGCGGCCTGGAAGGCACACGTGCCTTCGTCAGCGAGCTGTATGCCAGCGTCAAGGCCGGAGCCGCGGCCGGCAAGGAACTGCGCGCGGTGTACAAGGAAACGCTGGACAAGCTGACGCCAAAGTACGGCCAATGGGTCATCTTCAACCACTGCATGCCCTTCGACGTGACGCGCGCCTACGACGAAGCGACGAAGTTCCCCGACCCGCGCATCTGGACCGCAGAGCGCGACATCGAGATGTGGAAAGCCCTGGAGACCTGAATTGGCCCACCCCCGTAGCGCCTTCGGCGCTCCCCCTCAAGGGGGCGCCGCTGGCGGCCCGGCAGAGCCGGTTCCGCGGCGGCCCTGGGTAAAGAGTGCTGTGCGCGTTGTGACTGTTGCAATGGAGAACCGACATGAAAATTGAACGCTTCCATCACGTGGCCTACCGCTGCCGCGACGCGAAGGAAACGGTGGACTGGTACCGCAAGCACATGGGCATGGAGTTCGTGCTCGCCATCGCCGAGGACGAGGTGCCGTCGACGCACGAGCCCGACCCGTACATGCACCTGTTCATGGATGCCGGTGGCGGCAACGTGCTGGCCTTCTTCGAGCTGCCGAATTCGCCGCCGATGGGGCGCGACGGCAACACGCCCGAGTGGGTGCAGCACATCGCGTTCAAGGTGGGCAGCGTCAAGGAACTCGAAGATGCCAAGGCGCGGCTCGAAGCGGCCGGCATCGACGTGATCGGCGTCACCGACCACACCATCTTCAAGTCGATCTACTTCTTCGACCCCAACGGCCATCGCCTGGAGCTGGCCTGCGACACCGGCACGCCGGACATGTACAAGCGGCTCGACGAAGCCAAGTGGCCGATGCTTGAGGAATGGACGCGCACCAAGCGCGCGCCGAAGCATGCGCACTGGATGCACGAGCGCGAACTCGGCCACTGACAGCGTCGGCCATGCAGCAAACCTACACCTACCCTGAATTTCCCTACCGCCAAAGCGCCGAGCAGCGCGAAGGCCGCCTCGCGCGCCACCCGCTGGTCATCATCGGCGCCGGGCCGATCGGCCTGACGCTGGCGCTGGATTGCGCGCAGCGCGGCATCCCGACGGTGCTGGTGGACGACAACAACACCGTCAGCATCGGTTCGCGCGCGGTGTGCTACGCCAAGCGGCCGCTGGAGATCTGGGACCGGCTGGGCATGGCGGCGCCGCTGGTGGACAAGGGCGTGCGCTGGCAGGTGGGCAAGGTGTTCCTGCGCGACGACCTGGTGTATGGCTTCGACCTGCTGCCCGAAAGCGGCCACAAGATGCCGGCGATGATCAACCTGCAGCAGTACTACCTGGAGCAGACGCTGGTCGATGCGTGCGAAGTGCATCCGTTGGTGGATGTGCGCTGGAAGCACAAGCTCGTCGCGCTGCAGCAGGCCGAGGACCACGCAACGTTGACGCTGGAAACGCCCGACGGTCGCTTCGACCTGGAAGCCGCCTGGGTGGTGGCCTGCGACGGTGCCAACAGCGACACGCGCCAGATGGTCGGCGGTGGCTTCTCGGGCCAGTTCTTCCATGATCGTTTTCTGATCGCCGACGTGGTGATGAAGGCCGCGTTCCCGACCGAGCGCTGGTTCTGGTTCGACCCGCCTTTCCATCGCGGCCAGAGCGTGCTGCTGCACAAGCAGAGCGACGATGTCTGGCGCATCGACTTCCAACTCGGCTGGGAGGCCGACCCAGAGGCCGAGAAGCAGCCCGAGCGCGTCATCCCGCGCATCCAGGCGATGCTCGGGCCCGATGCCAAGTTCGAGCTGGAATGGGTGTCGGTGTATCAGTTCGCCTGCCGGCGCATCGACAAGTTCCGCTACGGTCGCGTGCTTTTTGCCGGCGATGCCGCGCACCAGGTCTCGCCCTTTGGCGCGCGCGGCGCCAACACCGGCGTGCAGGATGCCGACAACCTGGCCTGGAAACTGAAGCTGGTGATCGACGGTGCGGCCCCCGAATCACTGATCGACAGTTACCACGACGAGCGCGCTTACGCCGCCGACGACAACCTGCTCAACTCCACCCGGTCCACCGACTTCATCACGCCGAAGAGCGCGTCCAGCCTGCGCTACCGCAACGCGGTGCTGGAACTGGCCGAAACCGAAAGATTCGCGCGCCCGCTGATCAACAGCGGCCGGCTGTCCACGCCCACGCCGTACCAGCAATCGCCATTGAACACGCCGGACGAGGAAGCCTTCGCCGGTGCGATGAAGCCGGGCAGCAACTGCGCGGACGCGCCGCTGCGCCACGCCGGCCAGGCAGCCTGGTTCCTGAATGTGCTGAATACGCTGCATGGCGCGGCGGGCGGATTCACGCTGCTCGTCTTCGGTGATCGGCCGGCCGTGGACGGCGTGGCCGAAGGCAGGGTCACAGCGCGCGTGCTCGGTGTGGGCAGCGACATCGAGGACAGTGACGGCCTGTTGGCGCAGCGCTACGACGGCCAGCCCGGCACCGTGTACCTGATCCGCCCCGACCAGCATGTGGCGGCGCGCTGGCGCAGTTTCGACGAAGCGAAGGTCCGCGCCGCGTTGCGCCGCTGCCTGGCCGTCCATTGACCGAGGAGCCGTCATGCCGCTGAACCGCGAACCGAACATTGCCGACCCCGACGGCTTCTATCAGGAGCTGATCGAAAGCCAGCGTGAGCTGAACGATGCGCAGGCGGACATGCTGAGCAGCAAGCTGGTGCTGATCCTGGCCAACCATGTCGGCGACCGCGAGGTGCTGCGCGAGGCCATCGCGCTGGCGCGCAAGAACACACTGCAGCGCAAGGGCTAGCCGGCCTGAGCGACACGGGCGTCGTCGGCAGCGCGCCTGATGGCCCTTGATGGCGGGCCATCCGCCCCCAAGTAGCAAGCATGGATCACATCCGACCCCGAGTCGCTCCCGCCCGTCTGGCGCTGGTGGTGCTGCTCTCGCAATTGCTGCAGCGCCTGGATCAGAGCACGGACAGCGTCGGTGCCGAGCAGTACCGCTCGGTGGTGCGCCATCTGGCCGCGGAGCTCAAGCAGTTGCAGACCGATGCGCAGTTGTCGAAGCTGCTCGATGCCTACCCGGCGGCGGCGGAGTTGTACGAGAACCTGAACTACCAGCACGCCGGGTTGTGCCGCTCGCGGCTGGAGCCGGCGCTGGCGGCCGAGTTGCAGGCGCGCAAGGCCATCGAGCGGGCGATGCACCGCGATCCGAAACCGGCTGACGCGGCCTGATCGGCCGCGCGCAGCGTCAGTCGACCACGGCCACCACTTCGATTTCGAGCATCAGGTCTTCGTGCACCAGGGCCGTGGTGCCGACCAGCGTGCTCGCCGGCTGGTGCGTGCCGAAGTGCGTCTGTCGGATGCCGCGCAGCGTCTTGACGCGCGCACTGGTCAAATCGCGCACGTAGACGTTCATCTTCACGATGTGGTGGAACTGCGCGCCGCCGGCCGCCAGCGCGATGCCGAGGTTGCGGAACACCTGCTCGCATTGCTCGGCGAACGTGCTGCCGACGACCTTGCCGGTGGCGTCCATCGCCACCTGGCCCGAGACGAACAGGGTGCGTCCACCAGTGACCACAGCGACATGCGAGTAGGTGCCCTGGCTGAGTTCCGACGGATTGATGAATTCGACAGTCATGATGCGCTCCGATGTGAAGGGAACATCATGCCCCGTCAGGTGATGGCATCGGGCCGGTAGGCCGAATCGAGCACCACGCCGCCGCCGCTGACGCGCGACACGCAGGCGCACAGATGCTGGTTGGCCTGCTTCTGCTCGGCGCTGAAGAACACGTCGCGGTGATCCACCTGGCCCTGCACCGAGATGATGTCCAGAGCGCAAAGCCCGCACTCGCCGCGCTTGCAGTCCCACAGCGTGTCGATGCCGGCTTCTTCCAGCACGTCGAGCAGGCTGCGCTCGGCCGGCACCTGCAGGCGCAGGCCGTGGCGCGGCAGTTCCACCCAGAAGGGCTCGGCGACATGGCGGCCGCTGTTGCCGAAGGTCTCGAAGCGCAGGTCGGCCTGTGGCCGCCCGGCACGCGCCCAGGCCTCGCGCGACGCATCCAGCAAACGTAGCGGGCCGCACAGTGCCATCTGCGCACCTGGCGCGAGGGCGGCGATCTCGGCGTCCAGGGCGATGTGTTCGCCAGCCTCGCTGCAGAAGGTGCGCAAGCGGTCGCCGAGTGCGTCGCGCAGCATGTCGGCGTAGACCAGGTCGCGGCGGCTCTTCGCGGCGTACAGCATGCGCAGCGGCGCCCCCTGGCGCGCCAGCAACTGCGCCATGCCGAGCAGCGGCGTGATGCCGATGCCGCCGGCCACGAGCAGCGTCTCGGTGGCCTTCAGCCCCAGCTCGAAATACTGGTTCGGCTCGCCGATCAGCAGTTCGTCGCCGGTTTCCAGGCTCCACAGGTGGCGCGAACCGCCGCGGCTCGGGTCGGCGCGGCGCACCGCGATGCGGTAGGCGCCGGCGGCCTCGGCCTGCTCCGGCAGGCCGACCAGTGAATACGAGCGCACCTCGTCGCGGCCGTCGATCGGCAGCCGCAGGTTCAGGTGCGCGCCCACGCTCCAGGGCTTGAGGCCGCCTTCGGGGCGGATCTCGAACTCGCGGACATGAGGGCTCAGGTCGCGGTGCGCGCGCAGCGTTGCGCTGTGCCAGAGGTCGTTGTGGCGCATGGCTTCAGCGGGTGTTGCGGCGCCGCACCAGGCTGGCCCCGGGCACCTGCATCCAGGTGCGGTGGTCGGCCATGGCATGGCGCAGGTTGGCATGGGCGATGCGCGCGTGCTCGCGCATCAGGCTTTCGGCGCGCGTGCCTTCGCGCTTGTGGATTGCGTCGAGCACGCCGCGGTGCTGCGCCTGTGCCACCACCAGCGCGTCGCGCGCGTCGACGCCGGTGGCGCGCGCCAGCACGAAGGCGTTGGGCGACGCGAAGGGCAGGGTCTTGGCGCGCTCGAGCTGGCGCCGCACCATGTCGCTGCCGGCCATCTCGGCCAGCAGATCGTGGAATCGGCCGTTCTGAATCACGTAGCCGCCGAAGGACTCCTCGCTCAAGTCGGGGCCGGCCAGCAAGGCGTCGATGCTTTCGATGCAGTCGCGCGCCTCAGCCAGCAGCACGGTGGCCACGCCGCGCTCGGCCGCCAGGCGCGCGGCCAGGCCTTCGAGCGTGCCGCGCAGCTCGATCGCGTCGTGGATGTCGTGCTCGGAAAAGTCCTTCACCGTGAAGCCACCATTGGGCATCGCTTCGAGCAGGCCCTCTTCCTGCAGCCGCACCAGCGCCATGCGGATCGGTGTGCGCGATGCACCAAGCCGCTCCACCAGCGTCAGCTCGGCAATGCGCGCGCCGGGCTTGAGCTCGCCGCCCAGCACCAGCTCGCGCAGCCGCAGCTGGGTGCGCACCGTCTGCGACAGCGCGGCGCTGTCGTCGGCGGCTTCAGCGAGGCCGGTGCTCATGTCAAGCGGCGCGCAACGGGATCACCGCCGGGCGCGGTGCGGCGGGTGCCTCGGCCGCGATCATCTTGTCGATCAACTTGCGTGCCCACATCGAGCCGGCGTCGATGTTCAGGTTGTAGAAGCGGTGGCCGGGACGGTCGTCGATGGCCTGCTGTTGCGCCTCGAGGATTAGCTCGTCCTCGCGGAAGATCGTCGATACGCCTTCGCGCAGCTCGTGCGTCAGGCGTTGTTCACCCAGGCAGTAGTTGCGCGCGAAGGCCCAGAAGTAGTGGCAGGTCTTGTCGGTCTCGGGCGTGATGGTGTTGAGCACATAGCCGTTGACGCCTTTCGAGCGGTCTCCGGTCGGCGCGCCACTGCCGGCTGGTGCCACACCGACATCGATGGCGATGGTGCAGGGCGCCTCGAAGCGGATGATCTGCCAGCGGTCCACCTTGCCTTCGTGGCCGGTGGCGTGCTTCAGCTGGCCGGCCCAGAACGGCGGTGCGTCGATGCCTTCCATCCAGCGCGTGACCGAGGCGGTGCGGTTGCCGTGCGTGGCGACGAACGGCGCTTCGGCCACGGCGATCTGGCCGATGCTGCTGCCGTGCACGTAGGTCTCGTGCGTCAGGTCCATCAGGTTGTCGAGCACCAACCGGTAGTCGCACTTCACGGTGATCAGCTTGCCGTCGCCGGCCCAGGCCGGGTCGTCGTTCCAGTGCAGGTCGGGCACCAGCGCGGGGTCGGCCAGCGCCGGATCGCCGGGCCAGACCCAGATGAAGCGGTGCTTCTCGATCACCGGAAAGGCGCGCACGCAGGCCGCCGGGTTCAGCGTCTCCTGCGAGGGCATGTGCGTGCAGCGGCCGTCGCCATTGAAGACCAGGCCGTGGTAGCCGCAGGTGATCTGGTCTTCATGCAGCCTGCCCTTCGACAACGGCAGCAGGCGGTGCCAGCAGGCGTCTTCCAGCGCCGCGACGCTGGCGTCCTTGCGCCGGAACATGACGATCTTCTGGTTGCAGAGTGTGCGCGCCAGCAGCGCGGCTTTGACCTCGACGTCGTAGGCGGCGGCGTACCAGGCGTTGAGTGGAAATGTCTTCATTGGCGGCCTCATGAATACACGGTGTATACAGTAAATGCATTTTCTATCGTTGATTCGGTCGATAAATACGGGTTAACACTGATTACGTAATGATTGCTGTATTCAGCAAATGCAGTAAGAACGCATGCAGAATGTCGATCCGAAGCTGCAGTCCAATCCCCGGAGACACCGATGACACAGACCACCCGCCCGCCCTTCCGCGCCGACCATGTCGGCAGCTTCCTGCGCCCGAAGTACCTGCTCGATGCGCGCGACCAGAAGGCGAAAGGCGAGATCACGGCCGAGCAGTTGCGTGCGGTGGAAGACCGCGCCATCACCGAGATCGTCAAGTTCCAAGAGGGCGTGGGCCTGAAGAGCATCACCGACGGCGAGTTCCGCCGGACCTACTTCCACATCGACTTCCTCGAGCAGCTGGGCGGCGTCAAGACCGACATCCCGGTGACGATCAGGAAGCCCGATGGCAGCGAGGAACTGGCGCCGCCGGTGATGCGCGTGGTCGACAAGGTGCGCCACGTGAAGGACATCCAGCGTGCCGACTTCGAGTACCTGAAGAGCCAGCTCTCTGCCGGCAGCACCGGCAAGGTGTCGATCCCGTCGCCGACGATGCTGCACTTCCGCGGCGGGCGTGCCGGCATCAGCAAGCAGCACTATCCCGAGCTCGACCCCGACTTCTACGAAGACGTGGCGATAGCCTACGGCGACGAGCTGAAGTCGCTGCACGCGGCCGGCTGCCGCTACGTGCAGATGGACGACACCAACCTCGCCTACCTGTGTGACGACAAGATGCGCGAGGCGGCGCGCGCGCGCGGCGACGACCCCGACGAGCTGCCGCACCGTTATGCCACCTTTATCAATCGCGTCGTGGCGAAGAAGCCGTCCGACATGGTGCTGGCGGTGCACCTGTGCCGCGGCAACTTCAAGAGCACCTGGGCAGCACAGGGCAGCTACGAGCCAGTGGCGCAGGCGCTGCTGACCGAGATGAACGTCGATGCCTACTTCCTCGAGTACGACGACGCACGTTCGGGTGACTTCAAGCCGCTGCGCTTCCTGCCCAAAGGCAAGACCGTGGTGCTCGGGCTGGTGACGACCAAGCTCGGCGAAATGGAGAAGAAGGACGACATCAAGCGCCGCATCGACGAAGCCGCGAAGTACGCACCGCTCGAGCAGCTCGCCTTGAGCCCGCAGTGCGGCTTTTCCAGCACCGTGCACGGCAACAACATCGC
>JAHECC010000093.1 GCA_024641965.1 Rubrivivax sp.
TCGGCGACGATCGGCGCGACCACCGCGAAGTCGTCGTAGCGCAGGCCGATGGTTTCCTTGATGCGCCGGTGGCTCATGCGCGAGGGGTTCTCGACGACGATCGTGGCGAACACCGAGTTCGGCACGTAGATCGGGTTCTTGTTGAAGGCGCGGATGCGCGTGTGGCGCCAGCTGATGTATTCCACCGTGCCTTCCAGCGCCTTGTCCGGTGAGCGGATCCATTCGCCGACGCTGAAAGGCCGGTCGAGGTAGATCGTCAGCCCGCCGAAGAAGTTGGCCAGGATGTCCTTGGCGGCAAAGCCCACCGCGATGCCGCCCACGCCGCCCAGCGCCAGAAGCCCGCCGATCTGGAATCCCATCGTCTGTGCCACCGTCAGCATCGCCACCACCAGCGTCACCAGCCGCGCCAGCTTGACCAGCGCGTCGATGGTGGTGGGGTCGACCTCTTCGCCGCGCGACTGGCGTGCGGCGATGACATTGCGCCCCACCTTGCCGATGAAGCGAAGCAGGAACCATGCGGCGCACACGATCAGCGCGACATCGCGCACCGCCAGCGTCTCCTGCAGGAACGGCTCTTCCACCTGTCGCTGCAGCACGCGCGCCATGAAGCCGGCGCCGATGACCCACATCGCCACCAGGATCGGGCGGCTGGCGGAGTCGATCAGCGCCTCGTCCCACACCGTGCTGGTCTTCTGCGTGGCCTTGGCGGCCTGGCGCAGCAGCACCTGCGCCAACTGGTTCAGCCCGATCGTGACCAGCGCGATGACGATCAGCGAGGCCACCCACAGTTCGATGCCGACGGACTGGCTCAGGAATTCGCTCATGCTTTTCATGCGCCCACTTTAGCCGGCCGCGCTGCGCCGCGGCGCTGAATCGGGCGTGTTAGCGTTGGCCGCATTCCGGCGGCAGGGCCGCCCGTGAACACTTTCGTGAACGCTTTCGTCTCCATCCTCCTGCGCACGGTCCTTCTGGCTGGCGCCTTGCTTGCCAGCGGCACGCAGGCGGCGACGATCCGCCTGGCCTGCTCGGGCGTGGGCCAGGAACTGCAGTTCTGCCGCGACGCCGCCGACACCTGGGCGCGCGACAAGGGCCACGAGGTGCAGATCGTCACCGTGCCGAACAGCGCCAGCGAAAGGCTGGCGCTGTATCAGCAATTGCTTTCGGCGGGTTCGGACAAGGTCGACGTGCTGCAGATCGACGTCATCTGGCCCGGCCTGCTGGGCCAGCACCTGCTCGACCTGCGCCCCTATGCCAAGCAGGTGCTGGCGCAGCATTTTCCGGGCTTCGTCGCCAACAACACCCAGCAGGGCCGCCTGGTGGCGTTGCCTTGGTTCGCCAATGCCGGTCTGCTGTTCTACCGCAGCGACCTGCTCGAAAAGCACGCCGAGCCGGTGCCGACCACATGGCAGCAGCTGTCGCGCAGCGCACGCAAGATCCAGGACGCCGAGCGCGCGGCCGGGCAGGCCCGGATGTGGGGCTTCGTCTGGCAGGGCCGCGCCTATGAGGGTCTGAGCTGCAACGCGCTGGAGTGGGTCGCCAGCCACGACGGCGGCACCATCGTCGAGCCGGACGGCAAGGTCAGCATTCACAACCCGCGCGCGGCGCAGGCGCTGGCCACGGCCGCGGCATGGGTCGGCCAGATTTCACCGACCGCCGTGCTCAACTACGCCGAGGAGGAGTCGCGCGGCGTGTTCCAGGCCGGCCAAGCGGTGTTCATGCGCAGCTGGCCCTATGCCTGGGCGCTGGCCCAGGCGCAGGGGAGTGCCATCCGCGGCAAGGTGGGCGTGGCGCTGCTGCCGCGCGGCGAGCCCGGCGGCCGGCACGCGGCCACGCTGGGCGGCGAGTCGCTGGCGGTGTCGAAGTATTCCAAGCATGCGGCTGCGGCCGCCGATCTGGTGCTGTACATGAGCAGCGCGCCGGTGCAGAAGGACCGCGCGCTGCGCGGTTCGTTCAACCCCACGTTGCGCGCGCTATACCGCGACGCCGAGATCCTGCAGGCCAACCCCTTCATGGGCGAGCTGGTCGACAGCTTCGAGCATGCCGTGGCCCGGCCCACGGCTGTCACCGGGGCGCGCTACAACCAGGTCAGCCACGCCTTCTGGAACGCGGCGCACGACGTGCTGTCGGGTCGTGACACAGCGCCTGAGGCATTGGCGCGGCTCGAACCGACGCTGAAGCGGCTGAGCCGACGCGGCAAGTGGAACTAGGGCAGGGGCATGGGCCAGGGCCGCTGGCCGCGCGGCGCGTGCGCAGTGCCTGGTTCATGGCCGCGCCGATGCTGCTGGTGCTGGCGCTGGTCGGCGGCTGGCCGCTGCTGCGCACCTTCTGGTTCAGCCTGAGCGACGCCGAACTTTCGCGGCCGGGCCAGCAAGGCTTTATCGGCCTGGAGAACTACCTGGGCGAGTACGGCCTGCTGGCCGACGTCGAGTGGTGGCAGGCGGTGGGCAACACCCTGTGGTTCACCTTACTGTCGGTGTCGATCGAGACCGTGCTCGGCCTGGGCGTGGCGCTGCTGCTGAACCAGCCCTCGCGCTGGCGCACGCTGCTGCGCGCCGCGCTGCTCGTGCCCTGGGCGATTCCGACGGTGGTCTCGGCCAAGCTTTGGAGCTGGATGCTGCACGACCCCTTCGGTGTCGTGAACCACCACCTGCTGGCGCTGGGGCTGATCGCCGCGCCGCTGTCGTGGACGGCCGACCCGCAGCTGTCGATGTACGCCATCGTCGCCGTCGACGTGTGGAAGGCCACGCCCTACATGGCGCTGCTGATCCTGGCCGCGCTGCAGATGGTGCCGCCCGACTGCTACGAGGCGGCGCGCGTCGACGGTGTGCCGCGCTGGCGCGTGTTTCGGTACATCACATGGCCGCTGATCCTGCCCGGGCTGCTGGTGGCCGTCGTTTTCCGCAGCCTGGACGCATTGCGTGTCTTCGACCTGATCTACGTGATGAGCTCGAACAGCCGCGACACGAAGAGCATGTCGGTGTTCGTGCGCGAGCAACTGGTGGACTTCGGGCTGACGGGCTACGGTTCCGCGGCCGCCACCAGCCTGTTCTTCGTGGTGGCGCTGCTGAGCATCGTGGCCATCGGCCTGATGCGGCGCTCGGCCGACCGGGTGGCGACATGAAGTGGGGCCGATTCGGCTACGGGCTGGCCGCGCTGCTGTTCATCGCCGTCACGATGTTCCCGCTGGCTGTGGCGCTGTCCAGTTCCTTCAAGCCCGGCGGCGAGCTGTTCTCGCCGGCGCTGTGGCCCGACGCGCCCACGCTGGCCAACTATGGCGGCGTGTTCGAGGATCAGCCCTTCGGTCGCAACCTGCTCAACTCGATGCTCGTCTCTGCCAGTGTGGTCGCGCTGTCGCTCGGCCTGAGTCTGCTCGCGGCCTGGGCGCTGGGGCGCGTGCAGTTTCGTGGCCGGGGGATGCTGCTGATGCTGATCCTGTCGGCGTCGATGCTGCCGCAGGTGGCGGTGCTGTCGGGCATGTTCGAGCTGGTGCGCAGCCTCGGCCTGTACGACACACTGGGCGCGCTGGTGCTGTCCAACATGGTGCTCACGTTGCCCTTCACCGTGTGGGTGCTGATGACCTTCATGCGCCAGTTGCCGCAGGAGCTGGAAGACGCCGCGGCAATGGACGGCGTGGGTGTGCTGGCGCTGGTGTTCCAGGTGTTCATGCCGCTGCTGTGGCCGGCGATGGTGGCCACCGGCCTGCTGGCCTTCATCGCCGCGTGGAACGAGTTCCTGTTCGCGCTGACCTTCACGCT
This sequence comes from Rubrivivax sp., assembly GCA_024641965.1. Taxonomy (GTDB): domain Bacteria; phylum Pseudomonadota; class Gammaproteobacteria; order Burkholderiales; family Burkholderiaceae_C; genus Rubrivivax. Next base: position 3,756 of record JAHECC010000093.1, read on the forward strand.
GAGCAACGAGGTGCGCACCGTGCCGGTGGCGATCGCGCTGATCAGCGCGCCCAGCGGCTTCGAACTGCCCTGGGGCAAGATCATGGCCGCCTCAGTCATCGTCACGGTGCCGCTGATCGCGCTGGTGGTGCTGTTCCAGCGGCGCATCGTCTCCGGTTTGTCGGCGGGCGCGGTGAAAGGCTGACGTGGTGAGCCGCATCGAACTTCAGGGCGTGGCCAAGGCCTTCGGCGGCACGCCGGTGCTGAGCGGCATCGATCTGCGCATCGAGCCGGGCGAGTTCTGCGTCTTCGTCGGCCCTTCGGGCTGCGGCAAATCGACACTGCTGCGCCTGATTGCCGGGCTCGACGACGTGTCCGCCGGCCGGATCCTGATCGACGGTGTGTGCGTCAATCAGTTGCCGCCCGCGCAGCGCAACCTGGCGATGGTGTTCCAGAGCTATGCGCTGTATCCGCACATGACGGTGCGGCAGAACATGGCCTTCGGCCTGCAGCACCGCAAGCTGGCCGCCGCCGAGATCGAGCGGCGCATCGACGCGGCGGTGTCCATGCTGCAGCTCGACGGTCTGCTGATGCGACGGCCGAAGGAATTGTCGGGTGGCCAGCGCCAGCGTGTCGCCATCGCGCGCGCCATCGTGCGCCAGCCGAAGGTGTTCCTGTTCGACGAGCCGTTGTCCAACCTGGATGCCGCGCTGCGCCTGAATACGCGGCTGGAGATCGCGCGGCTGCATCGCTCGCTGGGCGCGGCGAGCATGGTCTACGTCACACATGACCAGGTCGAGGCCATGACGCTGGCCGACCGCATCGTGCTGCTGCAGCCGCTGGCCGGGCGCGGGGAGGGCGCCGCCAGCGTGGCCCAGGCGGGTACGCCGCTGGCGCTGTACCACCGGCCGGCGAACCGCTTCGTCGCCGGCTTCATCGGTTCGCCGGCGATGAATTTTCTCGATGCGCGCGTGACAGCACTGACGAGCACGCACATCGAGATCGAAGCTTTGGGCGGCCTGCGCTGTGTGGCCGCACTCCCACCGCAAGGCCTGGTCGTCGGCGACGCGGTGACACTGGGCGTGCGCCCGGAGCATGTGCGCGTGGGGCAGGGGCCGCATCGTGCGCGTGTCGGCCATGTGGAGCGGCTGGGCGAACTCAGCCATGTCTATCTAGAGCTGCCGGGCGTCGCGGCAGCGCTGCTGGCCAAGTCGCCGCGCGAGGACATCGCCGTCGGCGATGAATTGCCTTTCGAGTTGCCCGAGGCGGCGCTGCACCTGTTTCGCGCCGACGGCACGGCACTGGCGCGGCCGGCGTCATGACGCCGCGGCGAAGCGGCGTGGCAGATCGGCGCTGCGCAGCACGAACTTGCGTGCAAAGGCGCTCCACGGTCGGCCTCCGCGCAGTGCCTGCTTGAAGCCAGCCGCATCGGTGATCCAGCTGCCACCCAGCGCCGTCACGCCCTGCTCGAAGAGCGCCCGCGGCAGGCAGCCGGCGCCGGGGCCGATCAGGGCGAATTCGCGCGCACGCCGGGCCTGTGCCAGCAGCGCCGGCAGCGTGTGGTTCAGCAGCGCCGTGCTGGTGCTCAGCACCTTGTCGCAATCCGCCAGTACACGCGGGTCCAGCGTCACCGTGAATCCAGGGTGTGCTCCGGCCAGATCGGCGCGAAGCTCCAGCACGCTCAGGCGCGCACCACGGGCCGTGACCTGCTTCACCAGCGGCGGAAAGAAGCCGACCATGCCGATGTGTTCGCCGCGCTGCGGGTCGAGCCCGGCAATCGAATCCGGCGCATCGGGCGGCACGAAGTCGGCGCGGTCGAATAGGTGGCGGCTGAGCGCGTTCACCGCGGCGAAACCCAGCGTGCGCGCCGCGCCCTCGCGATCGATCCACCAGCGCGCGACCTGCAGCGCGTCGGCGCCGATCAGTCCTTCGGCTGCCTCGCCGGCCGTCAGCGCACGCAGGTTGTCGTCCAGCAGCACATAGCTCAGGCCCAGCGCACCGTCATCCAGTTCCAGCGCACCGAACTCGCCGTCCTTGCTGCCGTTCCATGGGGTTGGCGGCAGGTGCAGCGCGTGGATGCGAAGGCGCGGGCCGTCGCCCAGGCGTCGCGCCAGGTCGGCGATGAGCAGTTCGGCGAATTGATGCATGCGCCATCATGCAACGGATCGGCCCATCTTCCGGATGGGCGGCATACTGTGCACGTCACCAGAGGACCCGCGCGAATGACCGGTACACGATTCGAATTCTTGCAAGGCGCGCAGCGACGCGCCGGATTGCTGGCCGGGACGCTGTCTTTGACGTTGCTGGCGCTGTCGGGGTGTGCCAGCACCAACGTGAACGCGCAATGGAGCGACCCGCAGTTCGCCGGCAAGTCGCTGCGCGGCGCCAAGGTGCTGGTGGCCTGCCAGGCCGCGGACCTGACATTGCGCCGTGTTTGTGGCGACAGCATGGCCGCCGGCTTGAAGCAGGTTGGGGCGCTGCCGCTGCAAGCGACCGATGGTCCTGGCGCCGACGGCGCGGCCGAGAGCCAGGCACTGCTGCAGGCCGCACGCGTCGCAGGCGCCGCGGCGGTGCTGCGCACCCAGCTGGCGCCGGCCGCCTCCACGCTCAACCCGGGGCCGTCGATCGGCATCGGCATCGGTGGCTTCGGCGGTGGCTATCGCAGCGGAGGTGGTGTCGGTTTTGGTGTGTCCACGCCGGTGGGCGGAGGCTCGGTCGAGACCGGCTATGGGGCCAGTGCATCGATCACCGACGTGGCCAGCGGCCAGCTGATATGGAGCGCCAGCGCCACCGCGCCGCCCTCGTCGAACGTCAACGACCAGATGAATTCGCTGGCCATGGTGCTGCTCGATGCGGCACGCCAGGCCGGGCTGTTCCCGGCCTGATCACGCCCCACTCAACTGCCCGATCACGCGCACCCTGGCGCCGGCGAGCAGTTTGCCGGTCATCGCCACCGTGGCGCGCGAGGCGAGCAGGTGCGCGAAGGTCTCGCGAAGCTGCGCCGGGTGCACCGAGCGCATGCGCGAGGCGCGTTCGTCGCGCGCACGCACGCGGCCCAGGAAGAACAGGTCCAGTGCCGCCGCTTCCAGGCGACGCGACGCACTTTCCTGCGCACGCAGCTCGCGCACCTCGATCTGGTTGCGTGCGCGTTGCAAGGCCACCGGGTCGATGGCCTGGGCTTGCTCGCGCAGCAGCCGCAGCACCTGCGTGAAGAAGGCGTCGACATGTTCGGGTGCGGTCGAGGCCTCGATCACGAACTGGCCGCCCAGCTCGCTCACGTCGGCACTGCACGCGGCGTAATACACCAGCGCGCGGCGCTCGCGCAGCTCGTCCATCAGCGGCGAGCTCATGCCGTCGCCGAACAAGGCCGCGGCGAGCACGCCGCCGTGGTGATCACCGCTCAGCGCCGGGATCGGAAAGCCCAGCACCAGGTGCGTCTGCGGACAGCCGGCCAGGCGACGCGAGGTCACGCCGCCGATCCACTGGGGCGCCGCGACGCGGTTCGGCTGGCCCGCCGGCATGTCGCCGAAGGCGGCCTGCGCCCAAGCGGCCGTGTGCTTCGCCGATACCGCGCCGGCCACGCCGACGATCAGGTTGCGGCCGGTGAACTGGCGCTGCGTGTAGTCGAGCAGGTCGTCGCGCGTGATGCGGCCGATGCTGGCGCGCGTGCCGATGACGCTGCGTGCCAGCGGGTGGCTGCCGTAGCAGCGCTGGTCGAAGAGCTTGAAGGCGGTGGACATCGGATCGTCCTCGTCCTCGGTCAGCTCGTGCAGGATCACCTGCCGCTCGCGTTCCAGTTCCTCGCTCGGGAAGCTGCAATGGCGCACGATGTCGCCGAGCATGGCAATGAACTGCTGTGCATCGCGTGCATGGCCGACCATGTGGAAGGCGGTATGGTCCTTGTCGGTGTGCGCGTTGACCTCGGCGCCGAGCCGCTCGGCATCGAGATTGATGCGCTGGCAGTTGCGGTCGTGCGTGCCCTTGAAGGCCATGTGCTCGACCATGTGGCTGATGCCATGTTCGCGCGCGCTTTCGTGCTGGCTGCCGGTGCGCACGAAAATGCTGACATGCACAGTCTGCAGCTGCGGCAGTTCCAGTGTCAGTACGCGCACGCCGTTGGCCAGCGCGGCCACGTGGGTGTCGGGGTCGGTCGTGTGGGGGGCGCTTGGCATGGGCGCCCGATTGTGGCGGAGCCGGCCTTGAACAGCGGCGAAGTGCCGCCAACTGAGGGCGCATGCAAGAACAACAAGGGCCGACATGGCTGAAACCCTGCTCTGGCTGCTGAGCGCCGTGCTCATCATCGTCGGCGTGGCCGGCACCGTCTTGCCGGCCCTGCCCGGCACCTTGTTCGTGCTCGGCGGCATCGTGCTCGGGGCCTGGATCGACGACTTCACGCGCATCGGCTGGGTCGTCGTGACGCTGGTGTCGGTGCTGGCGGTGATCGCCTGGGTGCTGGACTACGTAGCCGGCCTGCTCGGCGCAAAGAAGGCCGGCGCCAGCCGCCAGGCCATCGTCGGCGCGGCGCTGGGCACGGTGGCAGGCATCTTCATGGGGCTGGTGGGCGTGCTGTTCATGCCCCTGGTGGGTGCGGCGATCGGCGAGTTCGTGGCACAGAAGGATCATCAACGCGCGGTCAAGGTCGGCGTGGCGACCTGGCTGGGCATCATGGCCGGGTTGGTGTCGAAGGTGGTCATCGCCTTCATGATGATCGGCCTGTTCATCGGCGCGTTGATATTCTGAGTCGCCGTACCGCCGCGCGAGCGGTTCATACTCGGTGCTTCGACCCACGCACCCGCGTGTTAACAAGGAGGGTAGACGCATGAATCTCGTCGCGGCCATCGAGGCCTTCAACAAGACCAGCCAACCGCCCATCGAAATCGGTGCGCTGCGCGACGGACGCACCGTGGCCAAGCTGCCGCGCCTGGGGCGCGAGATCCTCGTCGAGGGCACCCATCTGAACCGGAAGATCAAGGTGTCCTCGCAGGACATCGCCTTGCTGTGCGAAGAGGCGCAACTGGCCATTGCCCCGGGCATGGCCCTGCTCGAAGCGGCCCTGGCGGCGATGGGCAAGGTGGCTCGGGACAAGGGCGACGAAGTAGGCTGAAGCGGAACGTTGCGCCCGGTCCCGGACTCCCGGATTCGGCATGCGACAGTCAGCCGGTGAAATGACACGATCGCAGGCGGCGGCACACCGCCAACAACACAGACATCATGATCTTGTCCATCGCACGGCAATCGATTTGCTGGCGCTTGCGCGGTCGCCCGGTCGGCACCGCAGAGCCCGCACCCTTCGCCCCGCCCGTGGGCACGCGCTTGTGCATGCCCATCTTCCACGGCCTGAGCCTGCGCATAGCGCGCAGCGCACTTGCCGTTGCCTGCATCGGGTTGGCATGGCCATCGGCCGCGAAGGCCGAGGCCAATGGGGTGAAGCGCGTGCTGATCATCAATTCCTTCAGCGGCGAGAATGCGCCCTTCGACATCTTCGGTGCACAGTTTCGTGCCGATCTGGCGCAGTTGGTGACCCCGCCGATTGCGTTCTACGAGACCACGCTGGACGGCGCGCGCTTTGACCCTGCCCACGACACCACGGCCTTCGTGAGCTTCCTGCGCGAACGTTTTGCCAAGCGCCCCCCGGAACTGGTGGTGCCGATCGGGCCGCTGGCGGCGCAGTTCTATGCGCGGAACCGGGAACGTCTGTTTCCCGAGGTGCCGATGCTCGTCGCCGCGGCCGAGCAACGCATGATGAGCGGCATCGCGCTCGGGCCGAAGGACGGCAGCCTGAGCCTGTCGCTGGACATCCGGCAGGTGTTCGACAACATCCTGCAACTGCTGCCCGAGACGCAGCGCATCGTCGTCGTCGTCGGCGACGCTCCCATCGAACGCTACTGGGTGCAGGTCATACAACAGGTTGCTGCCGCCTATGCCGGCCGGGTCACCATCGAGTTGATGGACAAGCTCTCGCTGGCGGAGGTCGAGAAGCGGGTCGCGGCGCTGCCGGCAAACAGCGCGGTGCTGTTTCCGCAGATGTACGTCGACGGCGCGGGCGCATCGCAACAGCAGGACCACACGCTATCGCGCCTGCACTCGGCTTCCAGGGCGCCGGTCTTCGGCCACTTTGCCAGCCAGCTCGGCAAGGGCATCGTCGGTGGACCGCTGATGCCCGAACGGATTGCGGCAACGCGCGTGGCGCAGGTGGCCAGTGCGATGCTGAACGGCGACCTCGGCGCGGCGCGCAATGCGCAGCCGGTGACGCTCGCGGCACCGGCCTATGACTGGCGCGAATTGCAGCGCTGGCGCATTGCCGAGAGCCGGCTGCCGCCCGGCAGCCAGGTGCGGTTCAGGCCGCCGACCTTGTGGCAGCAATATCGGTGGCTCGTGATCGCTGGGCTGGCCGCGCTGCTGCTGCAGTCGGCGCTGCTGGGCGGGTTGCTGCTGCAGCGCGCGCGCCGGCGACGCGCCGAAAGCGAGGCACAGTCGCTCAGCGGACGCATCCTCACCGCCCACGAGGACGAGCGGCGCCGGCTCGCGCGCGAGCTTCACGACGACATCACACCGCGGCTGGCCCGGCTGGCCATCGACGCCGTGCGCCTGGCGCCGGCCGCCGGCGCGGCGTCGATGCAGGCCGAGTTGGCGAGCCTGAGCAAGGACGTGCACGGCTTTTCGTATCGCCTGCACCCGACCGTGCTCGACGACCTCGGCCTGGCCGATGCGCTGCGCGCCGAGTGCGAGCGCATCGCGTCAGGCCAGCAGATCGATGTCGGACTCGAGGCCCGCGGTGTGCCCGAGAACTTGCCGCGCGAGGTCGCCGTGTGCCTGTACCGCATCGCGCAGGAAGCGCTGCGCAACATCGTGCGCCATGCCCGGGCCCGCACCGTACGTGTTGCGCTGCTGCCGAAGGATCAGGGCCTGCAGCTGAGCGTGGTCGACGACGGCAACGGATTCGATACGGACGCGCTGTTCGCCAAACCCAGCCTGGGCCATGCCAGCATGCGCGAGCGAGTGCGCCTGCTCGGTGGCCGGTTGCAGCTGCGTAGCGTGCCCGGGCAAGGCTGCTCGGTCGTCGCCTGGGTGCCGCTGGCCGAGGTCAAGTCATGACGCTGCGCCCGAGCGTGTTGCTGGCCGACGACCACCGCATGTTCGCCGAGGGCCTGCGCAGCCTGCTTGCAGACGAGTTCGAGCTGCTCGAAACCGTCGATGACGGCCTGGCGCTGGTCGAAGCGGCGCTGCGCCTGCGGCCCGACCTGGTCGTGGCCGATATCGGCATGCCGCGGCTGAACGGCCTGGACGCGCTGGCGCGGCTGCGTGCCGACATGCCGAAACTGCGTCTGGTGTTCGTGACCATGCACGACGACGTGGCCTATGCGCGGCGCGCGATGGAGGCTGGGGCCATGGGTTATGTGTTGAAGCAGTCCGCGTCGACCGAACTGCTGCAGGCCTTGCGTGCGGCGCTGGCGGGGCGCCGATTCATCACACCCTCCTGCGCCGACGCGCTGCTGCGCACGATGCACGATGGCAGCGCCGCGGCAGGCGGCGCCGGCATGCCGACGCCGCGCCAGCGCGAGGTGTTGGAACTTCTTGCCGAAGGGCTGTCGGCCAAGCAGATCGCGGCGCGCCTGAACATCTCTGCGCGCACCGTCGAGTTCCACAAGTACACGCTGATGGAATCGGTCGGCGCGAAGAGCAACGCCGAACTGATCCGCTACGCCACAAAGCATGGTTTCGTCCCCGATTGAAGCAACGCGCGGCGCTGACCCCCGTAGTTTTCCCAGGGTCCGGCCCCGCAGATTTTCGAGCTTACAGGCACCGCTGCAGGGCGCAGACTGCGCGCATGGGATTGCTTCGCACGTGCTGAAGCGCGACCGCAGGATGTCTGCAACCGCGCCCCGATGTGTGCTGCTCGCCGACCGCCACCATGGTTTGAGCGAGGGCGTGCGTGGCCTGCTTGAATCGGCTTTCGACACGGTCTTCATCGTCGCGGACGAAACTTCGCTGTTCGAAGGTGCGCTGCGCCTGCAGCCCCGGCTCGTGGTCGCCGACCTGGCGTTCACGCTCGGCGACGCGCTGGGTTTCGTGCGCCGGCTGCATGCCCGGGCGCCGCAGGTAAAGTTGCTGCTTCTGACCGTGCACGATCAAAGCTCGGTGGCCCGGGCCGTCATCGCCGCGGGCGCCGACGGGGTGGTGCTCAAGCGCGCCATTGCCACCGACCTGCTGGATGGTGTGGACCGGCTGCTCGCCGGCGAGAACTACCTGTCGCCCGGTCTGTCCGACCATCACGACATCGACGATCGTGACCTTCATTGACGCGATGTCCGCCCAACGCAGCATCTACCAGGAGACCCACCCCGTGCGCAGACTGAAGTCCTCGCTGGTGGCCGCCAGCCTCGTCCTCGCCGGTCTGTCGGCCGCGCTGCCAGCGCGGGCGCAGGCACCGGCCGCGGCACAGTTGAAAGCCGTCGAGGCCATCGCCGAGGAAGCCTACCTCTACGGCATTCCGATGGTCGTCGGCTACGCGGTGATCGACAAGTTCTTCATCGACCCGAAGTCGGGCCAGTTCAAGGCGCCGATCGGCCAACTGCACAACGAGGCGCGCGTGTTCACGCCCAAGGACACCGGCATCAGCACGCCGAACAGCGACACGCCGTACTCGATGGCGCTGATGGACCTGCGCGCCGAACCCTATGTGCTGTGCGTGCCGAAGATCGACGCGAAGCGCTACTACGATGTGCAGCTGGTCGACCTGTACACCAACAACTACGGCTACATGGGCAGCCGCAGCACCGGCAACGACGCCGGCTGCTACCTGATCGCCGGGCCCGAATGGCAGGGCGACACCCCTGCCGGCATTGCCAAGGCCTATCGCAGCGAGACGCAGTTCAGCCTGATGGTGATCCGCACCCAGCTGTTCAACGCCGCCGACATGCCCAACGTGAAGAAGGTGCAGGCCGGCTATCGGCTCAAGCCGTTGTCGGCCTTTCTCGGCAAGCCGGCAACACCGGCCGCGCCGAAGGTGAATTGGCCGAAGCTCAAGCCCGAGGCCTTCACCACCGAGTTCGCCGAATACCTGACGTTCCTGCTGCAGTTCGCCCCGCCGATCGGCTCGGCCGCGGTGGAAGTGCCGATGCGCGAGAAGTTCGCCCTGCTCGGCATCGGCAAGCACCCGGCGGTGATGCCGCATCCGCCGTCGCCCGAGGTCAAGGCCGCGGTCGGCGAAGGCATCAAGGCCGCAGTGGCGAAGATCGGCCAGGTGGCCGAGAGCGTCGGCACCGACGTCAATGGCTGGCAGATCGGCTCGGCCGCCGGCAGCCGCGAGTTCTACAACGGCAACTGGGCGCTGCGCGCCGCGGCGGCCAAGCTCGGCATCTACGGCAACAGCATGGCCGAGGCGGTGTACCCGTTCACCAAGCACGACGCCAACGGCATCGTCGCCGACGGCAGCAAGCATGCCTACCAGCTGACCTTCCCGGCCGGCCAGCTGCCGCCGGTGAACGCGTTCTGGTCGATCACGATGTACGACGCGACGACGCAGCTGCTGATTGACAACCCGATCAACCGCTACCTGGTCAACTCGCCGATGCTGCCGGGGTTGAAGAAGAACGCCGACGGTTCGATCACGATCTACGTGCAGAAGGATTCGCCGGGCAAGGACAAGGAGAGCAACTGGCTGCCCGCACCGAACGGCCCGATGTTCGTCGTCATGCGCATGTACTGGCCGAAGACCGAAGAGCCGTCGGTCTACCCGCTGGGCAATGGCCAGTGGAAGCCGCCGCCGCTGGTGCCGGTGCGCAACCTGAACGCTCTGGGCGTGAAGCGCTTCGGCGACAAGTCGGTGGAGAACATCGTGCGTACCGACACGCGCTACGGTCACGATGCGCTGTTCCAGGGCCCGCGCGGCTGGGGCTACTGGAACCACCTGGAGTACCCGCGGCCGATCCAGAACCCGAACCTGTGGCCCGACATGCAGTCGACCTACTTCATCGGGCGGCTGGCGATGCCGGCGGGCGCGACGCTGACGCTGAACTACAGCTTCCCCCGCGCGCGCTTCTTCCAGTTCGCGCTGTACAAGCAGGAAGGCTCGACCTTCGTGTCGATCGGCGAGGACCTGGAAGGCCCGCAGATCGAACCCGACGCGGGCTCGACCAACCCCTTCCGCGTCGGTGCCGACCGGCTGGCCGACAAGCGCGACTTCAAGCTGCATGTGGTCGCCAAGGACCTGCCGACCGACAAGGCGCAGCGCGCCACCAACACGCTGTACGTCGGCAGCGGCGGCGGCGAACTGATGTTCGTCAATCGCACCTACCTGGGCGACCAGGGCAGCGACGGCGCCGGCTGGGGGCCGTCGGATTCGCCGAAGCCCGGGCCTGGCCTGCCCACCTACAGCGGCACGCTCGCCGACGGCACCAAGCTGTCGTCCGAGGAAGTCGCGAAGCGCTTCGTGCGAGCGATGGACGAGACCAAGCAGCCGGTCAGCGCCGAGCAGTGGGAGCAGCTGGTGCACGCCAAGGGCAACGACCCGGCGCTCGACCCGGCCACCGCGCCGGCGCGCAAGCTGCCGCGCTGGGAGAAGTACTGGAACATCAAGTACTCGCTGCTCGGCGCCTTCAAGACGCCCGAGGAGCAGGCCAAGATCCCGTACGAAGGCGCGATCGATGGCGGCGGCAGCCCGTCGACGATGTACATGGTGCTGCACCTGTCACGCAAGTTCGGCCCGGTGTACGTGATGCGCGCGAAGATGCCGAGCTTCCCGAACACCTATGCCGGTGACGGGGGCAAGGGGCTGGCGGTGATGCCGGCGGCGCAGACGCAGTACTGGTCGCTGGTCAGCGCCGAGGCCATGCCCTCGGGACAGATCGTCGACGCGCTCACCGACATGCAGGTGCCGCTGGACAAGGACGGCTACTTCACGATCGTCTACAGCCGCGCCGCGGACCGGCCGAAGAACGCCACCGCCGCGAACGGCGTCGCCTGGATCGAATGGAGCCCGCGCGGCGAAGGCGTCGAAAGCCCGAAGAATCGCAAGGACTTCGGCATGCTGATGCTGCGCTACATTGCCAACGCGCCCGACTGGAAAGAAAGCCCGGTCAACATCACCCAGCCGGGCATGGAGGAGCAGGTGATGGGCCCGTACTACCCGCGCGGCTACTACACCACCAAGGCCGAGTTCGAGGCGCAAGGGCCGCGGAAATGACGGGCGACGCGCCGTGCAGGTTCGCCGACCAGAGCCATGGCTGAAGCGAGAACCGGCTGGAAGGCGTGGCTGTCGCACGAGCTCGCGACGCTGGCGATCGTGGCGCTGTACTTCGGCTGCTGGATCGCGGTGGCGCTGGCACTGAAGTCTCTCGTTCTGGCCGAGTACCAGATCACCTTCGGCGCATGGTCGGCGGTCGTGATCGGCGCGCTGATCCT
>JAHECC010000094.1 GCA_024641965.1 Rubrivivax sp.
GCCGACGCGCTGCGCGGCGTGGGTTTCGAACTGCAGCGTGGCGATACGGTCGGGCTGATCGGCGAATCGGGCTGCGGCAAGAGCATCACCGCGCTGGCGCTGATGGGCCTGCTGCCCGATGGCGCGGCGGTGAGCGGATCGATCCGTTTCGACGGCCAGGAGCTGACGACGCTGGAGGACGGCGCGATGTGCCGCTTGCGCGGACGGCGCATCGGCATGATCTTCCAGGAGCCGATGACCGCGTTGAACCCGTTGCACACCATCGGCCGGCAGATCGCCGAGCCGCTGCGTCTGCACAAGGGCCTGAGCGCGTCGGCCGCGCGCGCCGAGGCATTGCGGCTGTTGCAGCGGGTGCAGTTGCCGCAGGCCGAGAAGCGGCTGGATGCGTATCCGCACCAGATGTCGGGCGGGCAGCGCCAGCGTGTCGGCATCGCCATCGCGCTGGCCTGCGGGCCCGACCTGCTGATCGCCGACGAACCGACCACGGCGCTGGACGTAACCATCCAGCGCGAAGTGCTCGACCTGATCGCCGAGCTGGTCGCCGAAGACGGCATGGGACTGCTGCTCATCAGCCACGACCTGGGCGTGATGGCCGAGACCGTGCAGCAACTGCTGGTGATGTACGGCGGCACCGTGGTCGAAAGCGGGGCCACGGCGGACGTGTTCCAGCGGCTGGCGCACCCTTACACACGCGGCCTGTTCGCCGCGCGTCCGCGGCTCGGGCTGGCACGCGGCACGCGACTGGCGACGATCCCCGGGCGCGTGCCTGAGCTGGCCGACCTGCCGGCCGGCTGCCCTTTCGCCGAGCGCTGCGCGCTGGCGCTGGATGACTGCCGCCGCGCCTTGCCGCCCGTGGTCGCCGTCGCGCCAGGGCATGCTGCGCGCTGCATCCGGCTGGACGCCGTGCCGGAGCTGGCGGCATGACCATGCCGCTGCTGGCCGTGCGCGATCTGGTCAAGCGCTACCGACTGCCGCGCGAACGGTTGCTCGGCCCGGCGCCACGCGTGCGCGCACTCGAAGGCCTGAGTTTCGAACTCGCGGCCGGGCGCAGCCTGGGCGTGGTCGGCGAATCGGGCTCGGGCAAGTCGACGCTGGCGCGCCTGGTGATGGCACTCGAATCACCGACTTCCGGGCAGGTGTTCCTCGATGGCCAGGATCTTCACGAGCTGGCCCCGGCCGCCCTGCGCGCCGCGCGCGAGAAGCTGCAGATGGTGTTCCAGGACCCGTACGGCTCGCTCGATCCGCGCCGTACCGTGCTGCACACGGTGTCCGAGCCGCTGCGCATGCTCGAAGGGGCTTCGCCCGCGGCACAGCACGAGCGTGCCGCCGAGGCGCTGCATGCGGTGGGCCTGGGTGCCGAGGCATTGGCCAAGTACCCGCACGAATTCAGCGGCGGGCAGCGCCAACGCATCGCCATCGCGCGCGCGCTGATCACGCGGCCGAAGCTGATCGTCGCCGACGAGCCGGTGAGCGCGCTCGACGTGTCGGTGCAGGCGCAGGTGCTGAACCTGATGCTCGACCTGCGCCAGCAGTTCGGCCTGGCGCTGCTGTTCATCAGCCACGACCTGGCGGTGGTGGACATGGTCTGCGACGAAGTGATCGTGCTGTACCAGGGGCGCATCGTCGAGCAAGGTGCGCCCGATACCTTGTTCCGCCAGGCCGCCCACCCCTACACACGCGCGCTGCTGCAGGCCGTGCCGAGTGTCATGCCGGGCACGACGCGTGTGCGTCGAGCGGCGCCGGCCGACGCCGCAGCACCGGCGACCACGGGCTGCGCCTTCGCCGCGCGCTGTCCCTGGGCCGAAGCGCATTGCCGCGATCAGCGCCCTGTGTTGCGCGTGTTGAGCCGTGCCGGCGCCGCGATGCACGCCGCGGCCTGCCATCGCGCCGAAGCCGTCGCCGCGTTGGCGCAAAATGCCTGACCGCCCGTTCCATCCCAAAGACCCGAGGAGCCTGCCATGAGCCTGCAACGTCGCACTGTCAACAACTTGCTCGCCGCCCTGCTGGCGCTGGCCGGCGCAACGGCCGCCGTCGACGTGCAGGCGCAGTCGCGCAAGGACACGCTGGTGCTGGGCATGGTGCTGGAACCGCCGGGCCTGGACCCGACCATCGCGCCGGCCGCGGCCATCGGCGAGATCGTGCACTACAACATCCTCGAAGGCCTGACCAAGGTGAACGTCGACGGCACAGTCACGCCGCTGCTGGCCGAAAGCTGGCAGATCTCGCCCGACGGCAAGAGCTACACCTTCAAGTTGCGCAAGGGCGTCAAGTTCCAGGATGGCGAGCCCTTCAATTCCGCGGCCGTGCGCTACAGCTTCGAGCGTGCCAAGGCCGAGGGCTCGACCAACAAGGCGAAGAAGGCGGTGTTCGACAACATCTCCAGCGTGACCGCCTACGATGACCAGACCGTGATCCTGACGCTGAACAACGCCGACGGCACGATGCCTTTCCGCCTGGGCGAGAACACGGCCGTGATCCTGAGCCCGAAGAGCGCCGCCACCACCGCCGCCAAGCCCGTCGGCACCGGCCCCTACACCTTCGACAGCTGGCAAAAGGGCAGTGCGGTGACGCTGGCCAAGTGGCCCGGCTATCGCAACCCCGGCGCGATCAAGATCAGCAAAGTCAGCTTCCGCTTCATCAACGACCCGTCGGCGCAAGTGGCCGCGCTGCTGGCCGGCGACATCGACGGCATGCCGCGCTTCGGCGCGTTGCAGAGCCTGAAGCAGTTCCAGGGTGACAAGCGTTTCGTGGTCGAGATCGGTGATACCGCCGGCAAGGGCATCATGGCCATCAACAACAAGAAGCCGCCGCTGAACGACGTGCGCGTGCGCCGCGCTTTGATGCATGCCATAGACCGAAAGGCCTTCATCGATGGCGTGCTGGAGGGCCTGGGCACGCCGATCGGCAGCCACTTCGCGCCCACCGATGCCGGCTACGTGGACTTGACGAAGGTCTATCCCTACGACCCCGAGAAGGCCAAGGCGCTGCTCAAGGAAGCCGGCGTGGCCATGCCGCTGAACCTGACGCTGACACTGCCGCCGCCGCAGTACGCGCGCAAGGGTGGCGAGGTCGTCGCCGCGCAACTGGCCAAGGTGGGCGTGATCGCGAAGATCGAAAACGTCGAATGGGCGCAGTGGCTGTCGGGCACCTTCAAGGGCAATTTCGACCTGACGATCATCAACCACGTCGAGCCCCTGGACTACGCGCAATACGCCAACACCGGCTACTACTGGGGCTACGACAGCAAGGACTATCGCGATCTGCTGGCCAAGCACGCCGAGGCCACCAGCTACGCCGAGCGCAGCAAGCACTTCGCTGCGATGCAGAAGAAACTGGCCGAGGATGCGGTCAACGCCTACATCTTCAACCCGGCGCAGGTGGCGGTGAGCAAGAAGAACCTGAAGGGCCTGTGGGCCAGCTCGCCGATCTTCGCCAACGACATCGCGGCCGTGTCCTGGACCTCAGGCAAGTAGCCGCGAATGGCTGAGCTTCAGAACGCAAGCGCGGCCGAACTCGGCGCACTTTTCGCGGCGCGCGAGGCCTCACCGGTGGAGGCCGCTCGCGCGGTCATCGCCCATGTCGAGGCCTGGGAGCCGACACTCTGCGCCACCTATGCCTTCGACCCCGAAGGCGCGCTGGCCATGGCGCGCGACGCCGAAGCGCGTTGGCTGAAGGGTCAACCACGGTCGGCGATCGACGGCGTGCCCACGCTGCTGAAGGAGAACATCGCGACGAAGGGCGTGCCGATGCCGCTGGGCACCGCCGCCACCGATCTGCTGCCGATGGCCGAGGACGCGCCGCCGGCCGCACGGCTGCGAGAGGCCGGCGCGGTGTTCCTGGGAAAGAGCACGATGCCCGACTACGGCATGTTGTCCTCGGGGCTGTCGAGCTTCCACAAGCTGGCGCGCAACCCCTGGGACCTGAACAAGAACCCCGGCGGCAGCAGCGCCGGTGCGGGCGCTGGCGCTGCGGCGGGCTACGGTCCGCTGCACCTGGGCACCGACATCGGCGGCTCGGTGCGCTTGCCGGCAGGCTGGTGCGGTGTGTTCGGGCTCAAGCCCAGCCTGGGCCGCATCCCCATCAAGCCGCCCTATGCAGGGCGCGTGGCCGGGCCGATGACGCGTAGCGTGCGCGACGCCGCGATGATGATGCGCGTGCTGAGCCAACCCGATTGGCGCGACAGCATGAGCCTGCCCTGGTTGGACATCGATTGGGACGATCTGCAGCGCGAGGTGAGGGGCTTGCGCCTGGGCCTGCACATGGACGCCGGCTGGGGCCTCGATGTCGAGCCCGAGACCGCTGCTGCAGTGAGGTCGGCGGCGAATGCCTTCGAAGCCGCCGGCGCCATCGTCGAGCCGATGCCGGCCTTCATGACACGCGACATGGCCGACGGCATGGATCGCTTCTGGCGCATGCGCTCGTGGCTGGACATCAGCGCGCTGGCGCGTGAGAAGCAGGAAAAGGTGCTGCCCTACATCCGCCGGTGGGTGGAAAGCGGCGCGTCGCTGACGGCGGCGCAGGTGTTCCATGGCTACAGCCAGATGGGCGCGATGCGCGAGGCCGCGGTGAACGCCTGCCAGCGTTTCGACTTCGTTCTTTCGCCGGTCAGCCCGGTGGCGAGCTATGCCGCCGAATGGCCCAGCCCGACCAATGACCCGCAGCGGCCCTTCGAGCACATCGCCTTCACGCTGCCCTACAACATGAGCGAGCAACCCTCGGCGTCGATCAACTGCGGCTACACATCCGGCGGCCTGCCGATCGGCCTGCAGATCACCGGCCGCCGTCACGACGACCTGGGCGTGATGCAGCTCGCCGCCGCCTACGAAGGGCTGCGCCCCACGCAGCGGCCGTGGCCGGCGCCGCCGCAGCGCTGATCGGCGCCTCGGCTACATTTCGGCGCATGGCCAGTCCCGACCCGCGCGGCAACCCCTGCGGCACGCGCAACGCGAGTGCCCGCAGCGCCGCCGAGAAGGCGCTGTGGCGCATGATGTCCTTCTACGACACGCCCTTGGCCGACCTGGATGCGGCCAGCGCGCACGACCCGGGTTGGATGCTGCCGCATGTCATGCGCGCCGGCTTCCTGCTCAGCCTGACCGAGCCCGGCATGCTGGACGAGGCGGCCACGCACCTTCGGCTGGCCGACACTCTCGCCGCCAGTGCGCCGCCGCGCGAACGCGCGCACCTCGAAGCCGTGCAGATGGTGCTGGACGGTCGCTGGCAATCCGCCTGCCGGGCCTGGGACGAGTTGCTGGTCGAGTACCCGCGCGACGCGCTCGCATTGCAATGGGCGCAGCTGTGGGACTTCTACCGCGGCGACGCCGACGCGCTGCGCCTTCGCCCGGCGCGTGTGCTGCCCGAGTGGGATGAATCCGATGCGCTGCACCCGCATGTGCTGAGCCTGTATGCCTTCGGGCTGGAGGAAAGCAACCTGTACCCGCAGGCCGAGGAGGTGGGTCGCCGTGCGCTGGCCGCCAACCCGAAAGTGCCATGGGCGGTGCATGCGGTGGCGCATGTGATGGAGATGCAGGGCCGCTACGAAGAGGGCGCCGCCTGGCTGCGCCAGTACCAGGACGACTGGGCTGAAGGCAACGGCTTTTCCGGCCACCTGTGGTGGCACAAGGGGCTGTTCCGGCTCGAAGGCATGGACCTCGCGGGCGCGCAGCGCCTGCTCGACAAACGCCTGTCGGGGGATGCCTTGCAGATCACCTTGCAGCGCGTCGATGCCGCGGCGCTGCTGTGGCGGCTGCATCTGCTGGGCAGTGACGTGGTGTCCCCATGCCATGCGCTGCTCGACGGCTGGGATCTGTCCGACCACGCGGCCGGTTACTACGCCTTCAATGACGTGCACCTCGTGCTGGCGATGCTCGGCGCCGGTGACGTGGGGCGTGCCGAAGCCTGGGTGGCACGCTGCGCCGAGCGCGCGATGAGCGCCGACGACGCACGCCGCAGCAATCACCACATGGCGCGCGAGGTCGGGCTGCCGCTGATGCGCGGGCTGCTGGCCTTTGCGCGCGGCCAGGCCGACGCCGCGGCCGATGCGCTGTATGCCGCACGCGGCGAGGCGCGTCGTTTCGGCGGCAGCCATGCGCAACGCGACGTCATCGACCAGACGCTGCTGGCCGCGGCCGCGCGCGGCACGCGTGCCGGCATCGGCCGCGCGGTGCTCAACGAACGCCTCATGGCCAAGGCCGCGACGCCGCTCACCGCGCATTGGCGCGAGCAGCTGGACGCGGCCCTGACCGTGTTGGCGTGAGCGGCGCCGCTAGGGCTTCATAGGAATTCACCATGGACCACCTTGCTGGCGGCGACGCCACCTTCCTCTACGCAGAGACGCCCGAGACGCCGATGCATGTCGGCAGCCTCAACGTCTACGAGTTGCCGTCGGGCTACGACGGTGAATTCGTCGAAGACGTGCGTCGGCTCCTGGCTGGGCGGCTGCACCTGGCGCCGGTGTTCAGGCGCAAGTTGCTGAACATGCCTTTCGAGCTGGCCAACCCGGTGTGGGTGCTCGACGAGGACATGGACCTCGAGTACCACGTGCGCAGCACGGTGCTGCCCAGGCCCGGCAGCCGCACGCAGCTCGACAAGCTGGTCGGGCGGCTGCATTCCAGCCCGCTCGACCGCAGCCGCCCGCTGTGGGAGGTGTATGTGATCGAGGGGCTGCAGTCGCCGGCCGACGCGCCAGCGGGCACGCGGCACGTCGGCGTGTACACCAAGATGCACCACGCCTCGGTCGACGGCGCGGCAGCCGTGGCCTTCGGTGCGGTGATGACCGACCCGACGCCGGTGCCGCGCCAGATACGGCCCGAAACGCACCGCCATGCACTGCGCACCGACACCTATGGCATCGCCGAGCTGACGGTGGCGGGGATCGGCCACATGGCGGGCCAGTACCTGAAGCTGGCGCGCGCGCTGCCGACGCTGCTGCGCAGCGCGCTCAAGGTGCTGCGCCCGGCGCGTGGTGCGGCCGCCGCGGAGCATGCCGCCGACGCGCCGCAGCACTGGTTCGGCCCGCGCACGCTGCTGAACGTCAATATCACCAACCAGCGCAGCTTCACCAGCCTGTCGATACCCTTCAGCGAGGCGCGGCAGGTGGCGAAGGCGCATGGCGTGACGCTGAACGACGTGGTGTTGACGATTTGTGCGGGCGCGCTGCGCAAGTACCTGGCCGAGCGCGACGATCTGCCGGCCGAGCCGTTGCTGGCGGGCGTGCCGGTGAGCCTGCGCGAGGCCGGCAATACGGACCCGAACAACCAGTCGTCGATGATGCGCGTCGGCCTGGCCACGCACATTGCCGACCCGGTCGAGCGGTTGATGGCCATCCACCGCGGCAGCCTCGCGGCCAAGGCACAGATCGGCACGCTGAAGGCGCTGCCGACCGACTTCCCGTCACTCGGCGCACCGTGGCTGATCAGCGGGCTGGCGGCGCTGTACGGCCGCTCGCGGCTGGCCGATCGGTTGCCGCCGCCGATCAACCTGGTGATCTCGAATGTGCCCGGGTCACCGGCTCCGCTGTACCTGGCTGGGGCAAGGATGCTCAGCTACTACCCGCTGAACATACCGGCGCACGGCGCGGCGCTGAACATGACGGTCGAAAGCTACAACGGCGCGCTCGACTTCGGCCTCATCGCCTGCCGGCGTGCGCTGCCCGACGTGTCCGAGCTGGGCCAGCATCTGCTGGATGCGCACCGCAAACTGCTCGAGCAGACGCTGCAAAGCGCGGCCGCGCTGCCTGCGTCCGAGGCAACGCCGGCGAAAGCGGGCAAGGCGAAGCGCAGCGGCGCGCGACCTCAGGCCGCCTTGCCGAAAAGGGCGCAGGTCGCGACCCCTGCAGCGAGGACCAAGCGCCGTCCGGCGCAGGCCCAGGGCGCCCACTGACCGCGCGCGACCTGCGCGCCGAGCGGCGTCCGGCCCTGCAGGGGCTCAGACCCAGGGCTGCGGCAGCGCTTCGGCCTTGAACACGCGCTGCACCGCGGGCCGTTGCAGCATGCGCTGCAGGTAGGGTGCGATGTGCGGGTACTCGCGCGCCGGGCGGCTTTCGAAGCCACGTGTCCAGCGGCACAGCATGAAGGCGTAGGGGTCGACTGCAAGGTACTGCCGGCCCATCAACCACGGCCCGCCCGACGCGGCGAGTTGCGCGTCGAGCAACTGCAACATGGCGCCGACCTGCGCCTGGGCGTGAGCCTTGACCTGCCCCGCCGCGAGCTTGTCGCCGTCGTCCACCAGGCGCTCGCCATAGAAGTAGTGCTTCAGCATCGCCTGCGGGCCGCTGCACATCCACACCAGCCATTTGTAGAAATGCGCGCGCTCGGTACTGCCCGGCGGCGGCGCCAGGCCGGCGTCGGGGAAGCTGTCGCTCAGGTGCAGGCAGATCGCGGCGGTCTCGTACAACACCAGGTCGCCGTCGACCAGCACCGGAATCAGCCCGTTCGGGTTGAGTTTCAGGTAGTCCGGCGCCTTGTGCGCTCCCTGCGCCCGGTCCACGAGATTGAGTTCGAAGGGCGCGCCGATCTCGTGCAACAGCACGTGTGGCGTGAAGCTGGCATTGCCGGGGTAGTAGTGCAGTTGCATCATGGTGCGTCGCCTTCCTTCCAGGGGTCGTAGCTGCCGAAGTTCCAGATATGGCCCTCGGGGTCGCGGCAGCTGAAGCCGCGGCCGCCGTAGTCCTCGTCCTTCAGCGGCATCAGCACCGTCGCACCGGCCGCCACCGCGCCTGCATGCAGCGCATCGGGGTCGTCGCAGATCAGGTACGCGCACTGCGTTTCACGCCCGCGGAATTCGCCCGGCTGGGCCATCAGCCGGCCGAAGGCATCGTCGCGCACCGGGCCGAGCATGACCATGCCGTTGCCGAAGCTCAGTTGGGCATGCGCGACGCCGCCGCCGTCGCCATCGACAACCAGGCGGCGCTCGAAGCCGAAGGCGCCGCACAGCCAGTCGACCATCGCTGCCGGCTCGCGGTAGCGCAGGCAGGGGATGGCGCTGCAGCGCAAACCAGCGTGTGCCGTGTGCATGTTCAAGCCTTCGGTGCGTGTCGTGCAGCCATGGTAGCGCCGGCGCGTTGCCGCCGCGCGGGCCCTGGTAGAGTGACTCGCAACCCTCTCTGGCACAGCGCACGCACATGGCCCGAACCGCACCGTCCCCGTCTGTGGCAGCGCCCGCCGCGGCGCCCCCCGATCACGCGCACACCGTGCTGGTGCTGCAGGGCGGCGGCGCGCTCGGCGCCTACCAGGCCGGCGCCTTTGAAGCCTTCGCCGGGGCCGGCGCCACGCCCGACTGGGTCGCCGGCGTGTCGATCGGCGCGATCAATGGTGCATTGATCGCCGGCAACCCGCCCGAGCGGCGCGTGGCGCGGCTGCGCGAGTTCTGGAACCGGGTCTCGGCGATGGTGCCGGTGGTGGCGCCGGAGCTGCTGGCCCCGGCGCGGCCCTGGATGAACCGCATGTCGGCGGCTTCGGCCGCGGTGTTCGGCATCCCGGGTTTCTTTCGCCCGCAGCTGCCGATCAGCGCCTGGGCCGGGTTGAGCGTGTACGACACCGAGCCCTTGAGGGCCACCTTGCTGGAACTGGTGGATTTCGAGCTGCTCAACAGCGGCAAGGTGCGGCTGTCGGTGGGCGCGGTCAACGTGCGCAGCGGCAACTCCTGCTACTTCGACAGCACCCAAATGCGCCTCGAGCCCGAGCATGTGATGGCCAGCGGCGCGTTGCCGCCGGGCTTTCCGCCGGTGCAGATCGGAGGTGAGCTGTTCTGGGACGGCGGCATCGTCTCCAACTCACCGCTTTGGTATGTGCTCGACGAGGCGCCGGGTATCGACGCGCTGATCCTGCAGGTGGACCTGTTCAGCGCGCAGGGCAAAGTGCCCAGCAACCTGGACGAGGTGCAGGAGCGCAGCAAGGACATCCAGTACTCGAGCAAGACGCGCTTCAACAGCTCGCAGCTGCGCGAGCGTATGGAACTAAAGGCAGCGTTCCGGCGACTGTTCGACAAGCTGCCCGCGCCGCTGCGCGACGACCCGGATGCGAGGTTTCTGGCCAGCGCCAGCGAACGCAGCGAGATCTCGCTGGTGCAGTTGATCAATCGCCACGACACGCAATCGTCGAGCTTCAAGGACTACGAGTTCTCGCGCGCCACCGTCAACGAGCTGTGGCATGCCGGCATGGCGGATGTGCACCGCACCGTGGCCCACCCCGAGTGGTGTCGCGCCACCGAGCACCACGAGGGCCTGCGCGAGTTCGATCTGACGCGCTGAGCCTTGTGTCGTTCGGCCACGCGGCAGGCTATGCTTGCCGCGAAGCGCGTGCGCTGTGTTCGCGCATCACCCGCACGATGGGGTGGGGGTCGATGGATGGCTCTTTACTGGCGAATCTGGACCGCGATCATGCTGATGATGCTGGTCGTGCTGAGCCTTTTCGTCGCCCTGGCCACATTGCAGTTCGGCAGCGTCAACGCGACCTTGGTGGGTGAGCGGCTGGTCGTGCTGGCCGGCCGCACCGTGGCACCCTTCGCGGCCGTGAACCGGCTCGGCCTGCCCTTGTCCAGCGTGCGCAATTCGCGGGCGCTGCTGGAACGCGCGCGCCAGACCGACGAGGACATCGTTGCGCTGCATGTCTTCGATGCGCAAGGCAAGGTCGTCAGTTCGACCGCAGAGCTCGCGCCGCAAGAAATCAGCGCCGATGCGAGGCGCTGGCGTGCAGCGGCGCGCGGCGCACCCTGGTACCGCGAGACCTCAGACGGATTCGTCGGCAGCGTCGACATCGCGGCGCGCGACGGCCGCAGTGCCGGCGGCATTCTTGTCGTCTATCCCGGCGGCGGCAGCCAGACCCAGGTGCGCGCGATGTTGGCCGAACTGGTGCTGGGCGCGATCGGCGTGTGGCTCGTCGCCGCGCTCGCCGGCGCCTTGCTGTTGCGTTGGGGCCTGTCCGGAATGATCCGTCATTTCGATGCCATCGACGCCGAGTACCGTGAGTTTGCGCGCGGCGGCTGGCGCCTGGCCGCGGGCTTCAGAGCGCCCATGCCCGCGGCCGCCGGCACGCTGCACGAGCGGCTGGATGCTGCGGCAGCGCGCTACCGCGCCACCGGTCGGCGCCTGGCCACGCTGAGCTGCGATCCCCAGTGACACAGCCGCTGCAGCGCGATGCCGTGGACGGGCTGCGCACGCGGCTGGTCGTGCTGTTGGTGCTGCTGGTCGGCAGCATCGTGCTGGCTGTCGGCGGCTATGCGGCGGGCGTGTTCGAAAGGGCGGTCGCGCCGCAACTGGACAAGCGCACACGGCTGATCGGCGTCATCGTGCGCGCCGAACTGCAGCGCGCCCTCGAACTCGGCGTCGGACTCGAGCAATTGAGTGGTCTGGACCGCTACCTGTCCGACACCCTGGGCAAGTTCGACGAGGTCGAGCGCATCGTGGTGCGCGATGCAGCCGGTACGGTCGTGGCCGACGCGCAGCGCCGCGGCGCCACCGGGCCGAACCCGCTGCCGTCCGAGGCCGCGGGCAGCGCGAGCAGCGTGCTGCCGATTCTCGACGGCAACCGTCTCGTCGGTGAGGTGCGCATAGACATCAGCCGCGGCTTTGTGCGTACGCGCTTGCGCGAGGTGCTGCTGGACGTGATGTCGATTGCGCTGGTGGCCGCGTTGATGGCGCTGGAGCTGGTGCTGGCGTTGGCCGCGGCATCGGTGTCGCGGCCGCTGGAGCGATTGCGCAAGCTGCTGGATGAACAGGCGGCCGGTGATTTCAGGCACCGCCTGCCGCGTGGCGGTCTGGGCGGTCTGGCGCAGGCCGCGGAACGCCTGAGCGACCATGCCGAAGATCTGGCCGAGCGGCTGGCAGCGCTGCCAGCCGCGCTGCGCGAGCGCGTCATGCGCCAGCTGGATGCGCAGTTGGCCCAGGGCCGGCCGGCAACGCTGCGGCTTGCCGACGCCGACGACATCCGCATCGTGCTGTTCCTCTTCGCCACCGGCACCAGCGTGGCGCTGTCCTTCCTGCCGGTGTTCGCCGGCAGCCTGGCGCGACCGGACTGGCTCGACGCCGGCCTGGCCGCCGCCGCGCCTCTGGTGTCGTACCTGCTGACGCTGACGCTGCTCACGCCACGCAGTCCGTGGCTGATACGTCGTTTCGGCGCGCGGCGCCTGTTCGTGGCGTCGATAGCGCCGGTGGCGATCGGCCTCGTGGGCATGGCACTGGCCACCCATATCGGCGGCCTCACCTTCTGGCGCGGCGTTGTCGGCGCGGCCTTCGCCACCGCGACGATCGCCTGCCAGGAGTACGCGATTCGCAGCACGCGCAGCCCGAACAGTGCGCGCCCGCTGAGTGTCTTCAACGCGGTGCTCTACAGCGGCATCTTCTGCGGCGCGGCACTGGGTGGCGTGATCGCCGGCCGCTTCGGCTTCGGCGCTGCGCTGGTCAGCGGGGCGGCGATCACCGCGCTGGCCGGCTTGCTCGCCCCGCGCATGCTGGGTGGCACGGCCGGCGATGCTGTCGGCCAGGGTGTCGTCGATGCGGCTGCGGGCGCGAGGCGCCAGCCGCCGCGCGCCGTGGCGCTGTGGCTCGGACTGATGCTGCCCTTGAGCGCGGGCACCGCGGTGGTCGTCTGGTACCTGACGCCGCTGAGCTTGAGCGCTGCCGGTTCCGGGCCGGCCGAAGTGGCACGCGTGGTGATGCTGTACTACTTGTGCACGGTGCTGTTCGGGCCGTCGGTGGCGGCGATTTGCGACGGGCGCATCGGCGCGCGAACCCCGGTGCTGGCTGGCGCCCTGCTGGCGGCGCTGGCGCTGCTGTCCATGGCGTGGTGGAGCGGTTTCTGGGCCAGTGTGGCGCTGATCGTCGGCCTGGGCATCGCGCACACGCTGATGCGCGCACCGCTGTATGTGCTGGCCCGGGGTTTCGACCAGGCCGATGCCACGGTCAGGAGCTTGCGCCTGGCCGAGCGGCTCGGCGCGATTGCCGGCCTGACGGCCAGTGCGCTGAGCCTGCCCGTGGCCGGCGCCCAGCGCGTGCTGCTCAGCCTCGGCCTGCTCGTTGCATTGGGCCTGATCGGCTACTTGATTGCCGAGCGCAGCGGGCCGCATAGGACGAAAATAGCGCCATGATCAGGCGAAGAACGTGGATCGCGGTGTTGTACCTGGCGACATGCTGCGGCACGGCGTCGGCGGCTGCCTACAAGGTGATGATCGTCACCTGGAATGGCTGCGAAGCGGCTTGCCGAGGCGTGCAGGAGCATCTGAAGGAAAGCGGTCTGAACCCAAGCTTCCTGCTGCGCGATGCTGCCGGGCAAAAATCGGCGCTTGCCGGCTTCCTGGCCGAGGCCAAGTCCGAACGCGTCGACCTCATCGTCACCTACGGCACCAACGTCACGCTGGACATCGCCGGCAGCCTGGCCGCGAAGGACCGGCCGGGCTTCGCGCCCGGCATACCCAAGGTGTTCATGATCGTCGCCGATCCGGTCGGCGCGGGACTGGTGCGCAGCCTCGACCAGACCGGCCGCGACGACCTGACAGGCACCTACAACCGCGTGCCCGAGGAGGTCAACATCGAGACGTTGCGCACCTACAAGCCGGCCTTCCGGCGCCTGGGGCTGCTGTTCCACACCGATGAGGCGAACTCGGTGCTCAAGCGCGACGAACTCGCGGCACTGTCGAAATCGCTGGGTTTCGAGCTGGTGGCCCGCGAGTTGCCCCGCGGCCCCGATGGCCGTCCGCGGCCGTCGGACATCGCCCCGCAGTTGAATGCGCTGAAGCAGGCGGGAGTCGATTTCGTCTATCTCGGCTCGTCGTCGTTCCTGCGCAAGAACAGCGATCTGCTCACTCAGGCGGCCGTGGCATTGGGCCTGCCGGTGCTCAGCCCCTACGAATCCGTGGTGCGCGACGCCTCGGCGCTGCTGTCGGTGGCCGCGCGCTATGGCGACGTCGGCCGGTTGGCGGGTGCGCAGGCCGAAAGGATCCTGCGTGGCGGCGTCAAGGCCGGCGACCTGCCGGTCGCGCGCATGACGCGCTTCGCAGTCGTCATCAACATGCAGGTGGCGAAGAAGTTGGGGCTGATTCCGCCGCTGGATCTGCTGCGGATCGCCGAAACGGTGAACTGATGGGGCGCTACACCGTCATGCTGCAGTGGCTTGGCGTACCGCCTTCTCCCAGCCGGCCATCAGCTCGTCGGCGTGCGCGCGCGGCATCTCCGGCTCGAAGCGACGCTGCACCTTCCACAGCGCCGCAAGCTCGTCGGTGTCGTCGTACGCCCCGACCGCCAGCCCGGCCAGGTAGGCTGCACCCAGCGCGGTGGTCTCTATGACCTCGGGTCGCAGCACCGGGATGCCCAGCAGGTCGGCCTGGAACTGCATCAGCAGGTCGTTGACGCAGGCGCCGCCATCGACACGCAGTTCGGCCAGCGGCTGGCCGCCAGCGGCGGTGGCGTCGCGGCTCATCGCCTGCAGCATGGCCGCGCTCTGGAAGGCGATGCTGTCCAGTGCCGCGCGCGCGATGTGTGCCACGCTGGTGCCGCGGGTCAGCCCGGTGAGCGTGCCGCGCGCGTCGGGTTGCCAGTAGGGCGCGCCCAGGCCGGTGAAGGCCGGCACGAAGACCACGCCGCCCGCATCGGGCACGCTCTCGGCCAGCGTCTGCACCGCGCCGCTGGAGTCGATGGCGCGCAGCCCGTCGCGCAGCCACTGCACCACCGCGCCGCCGATGAACACGCTGCCCTCGAAGGCGTACTGCGGCGTTGGGCCGATCTGCGCCGCGCTGGTGGTGAGCAGGCCGTTGTGCGAATCGCGAAAGGCATCGCCGGTGTGCATCAGCATGAAGCAGCCGGTGCCGTAGGTGTTCTTCGCCTGCCCAGGCTTGAAGCAGGCCTGGCCGAACAGCGCGCTCTGTTGGTCGCCAGCGATGCCGGCAATCGGCAGTGGTGCGCCCAGCAGCGCGGCGTCGCTCTCGCCGAACACGTGGCTCGATGGAAACACCTGCGGCAGCAGGCTGCCAGGGATATGCAGCAGCTTCAGCAGCTCGCGGTCCCAGACGTTATGGCGGATGTCGAAGAGCATCGAGCGCGAGGCGTTGCTCACGTCGGTGGCATGCACGC
>JAHECC010000290.1 GCA_024641965.1 Rubrivivax sp.
CCAATGCCCCCGATCGCCATGCGCCCACGATGCGGCCCGGCGGCCCGGCGGGATAAGCCAGCCCGGCGACGATGACGTGGGTGTCGAGCACGACGCGCACGCGGTTTCAGCCGTTGCGCGGGACGGTCGGGCGCGTCGTCTGCTCGGCCGCCAGTTCGCGCCGTGCAGCCTTCACCGCGCCATCGATGGCCGCCATGCCGTCCGGCTCGGGCACGCCGGCAAAGCTCTCGGCCATGCGCTCGCAAAGTGCGTCGAAACGCGCCTGCATGCGGCGAATGCGCTCGAACAGGCGGGCATCGACCAGCGCCGCGACGGGCTTGCCATCCTTGTTGATGACGATGCTGTCCTGCCGGTATTGAACCCGGTTGAGCATCTCGCCGAGGTTTTGCCGGAAGGCGACTGCATTGGTTTCAGTGATCATTTACAACCTCCATGATCATTATGGTCATCATGACTGAAATTTAGAACAGAACGAGGGCATGTCGAAGGGGAACGGGATCCGGGAACAGGCTCAGATCTTGCCATCCCTCGGCAATGCTGCGCAGTTTGCACAGGCCAAAGTGCCGCAGCCGCTGTGGCCCGCGATACCGTCGGCCGATACAACAACTTGCATTCACGGAGATCGACGATGCTGTTCATTCTGTTGGGCGTGATCCTGGTCGGTCTCAAGCTGGCCGAGATGAATCCGGTGGCCGAATGGTCCTGGCTGGCGGTGCTGGCGCCGTTTGCGCTGGCCCTAGTCTGGTGGGCCTGGGCCGATAAGTTCGGCCGCACCCAGCGGCAGGCCATGAACCGTGACCAGGAGCGCAAGCAGGCCCGCCGGCGCAACCTGGCCCAGGGCATGGGCCTGCAGGGCCTGTTCGACCGCGGCGTGGCCGCCAAGATGCGCCGGGCCGAAGCGCGTGACAAGGCGGCGCGCCAGCGCCAGATCGACAAGGTCGAGAAGCGGCGCGAAGCTCAGCGCCAGGCCAACCGCGACTCGATCCTCACCACGCGCATGGACAGCAAGTTCGACAGCAAGGCCGACGGCGGGCAGCCGTCGAAGCAGTGATAGGTCGGTCCGCGGGCTGACGACGCCAGCAACCCACGCCTGGCGTCAGGCGTTTGCCTGCGCGGCTTTGTTAAGCTCGCGGGCCGGCGGTGACAGCCGGCGGTCGCGCGCCTGCAGGCGCTTCAGCGTTGGCAGCATCATCTGAAGGAAATACGATTTCATGACGATTCTCGTCACCGGCGGCGCCGGTTTCATCGGCAGCAACTTCGTGCTCGACTGGCTGGCGCAGTCCGACGAAACGGTGGTCAACCTCGACGCCCTCACCTACGCCGGCAACCTGCAGAACCTGGCCTCGTTGCAGGGGGACGAACGCCACCGGTTCGTGCGCGGCGACATCACCGACCGGGAACTCCTGGCGCAGCTGTTCCAGACGCATCGGCCGCGCGCGGTGCTGCACTTCGCAGCCGAAAGCCATGTCGACCGCAGCATCCTGGGGCCCGGCGCCTTCATCAAGACCAACGTCGACGGCAGCTTCGCGCTGCTCGAGGCCGCGCGCCTGCACTGGCTGGGCCTGGAAGGTGACGCCAAGCCAACCTTCCGCTTCCTGCACATCAGCACCGACGAGGTCTACGGCAGCCTGGCGCCGGATGCGCCGGCCTTCAACGAGAGCCACCCCTATCAACCCAACAGCCCCTACAGCGCCAGCAAGGCCGCCAGCGACCATCTGGCGCGTGCCTGGTTCCACACCTATGGGCTGCCGGTGCTCACCACCAACTGCAGCAACAACTATGGGCCCTTTCACTTTCCTGAAAAGCTGATCCCGCTGATGATCGTCAACGCGCTGGCAGGCAAGCCGTTGCCGATCTATGGCGACGGCCAGCAGGTGCGTGACTGGCTTTACGTGAAGGACCACTGCAGTGCGATACGCACCGTGCTGGCCGGGGGCCGCGTCGGCGAAACCTACAACGTCGGCGGCTGGAACGAGATGACCAACCGCAGCATCGTTCAGACCATCTGCGCGCTGCTCGATGAGATGAAGCCGGCGGCCGCGGGCCCGTACGAGCGCCTGGTTACGCACGTGAAGGACCGCCCAGGACACGACCGCCGATACGCCATCGATGCGCGCAAGATCCAGCGCGAGCTTGGCTGGCGCCCGGCCGAATCCTTCGAGACGGGCATCCGCAAGACGGTGCGCTGGTACCTGGACAACGCCGCATGGGTGGCCAATGTGCAGAGCGGCGGCTACCGTGACTGGGTGGCCGCCAACTACGAGCAGCGCTGAAGCACACATGAAGATCCTGCTGCTGGGCAAGAACGGCCAGGTGGGCTGGGAGTTGCAGCGCTCGCTTGCCGTGCTGGGCGAGGTCATCGGCTGCGACTTCGACTCGCCCGGCGATCTGAGGGCCGATTTCAGCGCACCCGGATCGCTGCCGGCCCTGATCGACCGCGTGCAGCCCGACGCCATCGTCAACGCGGCCGCGCACACGGCTGTGGACAAGGCCGAGGCCGAGCCCGAGCTCGCGCGCACGATCAATGCGACCGCGGTTGGCATACTTGCGCGCGAGGCGCAGCGGCGCGGCATCTGCCTGGTCCACTACAGCACCGACTACGTGTTCGACGGCAGCGGCAACACCGCGCGCCGCGAAGACGCCCCCACCGGCCCGCTGGGCGTGTACGGCCGCACCAAGCTCGAGGGCGAGGAATTGATCCGCGACAGCGGTTGCCGCCATGTCATTCTTCGCACCAGCTGGGTCTACGCCGCACGCGGCGGCAACTTCGCACGCACGATGCTCAAGCTGGCTGCCGAACGCGAGGAGTTGAAGATCATCGCCGACCAGTTTGGCGCGCCCACCGGGGCTGACCTGCTGGCCGATGTGACGGCGCAAGTGCTGCCACGGCTGCGCAGCCATGTGGATCTGTCCGGCACCTACCACTGCGTGGCAGCCGGCGAGACGCACTGGCACGCCTATGCCAGCCACGTCATCGAGTGGGCGCGTGCCCATGGCCATCCCGTCAGGGTGCCGGAAACGTGCATCCGTGCGGTGCCCAGCGCGGCCTTTCCGACCCCGGCGCGCCGGCCGCTGAATTCGCGCCTGGACACCCACAAGTTGCGCAGTACGTTCGGGCTTACGATGCCACCCTGGCAGCTTGGCGTGGAGCGCATGCTCGCTGAAGTGCTCGGCCATTGAGGGAGATCAGAGAGTGAATCGCAAGGGCATCATCCTGGCCGGCGGCTCCGGCACGCGGCTGCACCCGGCCACGCTGGCCGTGAGCAAGCAGCTGCTGCCGGTGTTCGACAAACCGATGGTCTATTACCCGTTGTCCACGCTCATGCTGGCCGGCATTCGCGAGGTGCTGGTGATCAGCACGCCGCAAGACACGCCGCGCTTCCAGGCGCTGCTGGGCGATGGCAGCAAATGGGGCATGAACCTCAGCTACTGCGTGCAGCCCAGCCCCGATGGACTGGCGCAGGCCTTCATTCTGGGCCGCGACTTCGTCGGCGCTCAGCCGAGCGCGCTGGTGCTCGGCGACAACATTTTCTATGGCCACGACTTCGCCGCACTGCTGTCGCGCGCGGCCGAGCGCACGGTCGGCAGCACCGTGTTCGCCTATCACGTGCACGACCCCGAACGCTACGGCGTGGTCGAGTTCGACGGCCAGCGCAGGGCCCTCAGCATCGAGGAAAAACCCAGCAAGCCGAAGAGCCCCTACGCGGTCACCGGCCTGTACTTCTACGACGAGCAGGTGTGCGACATCGCGGCAGGCATCAAGCCCAGCGCACGCGGGGAACTCGAGATCACCGAAGTCAACCTACAGTATCTGCACCAGGGCCAGCTCGACGTCGAAATCATGGGCCGCGGCTACGCCTGGCTCGATACCGGCACACACGACAGTCTGATGGAAGCTGGCCAGTTCATCGCCACCATCGAGAAGCGCCAAGGTCTC
>JAHECC010000291.1 GCA_024641965.1 Rubrivivax sp.
CCTTGGCGGCGGGCAGGTCATCGGCGGCTGGGACGAAGGCGTGCAGGGCATGCAGGTCGGCGGCACGCGCGTGCTGCTGATTCCGCCCGAACTGGGCTACGGCGCGCGCGGTGCCGGCGGCGTGATCCCGCCGAATGCGACGCTGGTGTTCGAGGTCGAGCTGCTGGCGACCTGAGCCCACGGCCGTCCGCGAAGGACGGCCGCGGCAGATGCTTCAGCGCGCCGGGCGCGGCTTGCCGCCGCGCGGCCCGGGCTTGGCCCAGGAAGGCGCCGCGCCCGGCCGCCGATCGGCGTGACCGAACACGGGGCGGCCGCCCGGACCGGCACGGTGGCCCTTGTCGCGCGACGGTGCAAAGCGCGCCGGCTGGGCCGGCTTCGGTTCGGGCCGGCGCGGCTCCAGCCCGGCGATGGTCGCGGGAGGAATGCGCTGCGTGGTGAAGCGCTGGATGCTGTGGATCATCGACGCATCGCGGCGTTCGGCCAGCGTCACCGCCAGCCCGCTGCGCCCGGCGCGGCCGGTGCGGCCGATGCGGTGCACATAGTCCTCCGCCTTCATCGGCAAGCCGTAGTTGATGACGTGGCTGATGCTCGGCACGTCGATGCCGCGCGCGGCCACGTCGGTGGCCACCAGCACCTTCAGGTGGCGCGAGCGCAGGCCTTGCAGCACGCGGTTGCGCCGACCCTGCGGCATGCCGCCGTGCAGCGAGGCGACGTGGTGCCCCATGTCGGCCAGCCGGTCGGCCAGCCAGTCGGCGTCGCGCTGCGTACTGGTGAAGACCAGCGCCTGCTCGACGTTGCGGTCGGTGAGGATGTGGTCGAGCAGCGCGTTCTTGTGCTCGTGGTCGTCGGCCCAGTGCAGGCGCTGCTCGATGTCGGCGTGCGTGTCGGTGTGCGAGGCCACGTCGATGCGCTGCGGCGCGCGCAGCAGCTTCGTTGCCAGCGCGCCCACGTTGCCGGCGAAGGTGGCGCTGTACATCACCGTCTGGCGGGTTTTCGGCGTGGCGTCGGCGATGAGGTGGATGTCGTCGATGAAGCCCATGTCGAGCATGCGATCGGCTTCGTCCAGCACCAGCATCTCGATCTTCGACAGCACCGCGCGACCGCTTTGCATGTGGTCGATGAGGCGGCCGGGCGTGGCGATGAGCAGGTCGAGCGGACCGCGCAGCGCCTTCAACTGCGCCGGATAAGGCACGCCGCCGACGATGGTGGCGACGCGCAGGCCCGGCACATGGCGGCCGTAGGTGATGGCCGCCTTGGCCACCTGCATCGCCAGTTCACGCGTCGGCGTCAGCACCAGCACGCGCGGGCCGTGCACGGCCCCGCGCTCCTGGGGTGCTTGATCGCGCGCGGCCAGCACGCGCTGCAGCGCCGGCAGGATGAAGGACGCTGTCTTGCCGCTGCCGGTGCTGGCCGACACCATCAGGTCCTGTCCTTCCAGCGCCGGGCCGATGGCGCGTTGCTGCACTTCGGTGGCTTGGGTGTAACCCGCGTCGAGCACGGAGCGAGTGATGGCCGGGTTCAGGCCCATGGTTTCGAAACTCATCGTCTTCTTTCGTCAAAACGGCGCGCTCAAGCGCACCGGCGGCACGTGAACGTGCCGTCAAGGTCAGGTCGCAACAGGATTGACGTTCCTGCCCCGATTTGGGCAGGTCGGACGGATCAGGGCGACGGCATCGCCGCCAACCAATGTCCCGCGAGGGGAGTTATCACGTCCGGACCGCGCAGCAGGGTTGCTGCGGGAAAGACACGACGAAGGTCAACAGGGATGAACGGTAAGGCTCCCACTTCGAGCCAAGCCCATGATTGTAGCTGACTTCGGGTTTCTACGGGCTGCGCCTGTAGGGGCTAAGCAAGCCGGAGGAAGTGTTCCCGGTAATGCAGCAGTTCGTCGATCGACTCGTGGATGTCGGCCAGCGCGGTGTGCGCCTGCGCCTTCTTGAAACCTTCGATCACGCCCGGCTTCCAGCGCCGCGCCAGTTCCTTCAAGGTGCTGACGTCGAGGTTGCGGTAATGAAAGAAGCTTTCCAGTGCCGGCATGTCCTTGGCCAGAAAGCGACGATCCTGGCAGATGCTGTTGCCGCACATCGGGCTCTTGCCCGCCGGCACATACTTTTTGAGGAAGGCAATAACCTGCGCCTGCGCGACGGCCTCGTCGATGGTCGAGGCCTTGACCCGGTCGATCAGGCCGCTCTTGCCGTGCGTGCCCTTGTTCCAGGCGTCCATCGCGTCCAGCACGGCGTCGCTCTGATGCACCGCCAGGACAGGGCCTTCGATGCGCACCGTCACCATCGGGTCGGTGACGACCACCGCGATCTCGATGATGCGGTCGCTCTCGGGCAACAACCCGGTCATCTCCAAGTCGATCCAGATCAGGTTGTGTTCGTTCGGGGCCAGCGTGGCATCAGTCATGGGGCGTTTTCAATCAGGGGCAGCAACGAGGATTCTCGCCGAAGCCTACACTTGCGCCCCACATGTCCACGACCCCCATCACCCTCGCCTTCTCGGCCGCGCTGCTGCTGTCGCTGCTGGCAAAGCTCTGGCTGGCGACACGGCAGATGCGTCACGTGGCCGCGCACCGCGACCAGGTGCCCGCCGCCTTCGTCAACACGGTAACTCCCGACGCGCACCGCCGCGCCGCCGATTACACCCTCGCCAAGGGCCGTTTCGGCCTGCTGAGCACTGCCTTCGGCACCGCGCTGCTGCTGGGCTGGACGCTGCTCGGCGGGCTGGATGCGCTGAACCAGTGGCTGTTGGGCGCGGTGCAGCCGCGTTTCGGCAGCATGGCCTATCAGTTGGGCTTGCTCGCTGCCTTTGCCTTGATCAGCGGCGTGCTCGATCTACCCTTCGAGCTGTACAGCACCTTTCGTATCGAACAGCGCTTCGGCTTCAACCGCATCACGCCCAGGCTCTTCGTCGTCGACATGCTCAAGAACCTGTGCGTCGGCGCGCTGATCGGCCTGCCGCTGGCGGCGCTGATCCTTTGGATCATGGGCGCCGCCGGCAGCCTGTGGTGGCTGTGGGCCTGGTGCGCGTGGATGGTTTTCAACCTGCTGCTGCTGGTTCTGTACCCCACCGTCATAGCGCCGATGTTCAACAAGTTCGAGCCACTTGCCGACACGGAGTTGAGGACGCGGGTGCAGGCCCTGATGCAGCGCTGCGGATTTGCCGCGAAGGGGCTGTTCGTGATGGACGGCAGCCGCCGCTCGGCCCACGCGAATGCCTACTTCACTGGCCTGGGCGCGGCCAAGCGCGTGGTCTTCTTCGACACGCTGTTGCAGCGCCTGACGCCGGGCGAGGTGGAGGCGGTGCTGGCACACGAGCTGGGACATTTCAGCCACCGCCACGTGCAAAAGCGCATCGCCGGCATCTTCGGCTTTAGTCTGCTGGGCCTGGCGCTGCTCGGCTGGCTGTCGGGCCAGAGCAGCTTCTACGAAGGCCTGGGCGTGGTGCCGAACCTGGGAACGCCGAACGATGCGCTGGCGCTGCTGCTGTTCATGCTGGCGCTGCCTCCGTTCAGCTTCTTCGTCTCCCCGCTGATGGCGCACTTCTCGCGCCGCCATGAGTTCGAGGCCGATGCCTACGCCTGTGCGCAGGCCAGCGGGCAGGACCTGGCGAACGCGCTGCTCAAGCTGCACGAGGACAACGCGGCCACGCTGACACCCGACCCTATGTACGTGCGCTTCTACTACTCGCACCCACCGGCCTCGGAACGGCTGGCTGCGCTGGCCCTGTCCACCCGCTGAAAGCCCAAGCATGAGCGACCTGAAGGACCGGCATTGCAAGGCCCTCGAGGGCCAGCCGCCGATGGATCCGGCGCAAATTGAGAACCACCTGGCAAAGTTGCCCGGCTGGGCGCTGCGGGACGGCGCCATCGAACGTCGTTTCGACTTCGGCAACTTT
>JAHECC010000095.1 GCA_024641965.1 Rubrivivax sp.
GTCGCTGCTTCGGCGCCGTCGGTGCTGAACTCGAACATCGACGCGCCGCTGTTCTATCAACTGCTGATCGGCGAGATCGAACTCAGTGCCGGGCAAGCCGGCAATGCCTATCAGATCATGCTGGATGCGGCGCGGCGCACGCGCGACGAGCAACTGTTCCGTCGCAGCACGGAAATCGCGCTGCAAGCCCGTGCCGGCGAACAGGCACTGGCCGCGACGGTCGCCTGGCGCTCGGCACGGCCCGAGTCGACGGAAGCCATGCGGCTGCAAATGCAGATCCTTCTGTCATTGAACCGCACCAGCGAGCTGGCGGAGCCGATGATTGCGCTCTTGCGGGCCACACCGGCGCAAGAGCGTGCCGCGCTCATCACGTCGCTGCCGCGCTTCATGCAGCGCGCCGCCGACAAGCGCCAGGCCGCGGTGCTGCTGGACGACGTGCTGCAGAGCTATCTGGACGACGCCACCACGCGCATCGCGGTTCTGGTCTCGACCGGCCGCATGTGGCTGGCTGCCGGTGACGCGGAGCTGGCACTGAAACTTGCGCGCCAGGCCCAGTCCGAAGATGCCGACAGCGCCGCCGCGGTACTGCTGGCGCTGGAGCTGATGGCGGCGAAGCCCGAGGCCGAATCGATGGTCAAAGCCTATCTGAAGGCACCCGGCGCGGAGGTCGGCTTGCGCCGCGCCTATGCCGCCGTGCTGCTGAGTGCGCAACGTTATGCCGAGGCCCTGACGCAACTTGAGATCGTCACGCGACAGCAGCCCGAGCTGGCCGCGCCCTGGTTGACGATGGGCGCGCTGCAGGTGGAGTTGCGCCAGCCACAGGCGGCCGAGCAATCCTTGCAGCGCTTCGTGAGCCTGACGCAAGCGCAAGCAGCCGCGCCCCGGTCCGACGATGCAAGCAGCAACGACGGGCTGCACGGTGGCCAGGCCGATCAGGGGCTGACGCAGGCCTGGATGCTGCTGGCGCAGGCGGCCGAACAGCGCGGCGACTATGCCGCCGCCGAAGGCTGGCTGGCGCGAGTGGACAACCCGCAACGCGCCCTGGAGGTGCAGACGCGGCGTGCATCGATGCTGGCGCGGCAGGGGCGCGTGGCGGAAGCGCGCGAACTGATTCGTTTGACGCCCGAGCGCGATGCCGGCGACGCGCGCGCCAAGCTGCTGGCCGAGTCGCAGGTGCTACGCGAGATCAAACAATGGGGCGAGGCCTACGCTGTGCTCGAAATCGCCAATCAGCGGTTCCCGGACGATGCCGACCTGCTCTACGAGCAGGCCATGATGGCCGAGAAGGTGGCGCAACTCGACACGCTGGAAGTGCTGCTGCGGAGGGTCATGGTGCTGAAGCCCGACCATGCCCATGCCTACAACGCGCTCGGCTATTCCCTGGCGGATCGCAACCTGCGCCTGGATGAAGCCAAGACATTGATCGAACGCGCGCTGGTCCTGACCCCGGGCGACCCGTTCATCACCGACAGTCTGGGCTGGGTGGAATTCCGGCTGGGCAATCGGGACGAGGCACTGCGCCTGTTGCGCGTGGCCTACGCAGCCCGGCCCGACACCGAGATCGCCGCCCATCTGGGCGAGGTGTTGTGGGTCATGGGACAGCATGACGAAGCACGACGCATCTGGGCCGAGGCGCAGGCGCGCGACAGTGCCAACGAAGTGCTGCGCGAAACGCTGACCCGGCTGAAGGCCGAGTAGTGCGTCGCAGCGCCACGCTGCTCGCCGCACTCGTTGTTGCGGGCTGCGCCATCCCTCCGGCCGCGCCGCCCGTGCCGGACATGCTGAGCGGGCGATTGGCGCTGAACATCGACGCCGTCGGCGATCGCCCGGCCTCGTCGATCAGTGCCGGGTTCGAATTACGCGGCAATGCGCAACAGGGTGAACTGCGCCTGAACACGCCTCTGGGCACGACATTGGCCGCCGCCTATTGGGGCCCGGACAAGGTGCGGCTGGTCACGCTGCATGGCGAGCAGAGCTTTGACGATCTGGACGCGTTGTCGCGCGCCGCCTTTGGCGAAACGCTGCCCTTGCGTGCCCTGCCCGACTGGCTGCACGGCCGCCCCTGGCCGGACGCCGCCGAACCGGCTCAGGCGCTGCAGCCCGGCCCAGGATTCAACCAGCTCGGCTGGACCATCGAGCTGACGCAGTTCGACCAGGGACGCTTGCTGGCATGGCGTGCGGCAGCGCCGGCAGTGCGCCTACGCGCCGTGCTGGACGCCGCGCCATGACGCTATCGGCCCTGTACGATGTGCCGGCACCGGCCAAGCTCAACCTGTTCCTGCACGTGGTGGGGCGCCGAGCCGACGGCTACCACCTGCTGCAGTCGGTGTTCATGCTCATCGATTGGTGCGACACGCTGCACTTCGAACTGCGCCGCGACGGTACGCTGGCGCGGCACGACCTGGGCACGACGTTGCCAGCCGACGACCTGTGCCTGCGCGCTGCGCGCGCGCTGCAGGCGCATGTCGACAAGCGCCTCGGTGCGGACATCTCGATTCTCAAGCAGGTGCCCAGCGGTGCCGGGCTGGGCGGCGGCAGTTCGGACGCCGCCAGCACCCTGTTGGCGCTGAACCGGTTGTGGGGGCTGAACTGGCCGCGCACCAGGCTGTTGGCGCTGGGTGCGAGTCTGGGCGCGGATGTACCCTTCTTCATCGGCGGGGATAACGCCTTCGTCGAAGGCATCGGCGAGCGCTTGGCGCCGCT
This sequence comes from Rubrivivax sp., assembly GCA_024641965.1. Lineage (GTDB taxonomy): Bacteria > Pseudomonadota > Gammaproteobacteria > Burkholderiales > Burkholderiaceae_C > Rubrivivax. Next base: position 2,704 of record JAHECC010000095.1, read on the forward strand.
GCAATTGCCGCAAATGCACTACGCAGTTGTCAAGCCGGCGGCCGGCATCGCCACCGCCGACATCTTCGCAAGTCCGCAACTGAAGCGCGACACGCCAACTGTTATACTCACCGGCTCTCTTGCAAACGCTGAACAACAGGCAACGTTTTGCAGCGGATTCGGCCGCAATGACCTGCAGCCGATCGCTGAAGCGCGGTGCCCCGAGGTAATTGCGGTTGCGCGCTGGCTGGAAGGCCGGTTCGGCAACAGCCGCATGTCGGGTTCGGGCAGTGCGGTGTTTGCAAGGGTCGGCACGGATGCACCTGCCCTGGCGGCATGGCCGGCAAACGATTTGCCCGCTGCGTGGGTGGCGCGGATGTGCCGCAGTCTGGATCACCACCCCCTGCGGGGTTGGGCCGACTGAAACCGGTTCCAAGGGCGTGGCGTTGGCCACGTCCTGTGTAGGGGAGTCGCCAAGTTGGTCAAGGCATCGGATTTTGATTCCGACATGCGAGGGTTCGAGTCCTTCCTCCCCTGCCAAATCCTCTGACATCCGGCCATCGACCGAGGCGCAGCGCTTTATCGCGCGACGAAAGAGATCCAGGTGCTGTTCAATACCGTGCTCTTCACCGGCAACGCCAACCCCGCGCTGGCGCGCGAGATCGCCACGCAGCTTGGCGTCGAACTGGGTTTGGCCTTTGTCGGCCGCTTTTCGGATGGCGAAGTACGCGTCGAGGTGCAGCAGAACGTGCGCGCCAGGGACATCTTCGTGGTGCAACCCACCTGCGCGCCGACGAACGAGAACCTGATGGAGCTGTGCATGTTGGTCGACGCGCTGAAGCGCGCGAGCGCGCGGCGCATCACCGCCGTCATGCCCTACTTCGGCTATGCACGCCAGGACCGCCGCCCGCGTTCGACGCGCGTGCCGATCAGCGCCAAGGTGGTGGCCAACATGCTGCAGACCGTCGGCGTCGAACGGCTGCTGACGATGGATCTGCACGCCGACCAGATCCAGGGCTTCTTCGATATTCCGGTGGACAACATCTATGCAAGCCCGGTGCTGCTGTCCGACCTGAAGAGCAAGAACTACTCGAACCTGGTGGTGGTCTCGCCCGATGTGGGCGGCGTGGTGCGTGCACGCGCGCTGGCCAAGCAGCTGGGCTGCGACCTGGCGATCATCGACAAGCGCCGCTCCAACCCGAACGAATCCGAGGTGATGCACGTCATCGGCGAGATCGACGGCCGCCACTGCGTGATCATGGACGACATGATCGACACCGCAGGCACGCTGGTGGCCGCGGCTGATGTGCTGAAGCAGCGCGGCGCGCGGCGTGTCTATGCCTATTGCACGCACCCGGTGTTCTCGGGCCCGGCCATCGACCGGCTCAAGGCTTCGAAGATCGACGAGGTGGTCATCAGCAACACGATCCCGTTGAACGACGCGGCCAAGGCCTGCGGCAACATCCGCCAGTTGTCGGTGGCCTTCCTGTTTGCCGAGACGATTCGCCGCATCAGCGATGGCGAGTCGGTGACCTCGCTGTTTGCGGAGCAGAACAACAATTTCTGATGGAGAAGCGGGTTCGCGCCGCGAGCCCTTTCCTTTTGCGCCTGGTCGCGGGCGCTCTTACCTGGAGTGAACACATGAAATTCGTCGCATTCGAGCGCACGTTGCAGGGGACCGGAGCGAGCCGCCGCCTGCGCAGTGCCAGCAAGGTGCCCGGCATCGTCTATGGCGCCGGCAAGCCGGCCATGATCGAGCTGGACCACAACGCGCTGTACTTCGCGCTGAAGAAGGAAGCCTTCCATTCCTCGATCCTGGAAATGGAACTGTCGGGCAACGTCGAGAAGGTGTTGCTGCGCGACTACCAGATGCATCCGTGGAAGCAGATCATCCTGCACATCGACTTCCAGCGCATCGACGAGTCCACGCGACTGCACAAGAAGGTGCCGCTGCACTTCGTCAACGAAGAGAACTCGGTGGCGGTGAAGACCGACAAGTGCCTGGTCAACCACGTCATGACCGAGCTCGAGGTCGAGTGCCTGGCCTCGCAACTGCCGGAGTTCATCACCATCGACCTGGGCGACCTGGTCAAAGGTCAATCGATCCATGCCAGCGACCTGAAGCTGCCGAAGGGTATCAAGCGCGTCAAGCACGGCTCGCTCAATCCGGTGATCGTCTCGGCCAACCCGCCGCGCGTGGAAGAAGAAGTCGTGGAACCCACCGTGGTTGTTGCGGCCGCCGCGCCCGCGGCCAAGGGCAAGAAGACGGAAAAGCAGAACAAGAAGTGACGCGCGCATCGCGCCCGGCCACGAGCCCCGCCCTGGCGGGGCTTTTTCATGGGTGTCGCCACGATGGATCTGAGGTCACGATGGGGCCCTGGACCTAAAATGCAAGCGCAACGCAACAGCTCAATGACAAGCTGGGCACGACATGATTCGACTGCTGGTCGGCCTGGGCAACCCGGGCCCGCAATATGAAGCCACACGCCACAACGCGGGCTTCTGGTGGATCGATGCGGCCGCAAGCAAGCTGGGCGTCACTTTGCAACCGCAGCGCAGCTATTTCGGCCTGGGGGTCAAGGCGACGACTTCACAAGGCGCGGTGTGGCTGCTGCAGCCGATGACGTACATGAACCTGTCGGGGAAGTCGGTGGCCGCGCTGGCACGCTTCTTCAAGATCGCGCCGAACGAGATCCTGGTGGTACACGACGAACTCGACCTGATGCCGGGGCAGATGAAGATCAAGCTCGGCGGCGGGCCTGCGGGCCACAACGGGCTGAAGGACATCCAGGCTCAGCTCGGCTCGGCCGACTACTGGCGGCTGCGCCTGGGCATCGGCCACCCCGGCGTGAAGGCCGAGGTGATCGACTATGTGTTGCGCAAACCGCCGAGCGAAGAGCGCGAGGCCATTGAGCAGGGCATCGTGCGTTCAGTTGACGCGCTGGATCTGCTGCTTTCAGGCGACATGGCGCGCGCGATGATGGCGGTGCACACCAAGCCGGTGCGGCCCAAGCCGGTGGCGACCCTGGTGCCCGACGACAGGCCGATGCAATGAATGTCCGCAGTGCCGCCTCGCGTTGGCCGGTGACCTGCCTGCTGATCATGCTTGCCAGCGCGGCCGATGCCGCGCAGCCACAGACCGTGTACCGCTGCGGCCCCGACGGCCGTGTCTATTCGCAGACACCTTGCGCGGATGGCAAGGTCGTGACCATCGAGGACTCGCGCTCGGACCAACAGCTGAAGGCGGCACGGGATGTTGCCAAACGCGATGCACAACAGGCGCAGTCGCTGGCCGAGGAACGCAAACAACGCGAGGCGGCCGCCGCCGGCCAGGGCGCCACGGGCATCAAGGCGCCGCCCGTCGAATCGCCGGCATCAGCGCCAGCGCGCAAGACGAAGTCCAAGTCGCCACGCGGCGACCCCAACATGAGCCCGCCGATGCGCGTGCCCTCGCCGGCAACCGCTACGAAGTGACTCAGGCGTCCGGTGCGGCAGCCGCTGCCGGCGCGCTGGACCGACCCGTGAGCCGGCGGTACTTGGCCCAGAGCTGCTCGGGGCTTTCAGAGAAATCCGGGTGCAGCGGAATGCAGCTCACCGGGCACAGCTGTACGCACTGCGGCTCGTCGAAATGGCCCACACACTCGGTGCACTTGTGCGGGTCGATCTGGTAGATCTCCTCGCCCATCGAGATGGCCTCGTTCGGGCACTCCGGCTCGCACACGTCGCAGTTGATGCATTCGTCGGTGATCAGCAATGCCATGGCGTCGAAGCTCAGTTTGCCGCCGCGCCGCCTTCAGGCCAGATCCTGCTTGACCCTGGCACGCAGCCGCTTGAGTACCGAGGGTGTCACGAACTTGGAAACATCACCGCCCAAGGTGGCAATCTCGCGCACGAAGGTGCCGCTGATGAACTGGAATTGGTCCGAGGGCGTGAGGAACAGGGTTTCCACATGGGGCATCAACTGCCGGTTCATGCCGGCCATCTGGAACTCATAGTCGAAGTCGCTCATCGCACGCAGGCCGCGCAGCACCACGTCGCCGTGGTTTTCGACGACGAAGTCGCGCAACAGGCCGCGAAAGGCGATGACCTCGACATTCGGGTAGGGCGCCGCGATCTCGGCAGCCATGTCCATGCGCTCGTCGATGCTGAACATGGTGCGCTTGTGGTGGCCCGCGGCGATGCCCACGATCAGCCGATCGAACAAATGCGCGCCGCGGCGCATCAGATCCTCGTGACCCAGGGTCATCGGATCGAAGGTGCCGGGGTAGACGGCGGTGAGCGGTGTCACGGTGGTCAAGGCTGGGGTCTCCTCGGCAGGCTGCCGGCGCCGGCAGTGTAGCTGTCGCCATCCTCGCGGCGCAGCAGGTGGAAATGCACCGCGCCCGCACGGCCGTGGCGGTGCAGCGACCAGCCCGGCGGAGCCGCCGGCAGCGTCCGGCGCGATTCGAGATAGATGAAGCCGCCCTCGGCCACCAGCGGCAGTGCGGCTGCCAGTGCGTCACCATCCAGGTCGGCATCGAAAGGCGGGTCGAGCAAGATCAGCTCGAAGCAGCCGTCCGCGGCGCGTGCCATCCAGCCGAGGGCCTCGGCACGTTCGACGCGCAGCGTGTCAGCCATCAGCCGTTGCGCCGACGCCTGCAAACTGCTCACCAGCTCGGCATCTCGCTCGAGCAGCAGCACCTGCGACGCACCGCGCGACGCCGCCTCGAAGCCCAGCGCCCCGCTGCCGGCAAAGGCGTCCAGGCAGCGCCAGCCCGACAGATCCTGGCCGAGCCAGTTGAACAGGGTTTCACGCACCCGATCCGGCGTGGGTCGCAGGCCGGGCCGGTCGGCCACCGGCAGCTTGCTGCGCTTCCACTGTCCACCGATGATGCGCACGGCGTGCGCACTGGCCTTCACAGGCGGACCGGCACGCCGTCGTGCGCAAGCAGCGCCTTGGCCTGCCCTACAGTGAATTCGCCATAGTGGAAGATGCTCGCCGCCAGCACCGCATCGGCGCCGCCGATTCGAATGCCTTCGGACAGGTGTTGCAACGCGCCCACGCCACCCGAGGCGATCACCGGCACCGGCACCGCATCGCACACCGCACGGGTGAGCTCCAGGTCGAAACCGATCTTCGTGCCGTCGCGGTCCATGCTGGTCAGCAGGATCTCGCCGGCACCCATCTGCGCCATCTGCGTCGCCCAGGCCACGGCGTCGAGGTGGACATTCTGTCGTCCGCCGTGGGTGTAGACGTCCCAGCCCGGACCGCGCGCGTCGAGGTCGGCACCAGCGCGCCGCTTGGCATCGATCGCGACGACGATGCACTGCGCGCCGTACTTGTCGGACGCGTCGCGGATGACCTGCGGGTTCGCCACCGCGGCCGAATTGAAGCTGACCTTGTCGGCACCTGCATTCAGCAAGCGCCGCACGTCGGCGACCGTGCGCACGCCGCCACCCACGGTCAGTGGGATGAACACCTGCGAGGCCACGGCCTCGATGATGTGCAGGATCACGTCACGCGCATCGCTGGTGGCGGTGATGTCCAGGAAGGTCAGCTCATCGGCGCCCTGCTCGTTGTAGCGTGCCGCAATCTCGACCGGGTCGCCGGCATCGCGCAGCTCGACGAAGTTGACGCCCTTGACGACGCGCCCGCCGGTCACGTCCAGGCAAGGGATGATGCGTTTGGCGAGCATGTCAGTGGCGCCGGACCGCCCCAAGACACTGACGCGCCCCAAGGTCCATGCGGTGGCTCGTGCCGGTCCATGGGGGCAGCGGACGACGTGCGCGTGGGGGCTGTTTCATCCTGATGGCCTCGGCCGGTCGTCGCCGTGGCAATGAAGGCTATTCGCCGGCCAGCTCGTCGGCACGGGCCTGGGCGGCGCTGAAATCGAGCGCGCCGGTGTAGATCGAGCGCCCGCAGATCACGCCGGCGATGCCCTCGCCTTCGACCAGGCACAGTCGCTCCAGATCGGCCATGTTCGACAGCCCGCCCGAGGCGATGACCGGAATGGAGAGCGCTTGCGCCAGCTTCACCGTGGCCTCGATGTTGATGCCGGTGAGCATGCCGTCGCGGCCGATGTCGGTGTAGATCACGCCTTCGACGCCATAGTCCTCGAACTTCCTCGCCAGGTCGATGATCTCGTGGCCGGTGAGCTTGCTCCAGCCGTCGGTGGCAACCTTGCCGTCCTTGGCATCCAGGCCGACGATGATGTGGCCGCCGAAGGCCGTGCAGGCATCGCGCAGGAAGCCCGGGCTCTTCACCGCCGCGGTGCCGATGATGACGTAGCTCAAGCCGTCGTCGAGGTAGCGCTCGATCGTGTCGAGGTCGCGCAAGCCACCGCCGAGCTGCACCGGGATCTCGCCGTCCACCTCGGCCAGGATCGCCTTGACTGCCGGCTCGTTGACCGGCTTGCCGGCGAAGGCGCCATTCAGGTCGACCAGGTGCAAGCGCCGTGCACCGGCGTCGAGCCAGCGCCGCGCCATCGCCGCCGGGTCGTCGCCGAAGGTGGTGGATACGTTCATGTCGCCTTGTTGCAAGCGCACGCACTTGCCGTCTTTCAGGTCGATGGCCGGGATCAGCAGCATGGCTAGGGGAAGAAGCTGGGGGAATGAGACGCGCGGCGCTCAGGGCATCCAGGCGAGGAAGTTGCGGTACAGGGCCAAGCCGTGCGCGGCGCTCTTCTCGGGGTGGAACTGCGTGGCGAAAATGTTATCGCGTGCCATGGCGCTGGTAAAGCTCACGCCGTATTCAGTGTGGCCAGCCGTGTGGCCCGGATCGGACGGGTGCACATGGTAACTGTGCACGAAGTAGAAGTACGCGCCGTCCGGCACGCCCGCCCACATCGGGTGCGCAAGGCCGCCATGCTCCTGTTGGAAGACTCGATTCCAGCCCATCTGCGGGACCTTGTAGCGGCTGCCGTCACCCTGGCGCTGTCCGTCGAGCCGGAAGCGCAGCACTTGCCCGGCGATCAGTCCCAGGCCCGGCGTATCCTGCTCTTCGCTGTGGTCGAGCAGCATCTGCATGCCCACGCACACGCCCATCAGCGGTTTGCGCGCCGCGGCCTCGAGCACGGCCGGTTTCAGCCCCGAGTCCTGCAGCTCGCGCATGCAATCACGCATCGCGCCCTGCCCCGGCAGCACCACACGCTCGGCCGAGCGCACCACATCGGGGTGCGACGTGACGATGACCTCGAAGCCGCTGTCCGCCGCGGCATGCAGCACCGCCTGCGACACCGAGCGCAGGTTGCCCATGCCGTAGTCGACCACCGCCACCGTGCGCACCATGCCGATCTCTCTACAGACTGCCCTTGGTCGAAGGCACCACGCCGGCGGAACGCGGGTCTGGCGTCAGTGCCATGCGCAGCGCGCGGGCGAAGGCCTTGAACACCGTCTCGCACTGGTGGTGCGCATTCGCGCCCTTCAGGTTGTCGATATGCAGCGTGACCAGCGCGTGGTTGGTGAAGCCCTGGAAGAACTCGAAGGCCAGCTGCGTGTCGAAGCCGCCGACCATGCCGGACTTGAAGGGAACGTCCATGTGCAGCCCCGGCCGCCCGGAAAAGTCGACCACCACGCGCGACAGTGCCTCGTCCAGCGGCACGTAGGCATGACCGTAGCGCGTGATGCCCTTCTTGTCGCCGATGGCTTGCGCCACCGCCATGCCCAGCGTGATGCCCACGTCCTCCACCGTGTGGTGGCCGTCGATGTGCAGGTCGCCCTTGGCGTCGATCTCCATGTCGATCAGGCCGTGGCGCGCGATCTGGTCGAGCATGTGGTCGAAGAAGCCGATGCCGGTGGCAAGCGTGGCCTGCCCCGTGCCGTCCAGATCGACATGGACGCGGATCTGGGTCTCCTTGGTGTCGCGCTGGACTTGCGCCGTGCGGTTCATAGGCTGGCTTTCAGTGCCTCGATCATGGCGTGATTTTCCTCGGGCGTGCCCACCGTCAGGCGCAGGCAATTCGCCAGCAGCGGGTGCAAACCGGCGATGTGCTTGACCAGCACGCCGTGCGATTTCATGCCCGCGAAGGCGCGCGCCGCGTCCGGTACGCGCACCAGGATCATGTTCGCCTCGCTGGGAAATACCTTGACGCCGGGCAAGTGGGCCAGCGCTGATAGCAGCCGGCTGCGCTCGGCGCGCAGAAGCGCCGCCTGGCGTGCGTACTCGTCGCCATGCTCCAGCGCGAACAGCGTGGCCTCGGCATTCAGCACGCTGATGTTGTAGGGCGGGCGCACCTTGTCGACCTCGTCGATCAGCGCGGCGTGGCCGCACAGGTAGCCCAGACGCACGCCGGCCAGGCCAAACTTGCTCAACGTGCGCATCACGAGCACATGCTCGTGGCTTGCCATGCGCTGCATCCAGCTGCGCGAGGCAAAGGGCTGGTAGGCCTCGTCCATCACCACCAGGCCCTGCTGGCGGCCGACGGCTGCGACGATCTTGTCGACAATGGCGTCGTCGAACAGGTTCGCGGTCGGGTTGTTCGGATAGGCGATGTAGGTCAGCGCTGGGCGATGTTCTTCGATGGCCGCGAGCATCGCCGACTCGTCCAGCTCGAAATCGGGCGTCAAGGGCACGCCGACGAAGCGCAGCCCGCGCAGCTGCGCCGACATCTGGTACATGACGAAGCCGGGCAGCGGCGCCAGCAGCGTGGCGCCGGGCACGTCGCAGGCCACGCTCAGCAGGTCGATCAATTCGTCCGAGCCATTGCCGAGCATCAGTTTGCAGCCGTGGGGCAGGTCGACGTACTTCGACAGCGCCGTCACGACGTCGGCCGTGCTCTGCACCGGGTAGCGGTTCAACGCGACGCGGCCCAGTCGTTCGCCCATTTCGCGCTGCAGGGCTTCAGGCAGGCGGAAGGGGTTTTCCATCGCGTCCAGCTTGACCAGCCCACGGCTGTCCTGGATGGCGTAGGCGTGCATCGACTTCACATCCTGGCGGATGGTGCGCTGAATGCGCCGGGCCAGCGGGTCGGTGGGCACGGGCGGCTTGTCGGTGAGTCGCATCTCGGCCGCGCGCGCATGCGCCTGCAGCCCTTCGCCGTGGGCCAGCGTCGAGGCAATCGGGCCGAGCACCTGGGCACCGGCTTCGCTGACCTGGATCAGGCTGCTGCGCTTGACGAAGTCGTACACGCCCAGCGGCGAGCTGAAGCGCGCCGTGCCCGAGGTCGGCAACACGTGGTTCGGCCCGGCGCAGTAGTCGCCCAGGCTCTCGCTGGTGAAGGCGCCGAGGAAGATCGCGCCGGCGTGGCGCAGCAACGGTTCCCAGCGTTGCGGCTCGCTGGAGCTGATCTCCAGGTGCTCCGGCGCGATGCAGTTGCTGATCTCGCAGGCTTCTTCCATGCTGCGCGTGTGGATCAGCGCGCCGCGGCCTTCGAGCGACGCGCGGATCACCTCGTGCCGCGGCATCTGCGGCAGCAGTCGCTCGATCGCGTCGGCCACCGCATCGAGATAGGCGGCGTCCGGGCTGAGCAGGATGCTCTGCGCCAGTTCGTCGTGCTCGGCCTGACTGAACAGGTCCATCGCCACCCAGTCGGGCGGGGTGCTGCCGTCGGCCAGCACCAGGATCTCGCTGGGGCCCGCGATCATGTCGATGCCGACCTGGCCGAAGACATGCTTCTTCGCGCTGGCCACGTAGGCGTTGCCCGGGCCGGTGATCTTGTCGACACGCGGCACGCTGGCGGTACCGTAGGCCAGCGCGGCAACCGCCTGCGCACCGCCGATGGTGAACACACGATGCACGCCGGCTGCAAAGGCCGCGGCCAGCACCAGCGGGTTCTTCGCACCCTTGGGCGTAGGCACCATCATGACGATCTCGCCGACGCCCGCCACCCGGGCCGGAATGGCGTTCATCAGCACGCTCGACGGGTAGGCCGCCTTGCCGCCCGGCACGTAGATGCCCACGCGGTCCAGCGGCGTGACCTTCTGGCCGAGCAGCGTGCCATCGGCGTCGCTGTAGCGCCACCCACGCGCGCAGGCCTCGAGCTGGCGCTCGTGGAAATCGCGCACGCGCGCCGCGGCGTCCTGCAAGGCCAAACGCTGCACGGCAGGAAGGGCCTCCAAAGCCGCACGCAATTCGTCCTGCCCCAGTTCCAGCGCCGCCACCGACGCCGCCTCGAGGCCATCGAAGCGGGCCGTGTAGTCCAAGAGCGCGGCGTCGCCCCGCTGGCGCACGTCGGCAACGATCCCGGCGACGGCGCTCTCGATGCCTTGGTCGGTCTCGGCCGACCAGTGCAGCAGCCGCTGCAGCTCGGCGTCGAAGCCGGCGTCGCGGCTGCTCAGCGTGCGGATGTTCAGGCTCATGGCGGCAGCGCCGTCGCGATCGCGTCGATCAGCGCGCGCAGCGGCTCGCGCTTGAGCTTCAGCGCCGCCTGGTTGACGACCAGCCGCGCCGAGATGTCCATGATGCGTTCCACCTCGAGCAGGTGGTTGGCCTTCAGCGTGGCCCCCGTGGACACCATGTCGACGATGGCATCGGCCAGGCCGGTGAGCGGCGCCAGTTCCATCGAGCCGTACAGCTTGATCAGGTCCACGTGCACGCCCTTGTCGGAAAAGTGCTGACGTGCCGTGAGCGTGTACTTGGTGGCGACGCGCAGCCGCGAGCCCTGGCGCACGGCGGCCGCGTAGTCGAAGTCGTCACGCACCGCCACGCTCATGCGGCACTTGGCGATGCGCAGGTCAAGAGGCTGGTACAGGCCGTCGCCGCCATGTTCGATGAGCACGTCCTTGCCGGCCACGCCCAGATCGGCGCCGCCGAACTGCACGTAGGTGGGCACGTCGCTGGCACGCACCAGAACCACGCGCAGGTCGCCGCGGCTGGTGCCGATGATCAGCTTGCGCGACTTCTCCGGGTCTTCGGCGATGCGGATGCCGGCAGCTTCCAGCAGCGGCAGGGTCTCGTCGAAGATGCGGCCCTTCGAAAGCGCCAGGGTGATCATCGAATCCTTTCGATATCCGCACCGACGCGACGCAGCTTGGCTTCCATGCGGTCGTACCCGCGGTCCAGGTGGTAGATACGGTCCACCACCGTGTCGCCTTCGGCCACCAGGGCGGCAATCACCAGGCTGGCCGAGGCGCGCAGGTCGGTGGCCATGACCGTGGCGCCGGACAGCTGCTGCACGCCGTGCACCACCGCGGTGTGGCCGTCGACCTCGATGTGTGCGCCCAGGCGCAGCATCTCGTTGACGTGCATGAAGCGGTTCTCGAAGATCGTCTCGGTGACCCTCGCCGTGCCTTCGGCAATGCAGTTCACGGCCATGAACTGCGCCTGCATGTCGGTCGGGAACTGCGGGTATTCGCTGGTGCGCAGATTCACCGCTCGCGGCCGGCCCGTGGCACGCACGCGAATCCAGTCGGGCCCGCTCTGCACGTCGACGCCGGCCTCGCGCAGCTTGTCGATCACGACCTCGAGGTGGTCGGCGCGCGCGTCCTTGAGCAGCACGTCGCCGCCAGTAGCCGCCACCGCGCACATGAAGGTGCCGCACTCGATGCGGTCGGGAATGATGCGGTGCCCGCCTTCGGGCGCATGCAACCGCTCGACGCCCTCGATGCGGATGCGGCTGCCACCGTGGCCTTCGATCTTCGCGCCCATGCGGATCAGCATTTCCGCCAGGTCCACCACCTCGGGCTCCTGCGCGGCGTTTTCCAGCACGGTCTCGCCGTCGGCCAGTGTGGCGGCCATGAGCAGGTTCTCGGTGCCGGTGACAGTGATCATGTCGGTGCTGATGCGCGCGCCCTTCAGCCGCGGCGCGCGCGCGACGATGTAGCCGTGCTCGACGCTGATGTCGGCGCCCATCAGTTGCAGGCCCTTGATGTGCTGGTCCACCGGGCGCGAGCCGATGGCGCAGCCGCCGGGCAGCGACACGCGCGCATGGCCGAAGCGCGCCAGCAGCGGGCCCAGCACCATGATCGTCGCGCGCATCGTCTTCACCAGGTCGTAGGGCGCCTCGGGCGTGGCGATGCTGGACGCGTCGATCAGCACCTGGTCCGGCAACGCGCCCCGGCGCTCCGCGGTGGCGCCCATATGGTGCAGCAACTTCAGAATCGT
>JAHECC010000096.1 GCA_024641965.1 Rubrivivax sp.
CGAGCTTCAATTCGTCGACCAGCCGCAGGTCGCACAGCGCATGGCTGACCTGCGCCTTGGCAATGATCTGCGCCAGCTCCTTCGCGCGCAGCAGCGGCATGCTGCCCACGGCGATGCCGCCAGCCTTGACCACCGCGAACCAGCAGGCCGCGAGCATCGGGTTGTTGGGCGCGCGCAGCAACACGCGATTGCCAGGCACCAGGCCCATCTCGTGCACCAGCACGTTGGCGATGCGGTTGGCCGCCGTCTGCAGCTCGGCATAGGTCCAGCGCAGGCCCGGCGCCTGGATGCACAGCCGCGCGCCGCGGCCTTCGGCGACATGCCGGTCTAGCAGTTCCGTGGCGCAGTTCAGCTGCGCTGGAAACTGCAGCTCGGGCAGGTCGAACAGGTATTCGGGCTGCGCCTCGGGCGGCGGCAGGTGGTCGCGGGCGAAGCTGTCGATGTGGGCGCTCGGCATGGCAGGCTCAGACCTTCAGTTCCTTGAGCATCTCGCGCGCGATGATCAACTGCTGCACCTCGGTGGCGCCTTCGTAGATGCGCAGCGCGCGGATCTCGCGGTACAGCCGTTCCACCGGCTGCTCGCTGACCACGCCGCGGCCACCGAACAGCTGCACCGCCGCGTCGATGACCTGCTGCGCGCCTTCGGTGGCCGTCATCTTGGCCATCGCTGCTTCGCGCGTGACGTTCTTGCCCTGGTCGCGCATCCAGGCCGCGCGGTAGGTCAGCAGCGCGGCGCTGTCGATGATCGTCGCCATCCTCGCCAGCTTGACCTGCGTGAGCTGGAAATCCGACAGCAGCTGCTCGAACATGCGCCGCGTGGTGGCGCGCTGCAGCGCCTCGTCGAGCGCGCGGCGCGCCATGCCCAGCGCGGCGGCCGCCACCGAGGTGCGGAACACGTCGAGCGTGCGCATCGCCACCTTGAAGCCCTGGCCCGCATCGCCGATGCGCTGCGTGATCGGGATGCGGCAGTCGTTGAATGCCAGCCGCGCCAGCGGGTGCGGCGCGATGACGTCGATGCGCGCCGCGATCTCGAAGCCCGGCATGCCGGCATCGACGATGAAGGCCGAGATGCCTTTGGCCCCGCGCGCCGGCCGCTTGTCGCTCACGCCGGTCGGGCCGACGTCGTCGCGCGCGAAGACGACATAGAAGTCGGCGATGCCGCCGTTGGAGATCCAGGTCTTCTCGCCGCTCAGCACCACCTGGTCGCCGTCGATGCGCGCGCTGCAGTTCATTGCCGCCACGTCCGAGCCGGCCTCGGGCTCGGACAGCGCGAAGGCGGCGATGGCCTCGCCGCGCGACACCGGTTGCAGATAGCGCTGCTTCTGCTCGACGCTGCCGTGCAGCGAGATCGCGCCCGAGCCCAGGCCCTGCATGGCAAAGGCAAAGTCGGCCAGGCCCGAATGTCGCGCCAGCGTCTCACGCATCAGACACAGCGTGCGCGTGTCGAGCGTCTCGCCGGCGCCTCCGTAGTCGGCGCCGGCCACCGCATGGCGCAGCCAGCCTCCCTGGCCGAGCGACTTGACCAGGTCGCGGCAGGCGGCATCGACATCGCCGTGCGGGTCCTGAGAAATGTTCGCCTTGGCCCAGGTGTCGAGCTCAGCCTGCAATGCAGCGTGGCGCGGTTCGAAGAACGGCCAGTCGAGGTAGCGGATGTCGCTCATGTCAGTGGCGCCCGGCCGCCCGAAGCCACTGACGCGCCCCCTTGGGCGGCACCGAGCGAAGCGACCGTGGGGGTAGTTTCACCCTAATTGCCCTCGAAAACCGGCTTCCGCTTGGCGGCGAAGGCGTGGTACGCGCGGGCAAAGTCCTCGGTCAGCATGCACAGCGCCTGGGCCTGCGCCTCGGCTTCGATCGCGTTGTCGATGTCCATGGCCCATTCATGATGCAGCATGCTCTTGGTGATGCCGTTGGCGAAGGTCGGCCCGGCGGCCAGCTCCGCAGCCATGGCATGCGCCTCGGTCAGCAAGCCCTCGGGCGCGCACAGGCGATTGAGGAAGCCCCAGGTGAAGGCCTCGTCGCCACCCAGCGCACGACCGGTGTAGAGCAGTTCCGACGCACGGCCCTGGCCGACGATGCGCGGCAGCATGTTGCACGCGCCCATGTCGCAGCCGGCCAATCCGACGCGGTTGAAGAGGAAGGCCACCTTTGAGCGCGCGGTGCCGAAGCGCAGGTCGCTGGCCATGGCCATGATCGCACCGGCGCCGGCGCACACGCCGTCGATGGCGGCGACGATCGGCTGCGGGCAGTGGCGCATGGCCTTGACCAGATCGCCGGTCATGCGCGTGAACATCAGCAGCTCCGGCGCCTTCAGCTCGATCAGCGGGCCGATGATCTCGTGCACGTCGCCGCCGGAACAGAAGTTGTCGCCGGCGCCGTGCAGCAGCACCACGGTCACGTCGTCGGCATGGCGCAGCCGCTGGAACAGGTCGCGCAGCTCGGCGTAGGAATCGAAGGTCAACGGGTTCTTGCGTTCGGGGCGGTTCAACGTGATCGTTCCGATGCCGCGTTCGACCTGCCACAGGAAATGCTCGGCACGGTAGTCGGCGATCGGGCGGCGGTTGCCGGCCAGCAGGGCGGGATCGGTACTCATGGGGTGGGGGTCTCCGCGGTCGGTGGTGGCGCCGAGAGTTGCACGCGCAACTTGCCCAGCAGATCGAATAGGGCGTGGCGGTCGACGTCGCCCAGGCGGCCGAACAGCTCGACCACCCACTGTTCATGTTCGCCGGCAATGCGCTCGAAGATCTTGCGGCCCTTCGACGTCAGGCTCAGGCGCCAGGATCGGCGATCGCCGGGCTCGGCGTCGCGCTGCACCAGTCCGTCCTTCTCCAGTTCGTCGGTCAGCCCGGTGACGTTGCCGCCGGTGACCATCAGGTAGCGTGACAGTGCGCTCATGCGCAGCCCGTCGGGGTGGCGGTGCAGTTGCGCCAGGTAGTCGAAGCGCGCCAGCGTCATGCCGAACTGCGCGCGCAAGCGCTTGCGGATCTCCGTCTCGATATCGGTGCTGCAAGCCAGCAGGCGCAGCCACAGGCGCAGCGAATGGTGGTCGTCGCTGGACATGCGCGCCTCCAGCCCGATGCTGTGGTCGTCGAGCAGCGGCGACATCTCTGTCCTGGAAGCGCGTTTCATCTAGGCCGGTTCCTTAAGCACGGGGGCGGCGTTCAAGGCCTTCTCGCGCGCGAACAGCGTTTCCATCTGCGTCTTGCCAGATACATACTGCTTCGGCCATTCGATCGCGGTGTAGCCGATCTTCGCCGCCTCGGTCAGCGTCCACGCGGGGTTCGCCAGATGCGGCCGCGCCACGGCGCAAAGGTCGGCACGGCCGGCGGCGACGATGCTGTTGACATGGTCGGCCTCGCTGATTGCGCCCACGGCGATGGTCGGGATGCCGGCCTCGTTGCGGATGCGGTCGGCAAAAGGCGTCTGGTACATGCGGCCGTACACCGGCTGCTGCAGCGCGCTGACCTGGCCTGACGAACAATCGATCATGTCCGCGCCCGCCGCCTTGAAGGCCGTCGCGATGGCTACCGCATCATCCGGTGTGATGCCACCGTCGACCCAGTCGTGCGCCGATATGCGCACCGACATCGGCCGATCCTGGGGCCAGACGGAGCGCACCGCGGCGAACACCTCGAGCGGAAAGCGCAAGCGCTGGTCCAGCGTGCCGCCGTACTCGTCGTCGCGGTGATTCGTCAGCGGCGAGATGAAGGCCGACAGCAGGTAGCCGTGCGCGCAGTGCAGTTCCAGCCAGTCGAAGCCGGCCTCGGCGGCCGATTCGGTGCTGCGCACGAACTGTGCGGTCACCTCGACCATGTCGGCACGCGTCATCATCTTCGGGATCTGGCTCACGCCTTCGAGGTACTGCTCGCGCGACGCCGACATGATCGGCCAGTTGCCGTCGGGCAGCGGCTCGTCGGCGCCCTCCCAGGCGACACGGGTCGAGGCCTTGGGCCCGGCATGGCCGAGCTGCATCGCGATCTTCGCGTCGGTGTTGGCATGCACCCAATCCACGATGCGCTTCCACGCGCGCAGTTGCTCGGGCGCATACAGCCCCGGGCAGCCCGGTGTGATGCGCCCTTCGGCGCTGACGCAGGTCATTTCGGCAAACACCATCCCGGCGCCGCCCATCGCGCGCGCGCCCAGGTGCACCAGGTGGTAGTCGCCCGGTACGCCATCGACGGCCGAGTACTGTGCCATCGGCGAGACGATGACGCGGTTCTTCAGCGTCAGGCCGCGCACCGTGTAGGGCGTGAACATCGGCGGCGGGGGGGGCGCGTCATCGGCCAGCGCCAGGCCGGAGCGGCGCGCGAACCAGCGCTCGAAGCCTTCGAGCCAGCCCTTGTCACGCAGTCGCAGGTTCTCGTGGCTGATGCGCTGGCTGCGCGTCAGCATCGAATACATGAACTGCTCGGGCGGCAGCATGTCGGCATAACGCTGGCCGACCGCCTCGAACCACTCCATCGCGTTCCAGGCCGCGTTCTGCAGGCGCAGTACGTCGATGTGGCGCAGCGCCTGGTACTCCTGCAGCACCTCGGGGATCACTGCCGGTTCATGGCCATGGTCCTTGAACTGGCGCGCCAGTTCGATCGCATCCTCGATCGCCAGCTTGGTGCCCGAGCCGATGGCGAAATGCGCGGTGTGCACCGCGTCACCCATCAGCACGACATGGGCATGGCCGTTGAACATCGACCACTGTTCGCACTTCACGCGCTGGAAGTTCAGCCAGGCCGAGCCGCGCAGGTGGCGCGCGTTGGTCAAGAGCTTGTGGCCGCCCAGGTGTTCGGCAAACAGCTTCTCGCAGAAGGCCACCGACTCGTCGGCATTCAGCTTGTCCAGGCCGTGCGCCAACCACACGGATTCGGGCGTCTCGACGATGAAGGTGGTGGTCTTGTCGTCGAACTTGTAGACGTGCGCCTGGAACCAGCCATGCTCGGTCTTGACGAACGTGAAGTTGAAGGCGTCGTACAGCTTGGTGGTGCCCAACCAGATGAAGCGGTTGGGTCGTTTCACCACGTCGGGCTTGAAGGTGTCGGCGTACTGGTTGCGGATCTTCGAGTTGATGCCGTCGCTGGCGATGATCAGGTCGGCCTCGGGGAAGTCGGCGTCGGACTCGACCTCGGTGTCGAATACCAGCGTCACGCCCAGCGCCTCGCAACGTGCCTGCAGGATATTGAGCAGTTTCTTGCGCCCGATGCCGACGAAGCCGTGGCCGCCGCTGCGGATGGTGCGGCCCTTGAATTCGAGCTCGATGTCGTCCCAGTGGTTGAAGGCCTGCTCGATCTCGGCCGCGGTGGACGCATCCCACTGGCGCATGTTGTCCATCGTCTGGTCGGAAAACACCACGCCCCAGCCGAAGGTGTCGTAAGGCTTGTTGCGCTCGACCACCCTGATGTCGTGCGCCGGGTGCAGCTGCTTCATCAGCAGCGCGAAATACAGCCCCGCGGGGCCGCCGCCGATGCAGACGATGTTCATGCGCTTGGAGGTGTCACCAGGATTGGACAGGTCGGCAGTTTCCGGGTGAATGGTTTAGATGTCAAGCAAATCGCCAGACAGATTGCCGGGGGCTTGGCGACGCTGCCATAGTGTGGCCATGCGCATGCTGACCTGGATCGACGACGGCGACGCGTTGCCACCGACGCACCTGGCGTTGGGCCCTGACAGCGACGCGCCGGGCCTGCTCGCGGCGGGCGGCAGCCTGAGCCCGCCGCGCCTGGAGGAGGCCTATCGCCACGGCATCTTTCCTTGGTTCAGCGAGGGTCAGCCGGTGCTGTGGTGGAGCCCCGATCCGCGCATGGTGCTGCCGACGGCGCAGTTCAAGCTGTCGAGGAGCCTGGCCAAGACGCTGCGCCGCTTCGTACGCAGCCCGCGATGCGAGCTGCGCATCGACAGCGCCGTGAGCGAGGTCATCGAGGCCTGCGCCAGCACGCCGCGAGACGGTCAGGGCGGCACCTGGATCGTGCCGCAGATGGTGGCCGCCTATGCCGAATGGCACCGGCACGGCCGGGTACACAGCGTCGAGACCTGGGTCGACGGCCGGCTCGTCGGCGGCCTGTATCTCGTGGCCATCGGGCGCATGGTCTACGGCGAGTCGATGTTCGCCCAGGCCACCGACGCATCGAAGATCGCGCTGGCCGCGCTGGTGTGCTTCTGCCGCACGCACGGCGTGACACTGATCGACTGCCAGCAGAACACCGGCCACCTGGCATCGCTGGGCGCGCACGAGATCGCGCGCAGCACCTTCGAGGACCATCTCTCCCGCACCTCGGGGGAGCCGGACATCAGCGATTGGACCTATGATTCCTCTATGTGGTCGCAGCTCGACGCGCTGCAAGGCACCCTGAGCTAAAGACGTGACGCATCCCAAGGAGCTTCCGCTTTCGTCGTTGCAGTTCTACGCGACGGCACCCTACCCTTGCAGCTACCTGCCGGACCTGCAGGCGCGCTCGCAGGTGGCCACGCCCAGCCACCTGATCAATGCCGATGTCTATTCAGGCCTGGTGGCCAACGGCTTCCGGCGCAGCGGCATGTTCACCTACCGGCCCTACTGCGACGGCTGCCGCGCCTGCGTGCCGCTGCGCGTGCCAGTCGCCGCCTTCAAGCCCAGCCGCAGTCAGCGGCGCGCGTGGAAGGCGCATGCGGGGCTGAAGGCACGTGTGCTGCGCCTGTGCTTCGTGCCCGAGCACTACCAGCTGTACCTGCGCTATCAGGCCGGGCGCCACGCCGGCGGCGGCATGGACCACGACAGCGTCGACCAGTACACCCAGTTCCTGCTGCAAAGCCGCGTCAACTCACGCCTGGTGGAGTTCCGCGAGCCGGCCGCCGATGGCGGCGCCGGTGTGCTGAAGATGGTGTCGATCCTGGATGTGCTGAACGACGGCATCTCGGCCGTCTACACCTTCTACGAACCCGATGCCGCGGCCAGCTATGGCACCTACAGCGTGCTGTGGCAGATCGAGCAGACCAAGGCGCTCAAGCTGCGCCACGTGTACCTGGGCTACTGGATCGAGCGCAGCCCGAAGATGGCCTACAAGGCGCAATTCCAGCCGCACCAGTTGCTGGTGAACGGGCAGTGGCAATTGCCGACGGACGAGCCCGGCGTCAATCGGCAAGACCCGGATCGCGTGGCTTCGCGCGTTGCATGAAACCCTGCGAACCCGCGAGCCACTCGACGCCTATACGTGCCGCTTCGGATGATGCCAGTTCGCCGATGGCAATGCCGTCTTCCACCAGTACATAGGCGACACCAGGGCTGCCGTGGCGCAGCACCGTCAAGTGGCTGTCGCTTCCCAGCGGCAGCATCCGATCTGGCGTTGATGGCGGTAGGGCGCATGCCTGCGGCCAGCGCGCCTGCAGGATCCGCTGTTGCACGGCATCGGCAGGTTGCGCCGTGATGAGCAAGGCCTCACGGCCCGTCAGGTCCGTGACCACATAGGCATTTCCAGTGCCTCCGCTGATGCGCCACAGCCGCGGCGACAGCTGCACCACGTCGCCGGGCTGCAGATCGCAACGCACGTCGCCTCGGCCCTCCGGGTCCAGCCGTGCCACCTCCTCGTAGGCGGGGTCGCTCTCGATGACGAAGCGGGGCCCGTCGCGCCCCAGTGCCGGGCGCGGGAAGACACGTTGCACGCCGCGCAGCGCCAGGGCATGACCGTATGCGGCGCGTGCATCGGCAAAGCCGCGCAGGCTGTGCAGCACGCGCTGCGTCACGTTCAGCAGCTTCAGGCCGCGCTGCGGGTCCAGCGCCTCGTCGGGCGTCAACCACATCAGCTCCAGCGCTTCGCCCAGGTCGGGCACGGCCCGTTGGTGTGGCGGTGCCAGGCGCACGAAGAAGCGTGTATCGAAGCGTTTGGGCCGTGTCACTGGTGTCAGCCAGTGGGCGAAGTAGGCCATCTCGCGCAGGTCCAGGCGCCAGCCGAAGGCCTGACACAACTGCGTGAGCGTGGCCTCGCCGCGGTGCAGACGCCGGCGCCACTGGGTCAGTGCGTCGGCATGAGCGCCGATGTCGATCGGCGTGCCATCGGCCTGGCAGGCGTAGAGAAGGCCGACTTCCTCGAAACATTCGCGCAGCGCGGCCACGAAATGGTCGAGCCCGCCAGCGTCCAGCCCGAGCCGGGCACTCGCCGCAGCGTCGTCCAGCCCGAAGCTCAGCGCATGGGCGTCGGCGTCGCCAGGGTCGAGCACGCCGCCGGGGAAGACGCAGGCGCCGCTGCGGAAGTCGTTGTCGCGTTCCGGACGGCGCATCAGCAGCACTTCCAAGCCGCGCGATCCATCGCGCAGCACCAGCACCGACGCAGCCGCGCGGATGTTCGACACCGCTGTACTCACGGCCGCAGGGCAGCGCCGCTTTCGTGCAAGGCGGCGATCTCGTCGGCACCGAAACCGGCCTCGGCCAGCACCTCGTCGGTGTGTGTGCCGACGGCTGGCGTTGGTCGTGGTGCTTCGGTCGTGCTGCGGCCGAAACGCGGCGCCGGACCGGGTTGCACCACCCCGGCGACGTCGACGAATGCGCCACGCGAGCGCGCATGCGCATGGTGCGGCGCTTCTGCGATCGTCAGCACCGGCGCAAAACACGCGTCGGTGCCTTCGAGCAGAGCGCTCCATTCGTCGCGTGTCTTGCCGCGCAGGATCTCGCGCATGGCCGCGTGCATCTCGGGCCAGAGCTTGCGCTCGTACTGGCCCTTGACGAAGCGCGGGTCCAGGCCGATGCGTTGCGCCATCTCGGCAAAGAACTTGGGCTCCAGCGCGCCGATCGACACGTACTTGCCGTCGGCCGTCTCATAGGTGTCGTAGAAGGGCGCGCCGCCGTCGAGCAGGTTCTCGCCGCGCTGGTCGGTCCAGCGGCCGCTGGCGTGCATGCCGTAGAAGATCGACATCAGCGAGGCCGCGCCGTCGACCATCGCGGCGTCCACCACCTGGCCCTTGCCCGAGCTCTTGCGCTCGTGCAGCGCGGCCAGCAGGCCCATCGCCAGGTACAGCGCGCCGCCGCCGTAGTCGCCCACCAGGTTCAGTGGCGGCACCGGCTTGGCCCCTTCGGGTCCGATGGCGTGCAGCGCGCCGGTCAAGGCGATGTAGTTCAGGTCATGGCCTGCGGCCTGGGCCAGCGGGCCGCTCTGGCCGAAGCCGGTCATGCGCCCGTACACCAGGCCGGGATTGCGTGCGTGGCAGTCCACCGGGCCCAGGCCAAGGCGCTCGGCCACGCCGGGACGGAAGCCTTCGATCAGCATGTCGGCACCGTCGATGAGACGCAGCACCGCGTCGCGTCCGGCCGGCGCCTTCAGGTCCAGCGCCACGCTGCGGCGGTTGCGGCCGCTGACGTCGAAGCGCTTGTCCATCGGTACACCCAGGCCGCTGGGCTCGGTGCGGTCGATGCGCACCACGTCGGCGCCCATGTCGGCCAGCAGCATGGCGCACAAGGGGCCGGGGCCGATGCTGGCGAGTTCGATGATGCGCAATCCTTGCAGCGGTCCCATGGGTGGCTGGTCCTTCTTCGGCGTCGTGGATCGGAGGTCGGAGAAGCAGTGTGCCTGAGGCGCCCAGACCGGCGCCAGGGAGGCTCAAAAGCGCCCGGACTGATAGCGCTGCCCCAGCGCGTCCTGCATCTGCGCCACCACCCGGAAAGCGTCCTTGAGCTGCTCGCGCTCGAAGTTGGACAGGCTCTCGGGCGCGATGAAGCTGTCCGGCGTCTGGCCGGCCCGGATCTGGCGCGCCTGATGCCGGATGCGCAGCGCGGCCAGGTGTTCCAAAGCATCGCGAAGGTCGCGCGCGCCCTGTTCGCTCAGCTCAGCGCCGTGGCCGGCGACTTCCAGACGATGGTCTGTATTGACTGCGGGTTGTCCCGTGGCCAGCGCGAAGATGCGCGCCAGGTCGACGATCGGCGCAATCGCCAGATGCTTGATGTCGATGGTGCCGCGGTGCTCACCGCTGCGCGCGGTGCTGAGGCGGCCGAACAGGCTCAAAGGCGGCCGGCGCTTGACTGCGTTGTGCGCCATGTGGGCCAGAAAGATGCCGTTGGCCTGTGTGCTTTGCAGCGTCTCGCGGCGCAGCTCGTCCAGCAGCCCGGCGTCGCCAAACACACAGCGCAGATCGAAGAACACGCAGGTCAGCATCAGCGCCCTGGGCTCGGGCGCGTTGATCCAGCCGTCGAAGTACTCACGCCAGCGCGATTGCGGCTGGCGCCAGCGATCGGTCATGGCCATCATCTCACCGGGGCAATGTATATAGCCGCAGGCATCGAGGCCGTCGCACACGCTGCGCGCCAGCGCTTCGAAGTACGCGCCGTGTGTGGCGGGGTCGTAGTCGTCGGACAGGATCATGCAGTTGTCCTGATCGCTGCGCGCGGTCTGCTCGCGTCGTGCCTGCGAGCCTGCGGCCACCCACGCATAGGCCACCGGCGGCGGGCCGAGCGCTTCTTCGGCCATCTGCAGCAGCCGGATGGTGAGCGCGTCGGTGATGGCCGTGATGACGCGGCCGGTGGCCTGCGCGTTGGCGTCCGCGGCGGCCAGGTCTACCTGCAGGTCGCGCACGCGACGGCTGACGCGCTGCAGCCCTTCGATGTCGTTCTGGCGGTAGATCTCGATGGCCAGCACCACCGCCGAAGTGCTGTGGTGCTCGGCCACGTCGCTGGTGGTGACCATGCCGACGACGCGTGTGCCGTCCACCACCGGCACGTGATGTAGTTTCATGCGCGCCATCAACAGCATCGCGTCGAATGCGGTGGTGTGCACGTCGACCACCAGCGGGTCGGCGGTGAGGATCTCGGAAAGCGGGCGCCGGCTGTCCAGGCCCAACGCCACGACGCGGTTGCGCAGGTCGCTGTCGGTGACGATGCCGACGAGACGTGCCTTGTCCAGCACCAGCACCGACGACACGTGGGCATCGCGCATCAGCAAGGCGGCCTCGCGAATCGAGGCGCTCGGCGCCAGGGCGACCGGCTCGCGGCGCAGCAGCGCGCGCACCGGCGTGGCCATCAACCCGAGGTTCGGATCGATGCCGCGTGACGCGGCGTCTGCGGTGATGGTGCCGGCATCGGTCTCGGCGCGTGTCGCTTCCGTTGCGGGGCGCGAGCTTGCGGTCTGCGACAAGGGGGGCATGGCCGTCTGCGCGCGAAGCGCGTTCATTCATCCAGACAGCATCGTAGCGACTCGACGCCACGAAAAGGCGCTCGCATAGCGCTGCGCCCATCAAGGCTGTGCATTTGCGGCGCGTACCTTTGACCTAGGCCAAACCCGAATGACATTCATGCCGCCACGCCGACGACACGATGAGTTTCGAGGGTATGTCCCGATCGGAACAACACCAGGGCGCGCGGCCCAGTCAGAAAACAGTCAGCGAGCGACGGGACACTTCCGCCGGGGCGGGCACGCCGTGCGTCGCCAGCCGTTCTTCGCAACTGCCGCCATATCGAGGAGACAAACATGCAACATGACTCACATGGCTACTGGAAGGCGACCCTCGGGTTGCTGACCAAGATATTGATCATCTGGTTCCTGGTGTCCTTCGGTGCCGGCATCCTGTTCGCGCCGATGCTCAACAACATCAGTCTCGGCGGTTATCCGCTGGGCTTCTGGTTCGCGCAGCAAGGCTCGATGTACATCTTCATCATCCTGATCTTCTACTACGGCAAGAAGATGGGCGAGATCGACCGCAAGTTCGACGTGCACGAAGAATAACGAGGACCACGAACATGGAACTTCAAACCACCATCTACATCGTCGTCGGTCTCAGCTTCGCGCTGTACATCGGCATCGCCTTCTGGGCGCGTGCCGGATCGACGAGCGAGTTCTACGCCGCGGGCGGCCAGGTCAACCCGGTCATGAACGGCATGGCCACCGCGGCCGACTGGATGTCGGCGGCCTCGTTCATCTCGATGGCCGGCCTGATCTCCAACATGGGTTACGGCGGCGGCCTGTTCCTTATGGGCTGGACCGGCGGCTATGTGCTGCTGGCCATGCTGCTGGCGCCCTACCTGCGCAAGTTCGGCAAGTTCACCGTGCCGCAGTTCATCGGCGACCGCTTCTACTCGAAGTCGGCCTCGACGGTGGCGGTGATCTGCCTGCTGGTCGCCTCGACCACCTACATCATCGGGCAGATGACCGGTGTCGGCGTGGCCTTCTCGCGCTTCCTCGGCGTGTCCAGCGAGGTCGGCATCTACGTCGGCATGGGCATCGTGTTCGTGTACGCGGTGTTCGGCGGCATGAAGGGCATCACCTACACCCAGGTGGCGCAGTACATCGTGCTGATCCTGGCCTACACGATCCCGGCGATCTTCATCTCGCTGCAACTCACCGGTGTGCCGATTCCGCAGTTGGGCCTGGGCTCGAATCTGGTTGGCCATGACGTTTCGCTGCTGACCAAGCTCGACCAGGTGGTCACCGACATCGGCTTCGGCAAGTACACCACTTCGGTGCCGGGCAGCACGCTGAACATGTTCGTCTACACCTTCTCGCTGATGATCGGTACCGCGGGCCTGCCGCACGTCATCATGCGATTCTTTACCGTGCCTTCGGTGAAGGCGGCGCGTTCGTCGGCTGGCTGGGCGCTGGTGTTCATCGCCATTCTCTACACCACGGCCCCGGCCGTGGCGGCGATGGCCAAGACCAACCTGATCCGCACGATCACGCCGGGCGTGGTCATGCAGAACACCGATCCGTTCGCAGCCGACGCGTCGATCGAAGGCGAGAAGCGCCCCGACTGGATGAAGCGCTGGGAGAAGACCGGCTTGCTGAAGTGGGAGGACAAGAACGGCGACGGGCGCATCCAGTACTACAACGACAAGACCAAGAACGCCGAGGTGCTGAAGAAGGCCGAGGCTGCCGGCTGGAAGGGCAACGAGCTGTCGGTCAACGCCGACATCATCGTGCTGGCCAATCCCGAGATCGCGTTGCTGCCCGACTGGGTGATCGCGCTGGTGGCGGCGGGCGGCTTGGCCGCGGCGCTGTCGACGGCGGCGGGCCTGCTGATGGCCATCTCGGCTGCCGTGTCGCACGACCTGATCAAGAATGTCTTCGTGCCGGACATCAGCGAGAAGGGCGAGTTGCTCGCTGGCAAGGTGTCGATGGCGGTCGCGATCGTCGTCGCCGGGTATCTGGGCCTGAATCCACCGGGCTTCGCGGCCGGTACGGTGGCGCTGGCCTTCGGTATCGCGGCGAGTTCGTTGTTCCCGGCGATCATGATGGGCATCTTCAGCAAGAAGATGAACAAGGAAGGCGCCATCTGCGGCATGCTGGCAGGCTTGGCTATCACGCTGTTCTATGTGTTCGCGCACAAGGGCATCTTCTTCATCAAGGGCACGGAGTATCTTGATGTGATTGGCGGTGCGAACAGCTTCTTCGGCATCACGCCTGAGGCCTTCGGTGGCATTGGCGCGCTGGTCAACTTCATCGTCGCCTTCGCGGTCGACAAGGTGACCAAGGAGCCGCCGGAGCATATCCAGGCGATGGTCGAGTCGGTGCGTGTGCCGCGCGGCTCGAAGGCGGTGCACGGCTCGCACTGAGTACGGTCACGCCGCCCGGGACAGATTCCGGGTGGCGAGAGAATAGGGGCCTCGCCGGCGTGAGCCGGCGAGGCCCCTTCATTTGAGGAAGGACCCTTGCCCATGGATGTGAACGTTGCGATCACCTGGATCCTGTTCCTCGCCCTGTTCCCGATGGCCTTCTTCTGGCTGCGCCGCGCTTGGCGTATCCAGGTCCGGCGCGACTACTCGGAAGTGGCGTTGAAAGGGGGCATGCCGCCCGAAAATGCGGCGGCCTGGGCGCGCTGGGAAATGCTGATCAATGCCGTGGCCGGACTGGTGGTGCTGTATGTGATCATCGCCGTGGCGGCGGGGCTGCTGCCCTACGACACGTGGTCCGCGATCGCCGGCACCACGATCTGGTGCAAGTTCTTCGCCAGCTTTGCGCTCGGCCGCCATGCCCATGGCTTCGGTGTAACCAAGAAGCGCTGAAGCGCCATCCGCGCCTGCCGCAGACCAAACGGTGAATCCAGGAATGAAACCGGTGGTCCTGCTGTTGCACGGCCTGCTCAACGATGCACGGGTCTGGGAGCCGGTGGCGTCCAGGCTGCGCCATCGCGCCGACATCCGCATCCCCAACCTGCGCACGCAGGACCACATGACGCAGATGGCGCGCGATGCCTGGGCATCGGTGGCCGACGTGCCGGCCGGCACGCCGGTGGCGCTGGCCGGCTTCTCGATGGGCGGTTATGTCGCACTGCAGATGCTGGCCGGCACGGCGCGCCCGGTGGCCGCGCTGGCACTGGTCGACACCTCGTGCCGGCCTGAGGCAAAAGACAACATCCCCGTGCGCGAGGCCACCATCGCCGCGTTGCAGCAGGACGTGGATGCCGAGACGCTGGCCATCATGCGTCGCGGCGTGCATGCCGACAACGCGTCGAACACCGCATTGATGGCGCGGGGCCTGCGCATCATGCGCGAGGTCGGGGCCGATGCAGCGGTGCGCCAGCTGCGCGCCATCATCGGCCGTGAGGACCACCGCGCCATGCTGGCCACGCTGCATCTGCCCACGCTGGTGCTGTGCGGCCGCACCGACCGCGTCACACCGCTGGAATGGTCGCAGGAGGCGGCGGCGCTGATCCCCGGTGCCACACTGGTGGTGGTCGAAGGCGCAGGCCATTGGGCGCCGATGGAGCAGCCCGAGGAGGTGGCACACCACATGGGGCGGTGGCTCGACCGCTTGAATTGAGGTGC
>JAHECC010000292.1 GCA_024641965.1 Rubrivivax sp.
CCCGACATGGACAAGCTGCGCTACGTCTTCGACGCGGTGGCCTCGATCCGCAAGGCGCTTGGCGGGCGCGTGCCTCTGATCGGCTTTTCCGGCAGCCCGTGGACGCTGGCCTGCTACATGGTTGAAGGCCGCGGTTCCGACGACTACCGCCTCGTCAAGACGCTGATGTATTCGCGCCCCGACCTGATGCAGCGTGTGCTCGAGATCAATGCGCAGGCGGTCGCGGCGTACCTCAACGCGCAGATCGACGCCGGCGCGCAGGCGGTGATGGTGTTCGATTCCTGGGGCGGCGTGCTCGCCGACGGCATGTTCCAGCGCTTCAGCCTGCACTACACGCAGCAGGTGGTGGCGGCGCTGAAGCGCGAAAGCGACGGCCGGCGCGTGCCGGTGATCGTCTTCACCAAGGGCGGCGGGCCCTGGCTGGAGCAGATCGCCGACTGTGGTGCCGACGTGGTCGGGCTGGACTGGACGGTCAACCTCGGCGCAGCGCGTGCGGCGGTGTGCGACCGTGTGGCGCTGCAGGGCAACCTCGACCCGAACGTGCTCTTCGCGCCGCCCGAGGTGGTGCAGCAGCAGGCCATCGCGGTGCTCGACAGCTTCGGCCCGCCGCGGCGCGCCGACGGCACATGGGACGGTCATGTCTTCAACCTCGGCCACGGCATCAGCCAGCACACGCCCCCGGAGCATGTGTCCGCGCTGGTCGAGGCGGTGCACCGGCACTCGCGCCAACAGCGCCAGGCCACGGGCTGATCCAGCCGTCGGCGACGGCCATTGGCACCTGGTGCCGCAGCCAAGGCCTGTGCTTGGGTCGGATGCCGGTAAGTGAGCGCTCAGGCATTGACTTATCCCCAAGAATCGTGCTGCGCCGCAGCGCGGCCAAGACGTCGACCGCGGCCATCAGGATTTGCCCTGATCGACGCTAAGTCGTTGATTTTGTTGAATTCGAGCCGCTGCCACGAAAATGGGCAAGACACTGGTGCGCGCGGAAAATCAAGGCTTTGCGGCAGTCTGACACCATTTACCCACAAAGTTGTCCACAGGAATTGTGGATAGCGCAAAAAGCGCTTTTCAATCATCGGCTTAGACGCTTTGTCTCAAATGAATCCGAGCTTTCCGGTGCAACTCGCTCTGCAACCATGAGATGAGCGCGGACTGCATCGTGCCGGTCGTGGTGGATGCGCCACAGCATGCCGGGCTGAGCGCCACGCTGGACTACCAGTGCGAGCAGGCGCTCGCGCCGGGTACCCTGGTACAGGTGCCGCTGGGGCGGCGCAGCGTGCCGGGTATCGTCTGGCACCGGCGGCTGGGTGACGCGGCGGAAGCGGCACGGCTGCGGCCGCTGCAGGCCGCCCTGCACTGCCTGCCGCCCCTGGGTGACGCCTGGATGCAGCTCGTGGAATTCAGCGCCGCCTACTACCAGCGCAGCGTCGGCGAAGTGGCGCTGTCGGTGCTGCCGCCCGATTTGCGCAAGCTCGACGACCTGCGCCTGGCCAAGCGGCTGGCGCGCCTGCGCCCCGAGCCGATCGCGGCGCCGCCTGCCCTGACCCTGCCGGCACTGACCGAAGCCCAGGCGGCGGCACTCGAACAACTGGCGACCCTGCGCGCAACGGCGCGCCAGCCGACGCTGCTGCAGGGCGTCACCGGCAGCGGCAAGACCGAGGTCTACCTGCGCAGTGCGGCGCGTGCTCTCGAGGCCGGACGGCAGGTGCTGGTGCTGGTGCCCGAGATCAACCTGACGCCGCAGCTCGAAGCGCGCTTTGCCGAGCGCTTCGGCGGCCGGCAGATGGTCAGCCTGCACAGTGCGCTGACGCCGGCGCGCCGCCTGCGCCATTGGCTGCTGGCGCACCTGGGGCAGGCCGATCTGGTGCTGGGCACGCGGCTGGCGGTGTTTGCCTCGTTGCCGCGGCTGGGGCTGATCGTCGTCGACGAGGAGCACGACCCATCCTTCAAGCAGCAGGAAGGCGCGCGCTACTCAGCGCGCGACCTGGCGGTGTATCGCGGCCGGCTCGAAGGCGTGCCGGTGATCTTGGGTTCGGCCACGCCCTCGCTGGAGAGCTGGTCGCATGCCGAGCAAGGTCGCTACCGACGGTTGAGCCTGGCGCAGCGCATCGGCGGCGGTGCCTTGCCGGTGGTGCGCCTGCTCGACATGAACACCGTGCCGCGCCCCGCCGACCATGTGCCGCCGGCGCTGGCGCCGCCCTTGCTGCAGGCCATCGAGCAGCGCATCGCGCGTGGCGAGCAGAGCCTGCTGTTCCTGAACCGGCGCGGCTATGCGCCGGTGCTGTTCTGCGGTGCCTGCGGCTGGAAGAGCGGCTGCCCGCATTGCAGTGCCTGGCGTGTGTTCCACAAGGCCGACCGCACGCTGCGCTGCCACCACTGCGGCTTCGGCGAGCGTGTGCCGCGCGCCTGCCCCGACTGCGGCAACCTCGACATCGCGCCCATCGGCCGCGGCACCGAGCGACTGCAGGAGCAGATCGCCGAACTGCTGCCGCAGGCGCGCGTGGCGCGCATCGATGCCGACAGCACCCGCGCCAAGGGCGCGCTGCAGGCGCAGCTGTCGGCGGTGCATGCCGGCGAGGTGGACGTGCTGGTGGGCACGCAGATGATCGCCAAGGGGCACGACTTTCGTGGCATCACGCTGGTCGCCGCGGTGAATCCCGACGCCGCGCTGTTCACCAGCGACTTCCGCGCTGCCGAGCGGCTGTTCGCGCTGCTGATGCAGGCCGCGGGCCGCGCCGGTCGCGATGCCGCGCAGGCCGCGCGCAGCGAGATGTGGATCCAGACCTGGCACCCTCGCCACGCACTGTATGCGGCGCTGCGCGCGCACGACTTCGACGCCTTTGCGCGCGACCAGTTGGACGAGCGGCGCGCCGCCGGCCTGCCGCCGTTCAGCCACCTGGCGCTGCTGCGTGCCGAGGCACGCAATGTCGAGGCCGCCACCACATTCCTGCGCGAGGCGGCGACGTTGGCAGCGCAATTGCCGGGCGGCGAAGCGGTGCGTGTGTACCCGCCGGTGCCACCACCGGTGTCGCGCGTAGCCGGCGTCGAACGCCTGCAGATGCTGCTCGAATCGGACTCGCGCCGCGCGTTGCAGCAGTTGCTGGCAGAGTGGCTGCCGATGTTGCACACGCTGCGCGGCCGCCACCGGCCGGTACAGCGCTGGGCGGTGGATGTGGATCCGCTGGCGATCTGACTCCTGCGCGATCGCGTTCGATTGACTGGAACGAGGGCGCGCATGCGGCGCACGGCAGCTACCCAAAGACGGCGGGCGAAGGTACGCGGGCGGCCATCAACGGTCGTCCGCGAACGGCGGCTTCTTGCCATGTCAATCTGTTTGTATCGGGAGGCCGAAAAAGCGTTTGCGACATTGCGACACATTGACATGCTCGAGACTCTGGCCGCGTGGTCTTAACCGACGATGCTCGAGCGGGTTTATCGGCCGGCGCTTGGCGCTCTTCAGCTTCATCCTGCCTGTCTAGACATGGCTACGCTGTATCGACCACCTCAGCCGCCGCGCGGAAGGCATCCACCGCCGCCGGGAACCCGCAATACACGCTGGCATGCAGGAAGATCTCCTGCAGTTCCTCTTTCGTCACGCCGTTGTTCAGTGCGCCGCGCACATGGATCTTCAACTCATGCATGCGCCCAAGCGCCACGAGCATGGATACCGTGACGATACTGCGCGTTCTGAGGTCGATGTTCTTGCGTTGCCAGGTGTTGCCCCAGGCATGGCGCGTAACCAGTTCCTGCAGCGGCGCAGTGAATGGTGTTGCCTTGGTGATTGCCGATTCGACGTAGTCCTGGCCGAGAACGGCTTTACGGGTCGCAAGACCCGCTTGATCGAGATCCATGAGAGAGCTCCGTCCCTAGTTGCGCGA
>JAHECC010000097.1 GCA_024641965.1 Rubrivivax sp.
CATGATCATTGAGCTCCAGAGCGGCCGGAATGGCACCGCGGCGGGACTATAAGGCCTCTCGACCCGTTTGTGGGATCGTTACGCACACCTGGACTCGGGGGGGACATTTCTCCTCCGACTCGCCAAAGACCCCGTCGCCCGGCGTCTCGACCATGAAGACGTTGCGCGCTTGCATTTCGGCCTTCGCGGTGTGGGCCAGCGATTCAAGGCTGTGGTGAGCCCGCAGCGCAACGGAAGACAGGTTCCACATTCTCTGGGCGTGATCGGTCGCCAACTCGGCAAGCCAGGCCAGCCCGAATACTGTTCAGATGCGAAGCACAAGCGTCGACTGATGTCGTCGTTGCAGCGACCTGCCACCATGGCACACGCTGAGGTTGCTCATCCTGCGCTTGACCCCGCGCGGATTGACGCGACCGCGACTGCTGGCGCAGCGTCGATTTGCCAAGGTTCGTCACGGTTCTGCCAATGCCGTTCAGCGTGGCCGAGTTCAGGCTCATGAACTGGCGGCGAGCGCCATGGTGATCGCGGTGGCCAGTGATTTGCGTTTCATCGGAGTGCTTGCATTGGATGGTTGTGGGTCGCCCGGAGAAGGCCTCGCTGCTGATAAAAGCGCTCTTTGCGCTTTTCTTGGATTCGTTTGCCCATAGCCACCATCTCGCTCTCCAGGGCATCGGGCTTGCAGTCAAGACGCAACACACGTTTCGGTACCCATGCGCGTCGCGCGTCCCGTGAACGGGAAGGCGCGGCGCTCGCACGCCGCCGCGCGCATCAACAAGCTAGTCCAACGCGCCGCCTCGGTTAGCATGCCGCCGCCATGAGCCTTCCCTATGAACTGCAGATCGGCTGGCGCTACACGCGAGCCGGTCGCAGTGGCCGGCGCAACCGCTTCATCTCCTTCATCTCCGGCGTGTCGATGCTCGGCATCGGCCTGGGCGTGGCGGCGCTGATCATCGTGCTGAGCGTGATGAACGGCTTCCAGAAGGAGGTGCGCGACCGCATGCTGTCGGTGATTTCGCATGTCGAGGTGTTCGAGCCACGCGGCGTCGCGCTGACCGATTGGCGCGCCATCGCGGCGACGGCGCGCGAGAACCGGCAGGTCATCGGCGCTGCGCCCTTCGTCGCAGCGCAGGCGCTGGTGGCGCGTGGCGAGGACATGCGCGCGGCCATCGTGCGCGGCATCTCGCCCAATGACGAGGCCACCGTCACCGACCTGGCGGCGCGGCTGCGCGACAGCACGCTCGCTGGGCTGAGCCCCGGCAGCTGGAACATCGTGCTCGGCGCGGAACTGGCGCGTGCGCTGGGCGTGCGGGTCGGCGACAAGGTGACGCTGGTGGCCGCGGGCGGACAGATGACACCGGCCGGCGTGATCCCGCGGCTGAAGCAGTTCACGCTGGCCGGCACCTTCGAGGCCGGGCACTACGAATACGACAGCGGCCTGGCGCTGATCAACCTGGACGATGCGGCGAAGTTCTTCCGCGTTGAAGATGCCACCGGCGTGCAGCTGCGGCTGCGCGACGTGCACGCCGCACGCGAGGTGGCCGCACAACTGTCGCGCAGCCTCGGGCCGGGCGTGATCGTGCGCGACTGGACACGCACGAATCGCAACTGGTTCGACGCGGTGCAGGTCGAGAAGCGGCTGATGTTCATCATCCTCACGCTGATCGTCGCGGTGGCGGCCTTCAACCTGGTGTCGACACTGGTCATGACCGTCACCGACAAGCGCGCCGACATCGCCATCCTGCGCACGCTCGGCGCGAGCCCGCGCTCGATCATGGGCGTGTTCATGGTGCAAGGCGCGGCCGCCGGCATCGTCGGCACTTTCGGCGGCGTAGCCTTCGGGTTGTTGATTGCGCTGAACGTGGATGTCATCGTGCCGGCCATCGAGCGCGCGCTGGGCGTGGCTTTCCTGCCGGGCAGCATCTACCTGATCAGCCGCATGCCCAGCGAGCCGCTGGCCAGCGATATCGTGCCCATTGCCGCGATCTCGCTGCTGCTGGCCTTCGTCGCCACGCTGTACCCGAGCTGGCGCGCCAGCCGCGTCAACCCGGCCGAGGCGCTGCGCTATGAATGAAGCTTCGGTATTGGTCTGCCAGGGCCTGCACAAACGCTTCCGCGAAGGCAGCGGCAGAGAGGCGCTGGACGTGCAGGTGCTGCGCGGTGTCGACCTGCAAATTCACGCCGGCGAGACGCTGGCCATCGTCGGCGCCTCGGGCTCCGGCAAGAGCACGTTGCTGCACCTGCTGGGGGCACTGGACGCACCGAGCTCCGGCCGGGTCGAGCTGATGGGCCGCGATTTCGCCACGATGAGTGCTGCCGAACAGGGTGACTGGCGCAATCGGCACCTGGGCTTCGTCTACCAGTTCCACCACCTGCTGCCCGAATTCAGCGCGCTCGATAACGTGGCCATGCCGCTGCGCATCCGCCGCCAGTCGCGCGAGCAGGCGCGCAGTGCCGCACAACAGGCGCTGGCCCAGGTGGGCCTGGCCGAGCGTGTGGCGCACCACCCAGGGCAGTTGTCGGGCGGCGAGCGGCAGCGCGTGGCGCTGGCGCGTGCACTGGTGTGTTCACCCAGTTGCGTGCTCGCCGACGAGCCCACCGGCAATCTGGACGGCGAAACCGCCGAGGCGGTGTTCGCGCTGATGCTGCAAGGGGCACGCGAACGCGGTACCGCCTTCGTGCTGGTCACGCACGACCGCGAACTGGCCGCGCGCTGCGATCGCACACAGATTCTGAGCCACGGCCGCCTGAGCGCGGCTTGAAGCCCTGGGTCGGGCAGCATGGCGCCCAGCTCTCTACAATTGATGGGTGAACCTGCTCAACGCCGACCTGCATTGCCACTCCGTCGTCTCCGACGGCACCCTTCAACCGGAAATGCTGGCCGCCCGGGCCAAGGCCAACGGCGTCGAGTTGTGGGCGCTGACCGATCACGATGAGGTCGACGGCCAGCAGCGCGCCCGCGATGCGGCGCTCGCGCAAGGGCTCGATTACCTGAGCGGCACCGAGATCTCGGTCAGCTTTGCCGGCGTCACGGTGCACATCGTCGGCTTGGGCTTCGACCCCGCCGATGCCAGCCTGGTCGACGGCCTGGCCGCCACCCGCGGTGGGCGTGGCGAACGCGCGCACGACATGGCGCGCGAACTGGCCAAGGTGGGCATCCACGGCGCCTACGACGGCGCGTTGAAGTATGTCGGCAACCCGCAGCTGATCTCGCGCACGCACTTCGCGCGCTACATCGTCGAGACCGGCAAGTGCGCCGACACCAGCGAGGTCTTCCGCCACTATCTGGCCGAGGGCAAGCCGGGTTTTGTGCCGCACAAATGGGCCTCGCTCGGCGACGCGGTACGCTGGATCACCGACGCCGGCGGGCTGGCGGTGATCGCACACCCGGGACGCTACCGCTTCACGCCAACCGAGGAATACGCGCTGTTCAGCGAGTTCGTCGGCCATGGCGGGCGCGGTGTCGAGGTCATCACCGGCAGCCATGGCCCGTCCGACTTCCAGAAGTACGCCGACACGGCCCTGGAGTTCGGGCTGCTCGCATCGCGCGGCAGCGATTTCCATTCGCCCGGCGAAAGCCGCGCCGACCTCGGCACCCTGCCCGACCTGCCCGGACAGCTCACACCGGTGTGGGCCGAACTCCAGCACCGCGTACAGCGTGCCGGTTGACGCGCAGCCACGCCCGCTGCTGGGCGTCGGTCTGATCGTGCTGATGGCCGCCGTTTTCGCCGGCATGGACACCGGCGTGCGCTGGCTGGCGGGCGCCTTCCCGGTGCTGCTGATGCTGTGGCTGCGCTATGCCTTCCAGGCCGTGGTCATGGCGTTGTGGTTGGCGCTGGCCCCCGGCGGCAGCTTCCGCGCCGCGCACCCGCGCTTCCAGGCGCTGCGTGGCTCGCTGCTGCTGATCACCTCGGCGATGATCTTCTTCGGCCTGCAGCACATGCCAGTGGCAGAGCTGACCGCCATCAACATGCTGGCGCCGCTGCTGGTCACGCTGCTGGCCGCCTGGTTGCTGCGCGAATCCGTGTCGCGCTTGCGCTGGTCGCTGGTCTGCGGCGGCCTGGTCGGCGCGCTGATCGTCATCCGCCCCGGCAGCGGCGTGTTCGGCTGGGCGGTGCTGTTCCCGCTGGCCGGCGCCTTCACCTATGCGGCATTCCAGGTGCTGACCTCGCGCATGAGCACGCTCGACAACCCCTACACCACGCATTTCTGGACCGGCCTGACCGGCATGCTGATCGTCACCCCCTTGCTGCTGTGGAACGCGGCCGAACTGCTGCAAGCGGCGCACGCGGCCGATGCAGGCCAATGGGCCGCATTGGCGGCGGTCGCCGCGCTCGGCACGGGCGGCCACCTGCTGTTGATCCTGGCACTGGGCATGGCG
Source organism: Rubrivivax sp. (assembly GCA_024641965.1). Classification (GTDB taxonomy): domain Bacteria; phylum Pseudomonadota; class Gammaproteobacteria; order Burkholderiales; family Burkholderiaceae_C; genus Rubrivivax. Next base: position 4,379 of record JAHECC010000097.1, read on the forward strand.
CCGACGGCCACGCTGATGCCCTTCATCTACACGCAGATCCCGTTGGCGACCGCGCTGGGCTGGCTGGTCTTCGACCGGCTGCCCGATGCCGTGGCCTGGATCGGCATGGCGGTGATCATGGCCTGCGGTGCCAGCGCCGCGTGGCTCAACCTGCGCACGCGCGGCAGCGCGGTGGCCGACTGACCCGGAGCCTTGCACCGACAATGGGCACATGTCGCAGTATTTCGAGGTCCATCCCGACAACCCGCAGCCGCGTCTGCTGAAGCAGGCCGCGTTGATCCTGCAGCAAGGTGGCATTGCCGCCGTGCCCACCGATTCGAGCTACGCGCTGGTGTGCCGGCTGGACGACAAGGCCGCTGCACAGGAGCTGCGGCGCCTGCGCCAAGTCGATGACAAACATCACCTGACGCTGTTGTGCCGTGACCTGAGCGAACTGGCCAGCTATGCGCGCGTGGACAATGCGCAATACCGGCTGTTGAAACAGGCCACACCGGGGCCCTACACCTTCATCCTGGAAGCCACCAAGGAAGTGCCGCGCCGGCTCAGCCACCCGTCACGCCGCACCATCGGGCTGCGCGTGCCCGACCATACGGTCGCGCAGGAACTGCTCGCGATGCTGGGTCAGCCGCTGCTGGGCACGACGCTGATCCTGCCCGGTGAACGTGAACCGATGAACGACGCGCAGCTGATTCGCGCCCATTTCCAGAAGCTGCTGCAGGCGGTGATCGACGCGGGCGCCTGCCCGATGCAACCCACCACGGTCGTCGATCTCAGCGGCGACACGCCGCAAGTGCTGCGTCATGGCCGCGGCGACCTCGGCCGTCTGGGCCTGAGCTGACTCAGGAACTGGGCTGAGCGCGCTGCAGCGTGTCGATCACACGCTGCGCATCGACCCCGAGCTGCACCTGGCCGCGCACCAGCAGCATCAGCATGGCGATCGAGCGGCGGCGGGTCTTCATGCAGCCGCCGTGACCACCATCTCCACCTTCCACTCCGGCTTGGCCAGTTGCGCCAGCACGGTGGCCCGTGGCGGCGCCTGGCCGGCGGGCAACCAGGCCTCCCAGACCTGGTTCATCGCGGCGAAATCGGCCAGGTCGGCGATGAAGATCTGACACATCAGGATGCGCGAGCTGTTGCTGCCCACGCGTGCCAGCAGCGCGTCGATGGAGGCCAGCACCTGGCGCGTCTGGCCGCTGATGTCCTGCGTGGCGTCGGCTGCCACCTGGCCGGCCAGATAGCACACGCCGTTGTGCACCGCCATTTCCGACAGGCGTTGGCCCACATCGAAGCGCTGGATGTTCATCGATTTCCTTTCTTGTGACCGCGGGAACGCGCGGCGGCGTGCGGATGCGCATGCGGCGATGCCGTGTGCTGGTTCACCGGATGCTTGACCGCCGCGCCGCCGACGGTGGCCGGCTTGGCGCCGATGCGTGACTCGGTGCCGGCAAAGAGCTTGCTCATGTTCGGCTGGTGGCGCCACAGCAGCAGCAGGCTCATGGCGCTGATGGACAGCAAGGCCGGCGCCATGCCCCAGATCAGCAGCTGGTAGAACGGAGCGAACAGCGCCGCGACGATCGCCGCCAGCGACGAATAGCGAAAGAACACGGCCACGATGACCCAGGTCAGCAAGGTGGCTGCACCGAGCCACGGGTTCAGAGCCAGCAGCACGCCCATGGCGGTAGCCACGCCCTTACCGCCTCTGAAGCCGAAGAACACCGGCCACAGGTGCCCGACGAAGGCGGCCAGACCGACAAAGGCCACGCTCGTTTCGCCGAGCCCGAAGCGCGGCCCGTAGATCAGCGCCAGCAGCACCGGCACATAGCCCTTGAGCATGTCGAAGGCCAGCGTCAGCGCCGCGGCGCCGCGGTGGCCTGAGCGCAACACATTCGTCGCGCCGGGGTTGCCCGAGCCGTAGCTGCGCGGGTCGTTGAGCCCCATGCTGCGGCTGACGATGACGGCGAAGGACATCGAGCCGATCAAGTAGGCCGCCAGCACGGCCAGCAGGCTGCTCAAGTACTGCATGGTGAGGCACGCAAGCGAGTGAAAGCAGCTATCGAGTTTACGCCCCGGCCGGTGACCCTCAAAGCGCGCAGGCCACCGCACGCGCGTGCAGATGCGTGCTCAGCACCGATGGATCCAGCCCCACCAGGAAGCCACGCCGCCCGCCGTTGATCCAGATGCGCGGCAAGACCAGCACACTGGCTTCGACACACACCGGCAAGGTCTTCTTCGTGCCGAAGGGCGAGGTGCCGCCGACCAGGTAGCCGCTGTGGCGCTGGGCGGCCTCGACGCTGCACGGCTCGATGCTCTTCACCTCGAGCGCACGGGCCAGCGCCTTGGTGCTGACCTGCCGGTCGCCGTGCATCAGCACCAGCAGCGGCTGGCCACGTTCGTCCTGCATGACCAGCGTCTTCACGACGCTGTGTTCGCCCAAACCGAGCTGGCGTGCGGATTCGTCCGTGCCGCCGCGCTCGACGTAGTCATAGGGGTGTTCGCTGAAGGCCACGCCGTGCGCGCGCAGCCATGCCGTGGCCGGTGTTTCGCTGACATGGCGCGACTTCTTCGCCATGCCTCACTGCGCCGGGTCGCGATGCTCCCAGCGAATGCGGTCGATCTCGGCGAGCAGTTCGGGCTCCAGTTCGACCTCCCAGGCGTCGATGTCCTCATCGAGCTGTTCGATCGTCGTGATGCCGATGATCGTGCTGGCGACACGCCAGTTGCGATAGCAGTAGGCCAGCGCCAGTTGCGCCGGACTCATGCCCTGCTCGCGCGCCAGCGTGTTGTAGCGCCGCGCCGCGGCCAGCGCCTCGGGCCGACCGTGGCGCTGTTTGCGCATGCTGTCGAACACCGTCATGCGGCCGCGATTCGCCGGATCCTCGAAGCCCGCGGTGTCGTACTTGCCGCTGAGCAGACCGAAGCCCAGCGGCGAATAGGCCAGCAGCGACACCTGCTGGCGGTGCAGCACTTCGTCCAGGCCGTTGTCGACGGAGCGGTTGATCAGGCTGTAGGCGTTCTGCACGCTGGCAATGCGTGGCAGCCCCGTCGCATCGGCCAGGCGCACGAACTCGGCTACGCCCCAGGGCGTTTCGTTGCTCACACCGACGTGGCGCACCTTCCCCGCCTCCACCAGCCGCTGCAAGCCGCGCAGTTGCTCTTCGATCGGCGTCAGGTCAGCTTCGTCCTTCGGCGTGTAGTACAGGCCGCCGAACATCGGCACCGCGCGTGTCGGCCAGTGCAACTGGTACAGGTCGATGACCTCGGTGTGCAGTCGCTTCAGGCTGGCTTCACACGAAGCGACGATGTCGTCGGCCGTGACGTCGGCGCTGCCGTTGCGCAGCCACTGGTAGCCGCGCACCGGGCCGGCCGCCTTGGTGGCCAGCACGATGCGTGAACGCAGGTCGGGGCGCTTGCGCAGCCACTCGCCGATGATGCTTTCGGTGATGCCGTAGCGTGCCTGGCTCGGCGGCACCGGGTACATTTCCGCGGTGTCGATGAAGTTCAGCCCGCGATGCAACGCGTGGTCGAGCAGCCGGTGCGAGGTGGCGGCGTCGACCTGCACCTCGCCGAAGGTCATGGTGCCCAGACAGATCGGGCTGACGCGCAGGTCGCTACGACCGAGGTTGACATGTTGCATGGGCTGACCTTGCCTCAGTGGCCGAAGTGCTGCAGCGCGTCGCCGCTGACGCGGCAGATGCGCCATTCGGGCAGCAGCGTCGCGCCCAGACGTTCATAAAAGCGGATCGCATCGACGTTCCAGTCGAGCACGCTCCATTCGAAGCGACCGTAGTCGCGTTGCCGGGCCAGTGCGGCAAGGTGCGACAGCAACGCGGCGCCAATGCCTTGGCCGCGAAACGCCGGTTGCACGTACAGGTCCTCCAGGTACAGCCCAGGTTGGCCCAGGAAGGTGGAGAAGTTGGTGAAGAACAGCGCGAAGCCGACCACCTGGCCGTCCGTCTCCGCCACCACCGATTCGGCTGCGGGGCGTTCGCCGAACAGATGCGGATGCAGGCTCTGCGGCGTGACCCGCAGCAGGTGGGTGAGTTTTTCGAATTCCGCCAGTTCGCGAATCAGGCCGACGATGGCCGTCACGTCCCGCGGCTCGGCGGCACGCAGCGTGCTCATGCAGCGATGCCGGGCGGACGCCGTGCCGCCGCGCTCAGCGGAACTTCGACTGCGCGACGGTGTGCACTTCACTCGGCAACGAACCGATGTAGCGCGACATCGCCTTCAGTTCGGCCAGGCTGAACTGCTTGACCTGGCCCGCCATGATGGCGTTGCCGCGGCCGACGTAGGCGTTGCCTTCGACCTTGTAGGACTTCAGCGCGGCATACAGGTAGTCGGGGTACTGGCCGGCGATCTTCGGGTAGGTGCCATCGATCGGCTTGGTGAAGTTGGCGCCATGGCAGGACACGCAGGCACCCTTGGCCAGCAGGGCTTCCACTTCCGGCGAGGGCTTCGCGGCCACCGCCTCCGGCGCCGGCGTGGACTCGCCGTGGGCGGCGTAGTAGGCCGCCAGGTCGGCGATGTCCTGCTCGCTCAACGATCCGGCGATCGCGCGCATCGTGCCGTGCTTGCGCTCACCCTTCTTGTACGCATTCAGCGCGGCCGCGATGTACTTGGCGTTCTGGCCCGAGATCATCGGTACCTTGTAGACCTCGGGAAAGCTGGCCTGGTAGCCCGGGATGCCATGGCAGCCGATGCACGAAGCATTGAGCTTTGCGCCGGCAGCGGCGTCGCCCTTCAAGTCCTCGGCCTGGGCGGCGAAACTCATGCCCATCAAGGCCAACAGCAGGGGAAAGGCAATTTTCATCGTGGGGCAGGCGGTGGGTTGCATGAAAAGGCGGGCCAGAGGACCCGCCACTACCTAGAGGCCTAAATTATACGACCGGCCCTTATACTGGATTCGCATCGAAAGCGCGTGCCTTCGCATGCCGCCCGGACCCCAGCGCCACACTCAACAAGTGCGCAGCCTCAAGACAAACCACATCTCCATGCAAGCACCGATCAAGTTCCAAGGCACCGACAACTACATCGCCACGCAAGACCTGATGCTGGCCGTGAACGCCGCGGTCACGCTGACACGGCCACTGCTCGTCAAGGGTGAGCCCGGCACCGGCAAGACCATGCTCGCCGAAGAGGCGGCCGCGGCGATGAACATGCCGCTGCTGCAATGGCACATCAAGAGCACCACCAAGGCGCAGCAGGGCCTGTACGAATATGACGCGGTGAGTCGCCTGCGCGACAGCCAGCTCGGTGACGAACGCGTCAAGGACATCCACCACTACATCGTCAAGGGCGTGCTGTGGCAGGCCTTCACCGCCGAACAGCCGGTGGCGCTGCTCATCGACGAGATCGACAAGGCCGACATCGAGTTCCCGAACGACCTGCTGCGCGAACTCGACCGGATGGAGTTCTTCGTCTATGAAACGCGTGAGCTGATCAAGGCCCGGCACCGGCCGGTGGTGTTCATCACCTCGAACAACGAGAAGGAGCTGCCCGACGCCTTCCTGCGCCGCTGCTTCTTCCACTACATCAAGTTCCCCGACGCCGACACGATGAAGGCCATCGTCGACGTGCACTTCCCGGGGCTGAAGAAGGAGCTGCTGACGGCGGCGATGAAGACCTTCTACGACGTACGCGGGCTGCCGGGGCTGAAGAAGAAGCCCTCCACCTCCGAGCTGCTCGACTGGCTCAAGCTGCTGGTGGCCGAGGACATTCCGCTCGAAGCGCTGCAGAGCAAGGACGACAAGGTGTCCGTGCCGCCGCTGGTGGGCGCGCTGCTGAAGAACGAACAGGACGTGACGCTGTTCGAAAAGCTGGTGTTCATGCAGCGTCACAACAGATGATCATCGAGCAGGTTCATCCGGTGCGGTGCAGGCTGACATGGCGCAGCGAAGTCAAGTCGCGCAGCGCCGGCCGGAGCCACGACAGATGACCTTCCTGCAGCCCGTCACGCTGAGCGGCAAGCACGCCAGCCTGGTGCCGCTGGCGGCCACGCATCTGGAGGGTCTGGTCGAGGCCGCGCACGACGGCGAGCTCTGGCGGCTCTGGTACACCCTCGTGCCGAAACCCGAGCACATGGCGGCCGAGATCGAGCGCAGGCTTTCACTGCTGGGCAAGGACTCGATGCTGCCCTTCACCGTGCTCGACGCCAAGGGCCACATCGCCGGCATGACCACCTACATGAACGTCGATGGCGCGAACCGCCGCGTCGAGATCGGCTCGACCTGGTATGCACAGCGCGTGCAGCGCACGCCGCTGAACACCGAGTGCAAGCTGATGCTGCTGCGACACGCCTTCGACACCTTGCGCTGCATCGCGGTGGAGTTCCGCACGCACCGGCTCAACATCCAGAGCCGGCGCGCCATCGAGCGGCTGGGTGCGCAGCTCGACGGCATGCTGCGCGCGCACCAGATCAGCCCCAACGGCAGCCTGCGCGACACGGCCGTCTACAGCATCACCGCGGCCGAATGGCCGACCATCCAGGCCCACCTGCAATTCCAGCTCGACCGACCGCGATAGCGAACGGCGGTGCGTGGCGCGGTCCTCTTCCATGGCCAAGCAGAAGACCCTGAGCATCGAAACCCTGTGGCAGATCGAGCGCGCCGGCACGCCCAGCCTGGCCCCCGATGGCGCACAGGCCGTGTGCGCGCTGAGCCGCTATTCGATGCAAGAGAACAGCGCCGCGAGTTCGCTGTGGCTGTTGTCGACACGCGGTGTTGCACCACGCGCGCTGACGCAGTGCGGCGACAAGGACGCCCAGCCGCTGTGGTCGCCAAAGGGCGACCTGATCGCCTTCGTCGCCAGCCGCGAACAGCAAGGCGCCAAGGACGACACGCCACAACTGTATGTCATCGCATCCGACGGCGGCGAGGCGCGGCGCGTCGGCAATGTGGCCACCGGCGTCGACGCCTTCGCCTGGTTTGCCGATGGCAGGCGCATTGCGTTCGTCTCCTGGGTTTGGCCGGAACTGAGGGGGCAGAAGGCGCAGGAAAAGGCCTACAAGGCCTTCAAGGCGCGCAAGGAAAGCGGCTACGCCACCAGCCAGGCGCAGTACCGCCATTGGGACAGTCACCTGCCGCTGGGCCGCGTGCCGCATCTGCTGGTGATGGATGTGGCATCGGGTCGCGTACGCGACCTGTTCGAAGGCACGCCCTACGAACTGGTTCGCGCCGACCCCGATCGCAACGCCTTCGACATCGCGCCCGACGGCAAGCGCATCGCCTTCGCCTTCGACGGCGCGGGCGAAAAGCGCGCTGGCAACTGCTTCGCGCTGGCCGAAATCGAGGTCGGCAGCCGGCGCGTGCAAACGCTGGCACACGATGCCGCCTGGAACATGGGCGCACCGCGCTACAGCCCGGATGGCGATCGCCTGGCCTTCCTGGCGAATCACCAGGGCTTGAAGCACAGCATGCCGGCGCAACTGTGCGTCTGGGATCGCGAGACCGGCGGCTGGACGGTGGAAAGCGCCGAGTGGGACCACGAAGTGCATGCCCCGCTGCACTGGGAGGACGACGGCCAGGCGCTGCTGTTCACGGCCGAACAGCACGGCCGCCAGCACCTCTGGCGCTTCGACCTGCCCGACCGGCGCGCCGAGGTGGTGGTGCCGGGCGGCACGGTGTCGGGCTTCGACAAGCGCGCCGGCACGCTGCTGACGGTGGCCCATGCGGCGAACCACCCGGCGCGGCTGCATGTGCACCTGCCGGGCGCGGCCGCGCGGCGCATCGAGTACTTCAACGACCGGCTGCTGGCCGATGTGCAGGCCTCGCGCTGCGAGCAGCGCTGGTTCGAAGGCGCACAGGGCGATCAGGTGCAGATGTGGCTGCATTTCCCGCCCGGCTTCGATGCGCGCAAGACATACCCGCTGCTGCAGATCATCCACGGCGGCCCGCATGCTGCCTCCGGTGACGCCTGGCATTACCGCTGGAACACGGCGTTGTTCGCTGCCATGGGCTACGTGGTGTGCAGCGTCAACTACCACGGCTCGTCCGGCTTCGGCTATGCCTTCCTGGACAGCATCACGCACCGCTACGGACAGCTGGAAATGCAGGACCTGGACGCCGCCACCGACATGCTGCTGCAGGAACCCTGGGCCGATGCGAAGCGCGTCTTCGCCGCCGGCGGCAGTTACGGTGGCTACCTCGTGGCCTGGATGAACGGCCATGCCGCAGCGGGGCGCTACCAGGCCTATGTGTGCCATGCCGGCTGCTTCGACTGGACCGCGATGTTCGCCGACGACAGCTACACCTGGCATGCGCGCGAGTTCGGTGCCTGGTACTGGGACAGCCCGCGGCAGGTCAACGAACAAAGCGCGATGGCATCGGCTGCGAACATGGTCACGCCGACGCTGGTGGTGCACGGCGCGCTCGACTACCGCGTGCCCGACCAGCAGGGTCTGGCCTTCTACAACACCTTGAAGGCGCGCCAGGTCGATGCCCGGCTGCTGTGGTTCCCCGACGAGAACCACTGGGTGCTGAAGCCACGCAATTCACGGCTTTGGTACAGCGAGTTCTTCGCCTGGCTGAAAGCGCATGACCCGGGCATGAAGCCGGCTGCACGCCCGCGGCGCAAGTCTCAGACCTGAGCCGGCCGGTGCAGCGCCGGCGCAGCCTCGTCGGTGGCGGTTTCGACGCGGTTGCGGCCCAGATGCTTGGCGCGGTAGAGCGCCGCGTCGGCGCGCAGCATCAGGCGCGACGGGTCTTCCGCACCGCCAGCCCATTCCGCCACGCCGATGCTCACCGTCAGCGGCACCGACAGCGCGCCGTGCTGCAACGGCGAGGCCATCACGGCGAGGCGCAAGCGCTCGGCCTCGGCCATGGCACGCGCGAGCTTCGATGCATGCAGCAGCACCACGAACTCCTCGCCGCCAAAGCGGCCGATGCGGTCCTCGGTACGCAAGCTGTGGGTCATCAATCGGGCGATGTGCTTCAGTGCCAGGTCGCCGGCCTCATGTCCGCAACGGTCATTGACGGCCTTGAAATGGTCCACGTCGATCATCAGCACGCTGAAGACATCGTCGGCACGGCGCCGGTTCAGCACCTGGCGGTCGAGCAACTCGCGCCAAGCGCGTCGGTTCAGCAACCCGGTCAGGCCGTCGCGGCGCGCCAGGCGCTGCAACTGGCTCACCAGCCGCGCCACCACGAGCGCCATCAGCGTGGCATGCATCAGCAGCACCAGCACGATGTAGCTCAAGGCCGAGCCCACGTTCAGGGCGCTGTGCACGCTCATCTCGGCCCACAACGACTCGGGCCAGAGCATCGCCCGCACCGAGCGGCTGCCGAAACCGAAGGCTCCGAGCAACAGCGGCAGCGACAGCAGCCATGGCCGGCGCCACCGCAGCTGGTCGCGTGCATAGCGCCCCAGATCGACGGCCATGCTCACATAGAGCGCGGCAAGCACGCCGAAATTCAATGCCGCCTGCAGCGGCCGCCACCGGTCGTCGTCGATCCAAACGCCGAACAACAGCACCAGGCCCAACAACAGCAGCGGCAGCGGCCAGTCCGGCGTGCGACGCACGAAACGGCGGATGCCCGCACGCAACGCCATGGCGGCGCACATGCCGATCAGCACCGCGAGCAGCGGCGGCGATTTCAGGTACAGCGCCAGCATCAACCAGGTGGTGGCGCTCAAGCCAGCGTACGCTGCCCAGTGCGCCAACGCGGCGCGTTCCTCCCGTACGAACCACGCGCCCAGCGCCCAGAACACCGCTGCCACACATTGCAGCACGGCAACCTGAAGGAATGCCACCTGGGTGGCCGTCAGCGTGGACAACATCGGCCAATGGCGGTGCTGGCAAGGAGAAAAGGGCGTCTGGGACGACACCCCTGGGCCTTATAGCATCGTGCCCCGGCCCGCGCATGGCACCGTGGCGGGCTCCCGGCTATGCTAGAGGCCGTGGCACCCTGCGCGCCCTGTCGGGTGCTGCGTCACCGGACAAGGCCACCGTCACCATGCTGATCAATTTCTTCTACACCCTGCGCGCCGCCAAGCTGAAGGTTTCGGTGAAGGAATACCTGACCCTGCTCGAAGCCATCAAACAGGGGGTGATTGGCCCGTCGGTGGACGATTTCTACTACCTGGCGCGCACCTCGCTGGTCAAGGACGAAGCCCAGTTCGACAAGTTCGACCGTGCCTTTGCGGCCTACTTCAAGGGCGTCGAAATGCTCACCGACTTCAGCCAGGACGTTCCGCTCGAATGGCTGCGCAAGAATCTTGAACTCGAACTCAGCGCCGAGGAGAAGGCGAAGGTCGAGAAGATGGGCTGGGACGAGCT